>JBFYZZ010000133.1:0-36482 GCA_041309225.1 Deltaproteobacteria bacterium | reverse complement strand
GGCACCGTGGCCGCCACCACCGAGGACCAGCTCTTCTCGCTGACCTTGAACGTGCTGGGCGACTCCACCACGCTCCTCGACAGCTACGACATCCTCGTGGTCGTCCCCGGCGCGGCCTACTAGCCCGCACCGCTCCCCTTCCCCCTGCAGCTGCCGTTCGCCCGCCGGAGGCGCAACGGCAGGGGTGGATCGTGCCTGGCGACGGAGGTGCTGGATGCTCGCGGGCCTGTCCATCGAGACCTTCCGGGGCGACCTCGAGGAGCTGGAGCGGATGGCCCACGCCTCCTGGCGCGACGAGTACGGGCTCGCTTCCTTCCCCAACTTCTACCGCCCCGCGTTCGTCCGGTACCTCATCGACCGGATCCCGGAATCCAGGCGGGATCACCTCCTGGCCGCCTACAAGGACGGCGAGATCGTCGGTTTCCTGGCCAACCTCCCGCAGCGGTTCCACTACCGGGGACGCCTGTGGAACGCCGTCTACAGCTGTCTCCTCGTCGTCCGGAAGGAGTACCTCCGGCAGGGCATCGCGCTCGACCTCATCCGGGCGGCCGTCGATCTCAACCGCGTCCACGGCCACGACTTCTCGCTCCTCACGCTGGAGAGCGGCCACCGCTCCACCCTCATGATGCGGAAGCTCGCTGCCGAGGGGCACCGGATCGAGTCCATCCGGAGGTCCGGGGTCCTGGCCCGCATCCTCGACCTGGACCGGGTCGATGCGTCGGAGGGCCTGAAGGGCTGGGAGAAGGCAGCCATCCGACTCCTCGGCGCCCATGCCCCCCCGACCGCCCCGCCCGGGGTGGCCCTGAGGGAGTACCACGCGTCCGATCTCGACGCCTGCCATGCGCTCCTGGAGCGGTACCGGGACACCGTCGCGCTGGCCCTCGCGTGGGACCGCGAGGACCTGGCCGTCGAGCTCGACCGGCCCGACGTCGCCCGGACCGTCGTGTGGGAGCGCGACGGTCGGATCCTCGCCATGATCAACTACGTCCTCCACGACCAGCTGGGCCGCACCACCGAGCGGTACGCCTGGATCAACCACGTCGCGTTCCCGGACCTGTCACGCTCCGAGCAGGTGGCGTTCCTCCGGGCCTGGCTCCACCGCATCCGTGCCGAGGGCATCGTCGCGACGGTGGACTTCGGCCGGCGCGGCTGGCCGGCCGCACCGTTCTACCGAACCCGCTTCATCCCCTACCCCCGCGCCGTCCAGCTCGTCTCCTGGACGTTCCATCCCGAGCTGTCGCTCGCGGGCATCCCGATCGTCTACGAGATCCAGGTCTGACGCCGATCGCACATCCTCGTCCCGTGGTATCGTGCCGCCCAGGAGGACCCGCGATGCCCATCTCCCTTCCCTCCTCCGCGCGCCCGATCCTCGCCGTCACCCCACTCGTCCTCCTGCTCGTGTCCGCGGCCTGCCAGCCGACCGAGGAGCAGCCCGACGACACCGAGGAGGCCGATACCGACGTCGACACCGACGTCGACACCGGTCCGTTCGACGCCGACGGCGACGGCTACCCCCCCTCTCGTGGGGATTGCGACGACACCGACCCCTCGGTGCATCCGGGCGCCAAGGAGGTCTGCGACAACCGGGTGGACGACAACTGCGACGGTTCTCCCCTGCCCTGCGGTCTCCGGGGCGCCATCGATCTGGGCGCGATGGATGCGAAGTGGGTCGGCGAGGCCGCGGACGACCATGCGGGCAAGGTGCTCGCCGCGAGGGACACCAACGCGGACGGCCTCGTGGATCTCCTCGTCGGCGCCGCAGGGGCGGACGGCGTGGGCCAGAACTCCGGCGCCGCGTACCTCGTCCTCGGGCCGATGAGCGGCGTCGCGGACCTCTCGTCCGCCGCGGCCCGGTTCCTGGGCGAGGCCGAGGGCGATGCCGCGGGTACCTCGGTCGCCCTCGGAGACATCGACGGAGACGCCGTTCCCGACGTCCTTCTCGGGGCTCCGTTCCAGGATGCCGTCGGCACCTCCTCGGGCGCGGCCTACCTCGTCCTGGGACCGGTGGAGACGACGAACGACCTCGCCCTGGCCGACGCGCGCCTGTCCGGCGAGACCGCGGGCGATCGGGCCGGCCTGGTGGTCGCGGCCGGCGACATCGACGGCGACGGATCCGACGAGCTCCTCGCCGGCGCCAGCGGCGACGACAGCGGTGGCCCCGACGGCGGTGCCGTCTACCTGGTGGACGGTCCCCTGAAGGGCCTCCTGGACCTGTCGTCGGCCAGCGCGAAGTGGTTCGCCGAGGAGGCCGGCGACGGCGTGGGCTACGCCGTCGCTGCTGGGGACGTGGATGGCGACGGGCACGACGACGTCCTCGTCGGCGCACCCTACCAGGGCGCGGGGGGCCCCGCGGCGGGCGCCGCCTACCTCGTCCTGGGCCCCGCCAAGGGCGTCCTGGACCTCGCCAGCGCCGACACGAAGCTCGTTGGGGAGGCCCCGGGCGACTACGCGGGCAACCCGGTGGCGATGGGCGACACCGACGGGGACGGGATCGACGAGATGCTCGTCGGCGCCTTCGGCGAGGACTCCGGCGGTTCCTCGGCCGGAGCGGTCTACGTGATCCGCAGCTCGGTCTCGGGCACGGTGGACCTCTCCGCCGCCGGCGCCAAGCTCGTCGGAGCCATCGCCGACGACAGCGCGGGCTGGTCGATGGCCACGGCGGACGTCGATGGCGAGGGCGTGGAGGCCCTGCTCGTCGGCGCCACCGGATCGGACGGGGGCGGATCCTCCGCCGGCGCCGTCCACCTCGTCCGAGGGCCCTTGGAGGGCACCCTGCTGCTCGCCGCATCGGACGCAATCCTCGTCGGGGAGAACCCTGGCGACAACGCGGGCGACGCACTCGCCACGGGAGACGTGGACGGCGACGGCTACGAGGACGTCCTCATCGGTGCCGGCGCCGAGGACTCCGGCGGATGGGGCGCGGGGGCCGTCTACCTGGTCGCCGGCGAGGGCTACTGATCCGCCGTGCCAGGGGCCCGGGCGTCCCGGCGTGCGCGTCTCCGAGCCGCGAGAATCCACTCCTGGCAGCCCCAGGCCACGAGCGCGGCCACGCCGATGCCGCCGGCCACCCACTGCGCGGGCATGTACAGCTGCCGGGTGACGTCCCAGCCGAAGGCCCAGATCACCCAGACCGGCACCTTGGGCCGGTGGAAGAACGCGACCAGGAGGTTCCGGGCCACGAACACACCCGCCACGACGGCCACGGCGGGCAGCACGTGCCGGATGCGGAACAGCCCGGTGGCGAGCGCATACGGGACGGCCACGAGGAGCACGATCCGGTACTGGAAGGGGCCTCCCCACCAGCCGTTCGCGATGGCGTCGATAGTGTCGGCCAACGGGAAGACCGCCCACCACACGATGGCGTAGGTCGCGAGCCGGGGACCCCGGATCCACAAGGCGGCGCCAAGGAGCAGGGCACTCCAGGAGCACACGCAGAAGAGGCCCGCGATGAGGGGCATCTCCGGGGGGGGCTGCCAGCCTCCGAATCCCCTGTGGGCCAGGATCTGCCCGACGATGGACCAGAGTGCGGTCAGGATCGTGACGGCACCGAGAATCCTGGATGTGACGATCCGCCAAGACATGGCTGCATCCTACGTCGTTCGGCCCGCCTGGATCGTTCGGCCGTGCACCTCGTGCGAGGTTCCATGACACGGGCCATCGTGAAACCAACTCATGGGGGTTGGACAACCTCCCATCACGGCTTACGGGGGGATCCGACGACCTGTCGCTCCGGAGTCCGTCCATGCCCGATTCCACGAGACGCCGCAAGACCGCCCTGGCCCGCTTCCTCGAGAGCAGGAACCCCCCCAGCGCCCCCTCCGTCGCACCGGCGCCGGAGGCGCCTGCTCCCCCCGAGGCCTCCACCGCCGCGTCCCGACGGCGGCGCCGGACACAGATCGAGGCGCCTCCCCCCGAGGTGACGAGCTCCCATCCGTCCGGGGCGGCGCCGAGCCGCAGGAAGCAGCGCCGGCGGGCCCGGCCGGGCGATCCGATCCAGGTCGTCCGGCGGTCCAGGCTGGACCCCTTCCTCGACAAGGTCGGGATCCTGCCCGACGAGGAGGTGGCGAGGCTCGCTGGGGTATCGTCCTCCAACGTGCGCCAGTACCGCTCCCGCCGCCGGATCCCGGCGCCGTCGACGCACCGCAAGGCGCGTCAGGTGCCCATGTTCGAACGCTCGCCCGAGCTGGTGCCCACCCCGGCGCCCGCACCCGAGCCGGTTCCGGCCCCGGGCACGGAACCCGCGCCCGAGCCGAAGCCCCTCCCGGCAATCCCCGAGGGCTGGCGTCCGATGAAGATCGTGCGGGTGTCCCGGATGGATCCCTTCCTCCACCTCATCGGCGTCGTGCCCGACGCCGAGGTGGCCGAGCTCGCGGGGGTCACCGCCGAGAACGTGCGGGCCTACCGCAAGCGGCGGGGGATCCCGGCCCGGTGGCGGAGTGCCGAGGCCCCCCCGACCCGTCCGGCCACGCCGCTGCCCACCCCGGTCACCCCCGCTCCCGAGCCGAGGCCGGTGCCCGGCGAGCCGCCTGCCCCGGAGCGCCCGGCCGAGCTCGAGGGGCCACCCCTCCAGCGTCGGAGCGGCTTCCTCGTCGTCCTCAGCGACGAAGAGGAGTTCGTGGTGCTCGCCGACGACATCGGCCAGGCGGCCGCGCTCGCGGTCGCACGCCTCGCGGCGCATAAGCCCGGTGCCCGGGTCGTTGCCGTCGAGTACATCGCCGAGAGCCTGCCCGACTAGCCGCTCCGGGGGTACGTGGGGAGAGCCCCCACCACCCCGTCCGAAGGGATCCGGCATGCGTACCCGAATCGTCCGCTGGATCTCCTGGATCCTGGCCGTGGTCCTGGTGGTCGCCGCGCTGTGGAACTACGCCGCGCACCTGCTGGCCTGGTACGGGTACTACTCCTGGGGTCCGCGCCCCACGCCGCCGGCGTCCATCCTCTTCTGCTGGTGCCCGCTGTCCGGGCTCCTCTTCGGCATCGCGCTGGCCTGGCGCGCGCCCCGCCTCGCCACCTGGGCCACCGTGCTGTTCGTCGTCTACCCGCTGGCGGGCCTCCTCGACAGCCTCCTCGTCCACCGGTACGACGCCCCCTTCCACTACCGGCTGGTCATGGCGGTCGCGATCCCGTTCGGCATCGCCACGGGCCTCTTCCGCCCCCTCCACGTGCTGCCCGCCCTCGGGACGGCGTTCATCCTGTACTTCGTGAAGAACGTGGCCCTCCTCTGGCTCGCCGTGCCCGAGGTGCCGGTCTGGACGCTCTGGCTGTTCGGCCCCCCGTCGCTCCGGCGGCTCTACATGCCCATCTCGGTCTCGGCCCTCGTGCTCGGGCTCGTCCTCCTCGGGGCGGGCCTGCTCCTGCGCTGGGCCGTGCTCCGCCGCCGGGCCCGGCGCAGCCGTGCCTGATCCGACGTACGACCTCCCCGGCTTCTGCGCTCCGGGGACCACCTGCGCCTCGTCACACGTGGAGACGTCACCGGGTGTGCACCTCTACGTCGCGACCTTCCACCCCGCGACCGACGCCGGCCTGCCTCCCGTGGTGCTGATCCCGGGTCTCGCCTCCATCATGGACAACTTCCGGCAGGTGGTGCTCGGGTTCTCCCGCCACTTCCCGATCCACTGGGTGGAGACCCGGGAGAAGGCGAGCAGCCGGCTCGGTGCCGAGCGCGACCTCTCCGTGCCCGCCCTCGCCAGCGACCTCCTCGCCTGGATGGCACGAGCACCCCTGGTCGACGGCCATTTCGTGCTGGTCGGCTACTCCCTCGGCGCGAGCGTGCTCATCGAGTGCTGCCGGCGGCTCGGCAAGCGGCCCCGACTCGTGGTCCTGGTGGAACCCAACGCCGAGTTCGCCTTCCCCTGGTGGTCGCTCGTACTGGCCCGCTTCGCGGTCCCCCTCTACCGCCCGTTGCTGCCCTTCCTCAAGTGGTACGTGCGGACCTTCGTGATCGACGTCGCGGCCGACGCGGAGATGTACGCCATCTACTGCCGCATCCTCGAGGCGGCCGATCCATGGAAGATCGCACGGGCGATCCGAGCCCTCAAGCCCTACCGGGCATGGGACGGGCTCGATCGGATCGATGTCCCCGTGCTCGTGCTGGGCACCTCCAGGGACCGCCTGCACGACTACGGTCACACGCTCCGCATCGCCGCCTCCATCCCCGGTGCGGCGTTCGTGGACCTGGCCACCAACGATCGGTCGCACAGCGAGGAGGTGGCCCAGGTGGTCCGGGCGCACCTGGTGGGGGCCTGACGGAGATCCGCCTCGATCCGGTCACTCGGCCGGCCCCCGCTTCCCCGCGTGTCGCACGTCCCGCCCCCGCACCACGAAGATGACCTGCTCGGCGAGGTTGGTGGCGTGATCGCCGATTCGTTCGAGGTACTTGGCGATGTTCTGGACCGACACGCAGCGGGTCACGGGCTCGGTGCCCGCGGACATCCGCCCGAGCAGGCCGAGGAAGATGTCGTGGTAGAGGGCGTCCACCTCGTCGTCCCGGGCGAGGACGGCCTCGGCCCGCTCCGCGTCGCCGGCCACGAAGGCGTCCACGGCTCCGTGCAGCATCTCCTGCACGATGGCCGCCATCCGCGGGATGCGGACGAACGGGCCCTCGTACCCGGCCTCGTGGAGGTCCAGCACGCGCTCGCTGATGTTCACGGCGAGGTCGCCCATGCGTTCGAGGTCCGTCACCATCTTGGAGGCGTGGGTGATGAACCGCAGGTCGGACGCCATGGGCTGCCACCGGGCGAGGAGCGTGAGGCACTTCTCGTCGATCTCGATCTCGTCGTGGTTCACGCGGGCATCACGGGCGATGGTGGCCCGGGCCAGATCCGGATCGCCCTCCACCAGCGCCCGCATGGCCAGGGCGATCATCTCCTCCACCCGGCCGGCCATGAGCAGGATCCGCTCGCGCAGCATGGCCAGCTCGGCCTCGAACTCCCGATCGGTGTGTGTCCGGGGCATGGGGTCTCCTACCCGAACTTGCCGGTGATGTAGTCCTCGGTCCTGGGATCCCGGGGCGAGGTGAAGAGGCGACCCGTCTCGTCCTGCTCCACCAGCTCGCCGAGGAGGAAGAAGGCGGTGCGGTGGGACACCCGGGCGGCCTGCTGCATGGAGTGCGTGACGATCACGATCGTGTAGTCGGACGCGAGCGCGTGGATGAGGTCCTCGATCCGGGCCGTGGCGATGGGATCGAGCGCGGAGCAGGGCTCGTCCATGAGGAGGACCTCGGGATCCACGGCGAGCGCCCGGGCGATGCAGAGCCGCTGCTGCTGCCCCCCCGACAGGCCACCCGCCGGGGCGTCGAGCCGATCCCGGACCTCGTCCCACAGGGCGGCCTGCACGAGGGCGCGCTCGGCCAGCTCGTCCCCCTCGCGCCGGGGAAGCCGCCCCGTGAGGGCGAGGCCGGCCAGCACGTTGTCACGGACCGAGAGGTGGGGGAACGGGTTGGGCTTCTGGAAGACCATGCCCACCCGCCGCCTGAGGAGGACGGGATCGACGTCGGATCCGTAGACGGGAACGCCGTCCAGGCGGACCTCGCCCCGAACCCACGCTCCCCGGACCAGCTCGTGCATCCGGTTGAGGATCCGGATGAAGGTGGACTTCCCGCAACCGGATGGCCCGATCACGGCGGTGACGCGATGGGCGGGCATCGCGAAGGCGACGTCGGAGAGCACGGTCCGACCCCCGAAACCCGCCGTGAGGCCGGACACACGGAACTTGTCGACGGGGGAGTCCATGGCCTAGGCCCGGTTGCGCTGCTGGAGGCGCGCGCGCAGCAGGATGGCCGCTGCGTTGAGGAGGAGGAGGGTCGCGAGCAGCACCACGATGCCCGCCGCAGCATTGGCCTGGAATCCGGCCTGCGGGCGGCTCGTCCAGTTGAAGATCTGGAGGGGCAGTGCAGAGAACGGCGACGACGGGCCCGTGGGCAGGAACGTCACGTACACCAGCGCACCGATGACCACGAGGGGCGCCGTCTCGCCCATCGCGCGGGACACGGCCAGGATGGCGCCGGTGAGGATGCCGGGGAGGGCCAGGGGCAGGACGATGCGACGCACCACCTGCCAGCGGGTGGCGCCCAGCGCCCAGGCGGCCTCCCGGAGCGAGTCGGGCACGGTGCGCAGCGCCTCCCTGGAGGCCAGGACCACCACCGGGAGGGCGAGCAGCGCGAGCGTGCAGGCTCCAGCCAGGACCGAGCGCCCCATGCCGAGTACCCGCACGAACACGCCGAGGCCCAGGAGCCCGTAGAGGATGGAGGGCACCCCCGCCAGGTTGGCGATGTTGATCTCCACGATCCGGGAGAGCCAGCCGATGGCCGTCCGTCGTGTCCCCACGCCCCGGTCGCTCGCCGGTTCGGCGTACTCCTCGAGCCAGACCGCGGCACCGATGCCGAGCGGAAGGGCCAGGGCGGCGGCGAGGGCGTTGACCGCGACGGTGCCGACGAGCGCGGGGAGGATGCCGGCCTTCTCCCAGCTGCGGGAGGGGTAGCCCGTCAGGAAGGCCCAGTCGATCCGCTCGAGGCCGGTCCACAGCACGCGACCGAGGAGGAGCGCGAGCACGATGATCGGCACCGCCACGGCCAGAGCCGAGAGGGCGACGAACAGCCGCTCCCGGAGGCGATCGGCGCGCCGTTCGACCGGGGAAAGCCCGTGCCTCATCCCGCCCTCCGGGCGCCGCGGGCGAAGTGGAGGCCGAGCGCGTTGAAGAGGAGCGTCATGAGGAACAGGAGCGTGCCCACCGCGAAGATCGTGCGGTACTCGAGGGTGCCCGCGGGCACGTCGCCCATGCTCACCTGCACGATGTAGGCGGTCATGGTTTCGATGGACGAGCGGGGATCGAGGGTGAGCACGGGCCGCTGCCCCGCGGCGATGGCCACGATCATGGTCTCGCCCACGGCTCGAGCCACGGCGAGCAGGATCGCAGCCAGGATCCCCGACCGGGCGGCGGGCACCACGACCCGGAGCACGGTGGGCAGGCGGCCCGCCCCCAGCGCCAGCGCACCCTCGCGCAGGCTGTCCGGCACGGCCGAGATCGCGTCCTCGGAGAGCGACGAGATGAACGGGACGATCATCACGCCCATCACGAGGCCCGCCGAGAGTGCGTTGAAGCCCGACAGTCCAGGTATGAACCGCTGGAGCAGGGGCGTGAGCGTGACGAGGGCGAAGTACCCGTAGACCACCGTGGGGATGCCGGCGAGCATCTCCAGGGCCGGCTTGAGCACGCTCCGTGCCCGCGCGGGCGCGAACTCCGCGAGGTACACGGCCGAGAGGAGTCCGAAGGGGAGTGCCACACCCACGGCGATCACCGTCGTGAGGAAGGTCCCCGCGACGAGGGGCCAGATCCCGAAGCGCCTGGCCGCGAAGAGCGGGGTCCACTCGGTGTCGAGCAGGAAGTCCCTGAGGGGGACCTCGCGGAAGAACGCGATCGTCTCGCCGGCCAGGACGGCGATGATGCCCGCCGTGGTGAGGACCGACACGAGCCCGCAGGCCACGAGGACGAGCCCGAGGATCCGCTCCCCGACGGGGGTGGCCGGGCCCCGGAAGGATCGGAGCCCGGCCTCGGGTCCGGTCACTGCTCCTTGCTCAGGAGCGCCTCGACGGTGAGGCCCACCTGGGAGCCCCCCCCGGCGAACACCGATCCGAGCGTGCGGGCGGCGAGGCGTCTCTGGACCAGGCCGTAGGCCGCATCCGAGAGGGGGACGTACCCGACCTCGGACACCAGCTTCCTGCCTTCGCCCAGGTAGAAGTCCATGAAGCGGGCCACCTCGGGCCGGTCGAGGGCGCTCGCGGACACGTACACGAAGAGCGGTCTCGACAGGGGCTGGTAGGTCCCGTCCCGGACCGTGGTCGCAGTAGGGTAGATCGGGCCCGCGCCGTTCTCGGGCTTTCCGTCGTCGACCGGGACGAGGCGCAGCCGCTCCCGGTTCTCCTCGTACCAGGCGAGCCCGAAGAAGCCGAGGGCGTCCGGATCGGAGGCCACGCCCTGGACGAGGACGTTGTCGTCCTCGCTGGGAGTGAAGTCGCCCCGGCTCGCGTGCTCGGTGCCGACCACCGCCGCGGTGAAGTAGTCGTAGGTGCCCGAGTCCACGCCGGGGCCGAAGAGGTGGAAGGGCCGATCGGGCCAACCCGGACGCACCTGGGACCACCGATTGACGGCACCCTGGGCCTCGGGACGCCACATCGCCCTGAGCTCGTCCACGGTGACGAGATCGAGCCAGCTCGCGGTGGGATGCGCGACGACGGCGATGCCGTCGTAAGCCACGGGGAGCTCCACGAAGGCGACGCCCTTCTGCGCACAGAGATCCACCTCGGTACGCTTGATGGGACGCGAGGCGCCGGCGATGACGATCTCTCCGGCACAGAACTTCTTGAGGCCGCCGCCCGTGCCGCTCACGCCGATGGTCACGGGCACGCTGGGATCCGCCGCGTGGAAAGCCTCAGCGACGGCTTCGCTGATTGGGTGGACGGTGCTGGATCCGTCGATGGCGACGGGCCGCGCCGGGGGGGTGGGAGGGGTGGTCGGCGTCTCGGGCCCGGACGGCCCGCACGCGGCCAGCAGGAGAGGAGCGAGATGGCGAATCATGGGTCGTTCTCCAGAGGTGGGGGGGAGTCTACCTCCCCCGTGTGGCAGATCGGTGGCAGGCAGGAGGCAGGTCCGGGGTACGTGGCCCGGCAAGGAAACGGGTCGCAGACCCGCCCCCTGCCCGCGGGGGTCAGAAGCCGGCCTGGAGACGCAGGAACGCGCCGTGCGACGGCGCGTCGGACGCACCCTCGGTCGTGGTGCGCTCGTAGGTGGCCGCCAGGGTGACCTTGGACAGGAAGTCGTGCGTGACGCCCGCGATCAGCGTGTCGCTCGCGTCCCGGTCGGTCTCCGTGTCCGGGTCGAGGTGGTCGTACCGCACGAGGAGGCCGCCGACGTCGGGCAGCATGGGCCTCAAGGTCCCGGACCAGCCGAGCGCGGTCGTGTCACCCTCCATGACGGTCAGGACCTCCGCCCAGACCAGGACGTTGGCGTGCCGGAAGCCGATGGCCCCGAGCCCCGTGACGACGGGGTCCGCGCCCTGCTGTCCGGCATAGGACACGAACCCGGTCACAGGCAGGTTCATCTCGCCCTTCCGGGCGAGCGGGTCGACCGTGAGGCGGAGCTGCCCGGCCTTGCCGGCGTCCGCCTCTGGCTTTCCGTAGCCCTCGCCGTTGAGCAGCGCGGCGTTCCACTGGAGGAGTCCCCCGGCGTGGGTGCCCTGGAGGGTGGCCCCGGCGTCCGCGGTGTCCAGGATCTTGTTCTGGTCCGCGAAGTTCCTGGCGATGTACCGGATGCCCATGAACGAGTCGTAGAAGGGCGCGTAGGGCGTGTAGACGATGCCGGCGCTGGCCTGGATCCCGGTGCTGGGTTCCTTCCAGTCCAGGTAGGCGTACTTGACGTACACGCGGTACTTCGTGTCCACGGTGAGGCTGCTGCCGTCGGGCAGGGCGACGGACTTGAGCCTGTCCGTGTCGAGCGTCATGCGCGCGCCGAACCCGTCGGGGAGCCGAGCCGTGGCGATCACGTAGGCCCGGTCGAGCGCGAACTCGTTGAATCCGTCGGCTCCGTCCGTGAGGTCGAGGCCGTAGTGGGAGTAGAGCGTGCCGCCCAGCTTGACGGACGGCGCATCGGTCGCCGGCTCGCCGGCCAGGGCCAGCGAGGAGAGCAGGAGTGCGAACATGGGGGAAGTCTCCGTCCGGAGGCGGGATGCCTCCGCGCGGTGTGGATTACCCCCCGTCCGTGGCAACTCCGTGACGTGGCGAGGGCAGGTCGGCGGCAGGAAGGTGGACGCCGAACACCGAGCCCCCCGCATCGGGGCATTCCAGGGTGACCGCTCCGTCCATCGCCTCCACGAGGTGCTTCACGATGGAGAGGCCGAGACCGGTGCCGCCGAGCGCGCGCGACCGGGCGGCGTCCACGCGATGGAAGCGCTCGAACACCCGCTCGCGGTGGGAGGGCGGGATGCCCGGCCCCGTGTCGCGCACCTCGATGCGAAGGCGATACCCCTCGCGGGCGGCGACCACGTCGATCCGACCGCCGGCCGGCGTGTACTTCACCGCGTTGTCGAGGAGGTTCCCGAGCACCTCCTCCATCGCTCCGGCGTCGGCCGTCACCCCAGACCCCGGGGGGACATCCGCGGCGAGGGCGATGCCCTTCTCCCGGGCCGCGGTGTCCATCGCGGACAGGGCCGCGCTCACGACGGCCTCCACGTCCAGGGCCTCGAGCACCAGGTCCCGGCGTCCGGTCTCGAGACGGGAGAGGTCGAGGAGGTCGTCCACCAGCCGGGACAACCGGAGGACGTTCCGCTGCACGCCCTCGACGAGCGCGGGCCCGGCCTCGGGATCCGCGGCGGCACCGTCGGCCAGGGCCTCGATGCCCGCCCGGATGGCGGCCACGGGCGTCCGGAGCTCGTGGCTGGCGCTCGCCACGAAGTCCCGCCGGACGGCCTCCAGCCGCCGGGTCTCCGTCACGTCGCGCAGCACGAGCACGCAGCCGCCGTGGGCCAGCGGATGCGCGCTCGCGAGGATGCGCCGCTGCCGCGGCCAGTGCAGGTCGCACTCCACCTCGGCCGCCTCGCCGTCCCGGGCACGGGACGCGGCCCCGAGGACGTCGGGGGACCGGATGGTCTCGATGAGGTAGGTCCCCGAGGAGCGCACCGCCTCCCCCAGGAGCTCGGCCGCGGCCCGGTTCGCGGCGGTCAGGCGCAGGTCCCGGTCGAGGGCCAGGATGCCGTCCGCCATGGCCTCGAGCACGGTGACCAGGAGGTCCCGCTGGCGGGCGGTCTCCCGGACCGTACGCTCCAGCTCGCCTCCGAGCGCGTTGATCGAACCGGCGAGGCCGCCCAGGGCGTCGTCCGGCGGCACGGCCACGCGGCCCCCCTCGCCCCGCGCCATCGCCCGAGCGCGCCGCACGAGCTCGCCCAGGGTGCGGGACACGAGGTGGGAGGCGAGCGCGCTCATGAGCAGGGCGGCCATGAGACCCACGAGCCCCGCGCACACGAACACCCGGCGCACGTTGGCCACCGCCCGGTCCACCTCCACCAGGTCACGGCGCAGCCGCACGAGGCCGACGGTCCCTTCGTGCTGCCAGCGGACCGCCACGGCGACGCCGTCCTCCACGCAGGGTCGACCGCCTTCCGTGGCGTGCGCACAGGGCTCCCGGCCGATCCACGTGCCCTCGCCCCTCGTCCAGGCCTCACGGATCTCGGGCAGGCCCAGGATGGTGTCCCGATCCATGCCCCGGCCGGTGGAGTCGGCCACGATCGGGAGGGCGGCGGGCGAGGAGGCCGTGGGGCTCCCCGCCAGGACCACGATGTCCGCTTCGCTCGCCGCGGCCAGCGCCGTGGCGATCCCACCGGCCTCGGCGGGTGGCCGGCTCTGGATCCAGGGAGCGGCCATCCGTGCCTCGGCGAGCAGATGGGCGGCCGTGCGCTCCCCGAGCACGCGTCGGACCTCCCGCTCGGCCACGAACGCCGCCCCCAGCCCGACGAGCACGATGACCGTGGCCGAAGCCGCGAACAGACGCCCTCTCACGCCGAGCTTCACGGGCCGCTCCCCCCGGTGGGCGGATCGAGCCGGTAGCCGACCCCCCGCACCGTCTGCAGGCGGTCCCCCGTGGGCCCGAGCTTGCGGCGCAGTCGCTTGACGAGCGTGTCCACGGTGCGCGCCTCCAGCGCCGTCCCCGGACCCCACACGGCCTCGATGAGCGCCTCGCGCGTACGCACGCGCCCGGGCGCGCTGACGAACGCGGCCAGAAGCCGGAACTCGAGGGCGGTGAGCTCGATCTCCCGCCCGCCGACCCGGGCGCGCCACGCCCCCGGATCCACCTGGATGCCTCCACTGGCGACGGGCGTCTCGGGTGTGGACGCGGTGGCCGGGGCTCTCCTCAGGTGGGCCCGCACCCGGAGGAGCAGCTCCCGGGTGGAGAAGGGCTTGACCACGTAGTCGTCGGCCCCCACCTCGAAACCCACGATCCGGTCCACCTCCTCGCCCCGGGCGGTGACCATGACGACGGGGATCCGGGCGGTCCTGGGGTCCGCGCGCAGCCGACGGCACACCTCGGTGCCCGGCAGCTCGGGGAGCATGAGGTCGAGCAGGACGAGGTCCGGCAGGGGGGTGCGGGTCGCGGCCTCCAGAGCCTCGCGGCCCGTTCGCGCGAGCCGCACCTCGTAGCCCTCCCGGCGGGCGGCCCAGGCCAGGGCCCGACCCAGGTCGGCGTCGTCTTCCACGATGAGGAGGGTCTCTGGCACACGCGGCTCGCAGGTCGGAGGCGGTCAGGCGTTCAGGCTCTCGAGCGCGGCCAGCACGAGGCGGGCCCCGCCCTCGGCCGAGATCAGATCGTCGTTGACGATCAGGTCGTATTGGACGGGATCGGCGAGGTCCTTGCCGAAGGCATCCAAGACGAACTTCCGCCGGTTGTTCTCGATGGTGCGGATCCGCTGCCGGGCCTCGTCGGGTGTGAGGGAGAACTCCTTCACGAAGCTCGCGATCCGCATCTCCAGCGGTGCCACGAACCGCACGCGGAGCGTGGTTCCGTGGGGCAGGAGGAAGGAGGCGCCCCGCCCCAGGATGATGGCCCGGCGGTGCCGGGCCAGCGTCGCGACGATCAGGGCGAGGTGGTGGAGGTACTCGTCGGCGGTGAGGCTCCTCCCCACCGAGGAGACGAAGTTCTCGACGAACGACCGCCCCCGCTCGTCGAGGGAGCGGACCACGATCTCGCTGCAGTGCGCGCTCCGGGCGACCGCATCGACGATGTTGCTGCCGTAGATGTCGTATCCCAGGCGCTGGGAGAGCAGTTGCGCCACGGCCCGGGCCCGGGTCCCCGGCTCCCGGGACACCGTGATCACCGAGCAGCGTGGCGGAGTGACGGGCGGCACCGTCTGGGTGGTCCACTTCCGGCACTGTTCCTCGACGATCGCGGTCAGGGAGCGGGGCGTCTTCATGAGCCCTCCGGGGGATGCGCCGAGGATACCACACTCGCCGGGGTCGACCCGGTCCCCCGCGTCGTTCTCCCCGTCCCTGCAGCGCGGGTTCCGATGGTGGCTTGGGGCGGACTTGAACCGCCGACACCACGGGTATGAACCGTGTGCTCTGACCAGCTGAGCTACCAAGCCTCGATCCTGCCTTCTAACCGGACATGGCCGCGGTCGTCAACCGTCCGGGAACCGCCCCCTCGTCCCTCACGCCGGCAGGACGTGCAGCCGCGCCCAGGCCAGGAGCGCCCCCAGCGCGAAGCCGCCGGCCGCGAGCGCCGGGAGCAGGAGCCAGCGCAGGCGGATCACCTGGGGCCGGAGCACCTCGACGCGCGCGTCGGGCTCGAGGTCCTGCGGCCAGCGCGAGGGGGGGCCCCAGGCCAGGAGGGCCGTGACGAAGTCGGGCCGCGCGAAGGCCACGAACACCACCGTGGCGAGCGCGGCGTCCAGGATCGCGAGGCACGCGGCGAGCAGGTTCCACGCCACGGCGATCAGGGCCCCTTCTCGAGCTCCCGCTCCACCGTGGCCAGGTTCCGCCGGATGGCCTCGGCGTAGCGGGTGTCCGGACAGGTTGCGAGGAGCGAGGCGAGTCGGTCGCGGACCTCCTCCAGCCCGCGCCTGCGGTCGTCCGGGTCGGTGAGGGCCCGCGCCTCCAGGAAGAGCCGGCCCGCCAGCTCCCGCTCGGAGCGGACCCAGGTGTCCAGGTCGGATGCGGTGGGCGCCATCTCGAGGTTCCCCCCCCCGGAGCCGGCCCCGACCGCCGGCGAGGGGGCGTCGAGGACCTCCTCCACGACCCCTCCCGCGGGGGGAATGCCGCCATCGGGGGACTCCTCGAGGACGGGCGGCTGGGGGGCCAGGATCGGGACGGGTGTGACGGAGAGCGTCCGCTCCTCGGACGCCACGACCACGCGCAGGTAGCCGGCGAGGGCGTCGCGCTCTGCGGCCCCCCACGTCCGCGCCTTGCGCAGCAGGGCTCGGGCGGCCTCCAGCCGGGCGGCCTGCGCCTCCTCGGGATGCTGGGCGAGCAGCAGCCCGACCCGGGCGTCGAGATCCGTGAGCGCCAGGTCGGGAACCCGAGGCTCGGACAGGACCGGCGAGACCTCGGGCGTCCCGTAGCGGACGACGCAGCCCAGGCAGAGGAGCGGCAGGATCGCGCACACCTTCATGGCCCGCCTCCTAACATGACGCCTCGGCGCCGGGGCGGCCGGCCTATCCTGCCGGTGCGGGCGGATCCTCGGGAGGCGGGGAGGCCTCCGGGCCCTCCGGCTCCACGCCCTCGGGCGGGAGGATCTCCTCCTCCGTGGGCTCGTCGGGCAGCGGGGGCGACGCGGGGGGGGCGGACGGTGCCACCGGTGCGGCATCGGGTGGGAACCGGAAGGGAGCGAACAATCGCTCGCGACCCGGTGGGAGCGTGAGCACGAGCGGCAGGACCGTCGCGTCGGCGCCCTCGGGTACCTCCGGGACGGCGTCCGTGGGGAGGCCCGTCGAGAGGTCCACCGCTACGCGGACGAGATCGCCCTCGGGCACGGGCTCCCCGGCCTCCACGACCCGACCGGCTTCCTCGAGCAGGCCCGATTCGGCCATGCCCCGAACAGCCAGGATCCAGGCCGGCAGCGCCCCGGACGCACCGGCCACGCGCAGCCCGCCGCGCCGCATGGGCGTGTTGTCGTCGTAGCCGACGTAGGCGGCCAGGGTGAGCCCCCCCTCCAGCGACGGGCGGCCGTCGCGGGCCACGGGGACGAAGCCGACGAACGCGGCGTTGCGGTACTCGTTCGTGGTGCCCGTCTTGCCGAGGAGCGGCCAGGTCACACCCCTCACCGCGACCGCGGACCGCGCCCGCTGCCCCGTCCCGAACTGCACGACGTTCTCGAGGATGTCCGTCACCATCCGCCCGGGCTCCGGGTCCACGATCGGCACCGCCTCCCGCTCCGCACGGTAGACGAGGTTGCCGTCGCGATCGCGAATCTCCTCGATGATCTCCCAGGATTCTGGGGCGGCCGCGAGGAGGTGCGAGGTCCGCAGGCCGGGCACCGTCCCCTCGTGGAAGGCGGTCCCCGGGAACCGGGGCGTCGTGCCGTCCAGCATCGCCTGGTAGAGCGTGGCGATCTCGAGGAGGCTGACGTCCACCGCGCCGAGCGGCAGGGACAGCACGGGCGGGAAGGTCCGATCCACGCCGGCAGCCCGGGCCAGCCAGGCCACGTACCGGAGCGCGACGGTGCGCCGGAAGTCGGGGTTCCAGGAGATGGACTCCCAGTCCCACGGGTCCAGCGTGCCCAGGCGTCGGACCTCGGCGTCCTGGGCTGCCCGGAGCGCATCGAGCGTGGAGAGGTGCAGGAGCCCGTCCACGAGGAGGTCACCGGTGCGCGGGAGGGCACCCGCCATCTCCTCCATGGCGCCGGTGGAGGCCTCGGGGTCGTCGAGGGCCACCATCCCCTCGGGGGGGGTGCCGGGGTAGCAGCCGAGGGTACGGTCCGCGCTGCGCCAGGCGAGCGATCCGACCGAGGCCCGATCGGGGTACCGGTCGGCCGCGAGCGCCTGGCCCAGGGCCTCGGCCTGCCGCCGGCACGATGCGGCGAGCGCGTCGAGACGGAGGAAGTCGTGGGACAGGGCGGCGATCTGCGCGTGCTCGAGGGCCCCGCTCCTCGTCGTCCTGACGCGTTCCCGCTCGGCGTCGAAGCCCCGGCCGTAGTGCAGGGACCGCACCTCGAGGACGTCGGCCGCCCGGGCGTCCAGGGCGGCGAGCACGCGGGCGCGCGCGGCCTCGAAGGCGGTCTCCTCGAGCCTGGACTCGAGCGGCAGCACCCCGTGGACGTCGCGGATGCGGCGGACCCAGGCTTCGCGTGGCTCGTCGGCCCGGGGCGCGAGGTCGAGTCGGCCCGCGAGCGTCCGGAACCGCTCCTCGTCGAGGCGGTCCACGAGGTGGAACAGCAGCCAGATGCTGGCCAGGTTCTCGGACCGGGCGCCCGCCCAGGCCAGCGAGACCCGGGGCGGCCCCTCGTGATCCGGCCGGGGGTAGTACCAGGTGCCCTCGAACGGGAAGACGCCGCGCCGGTTGTCCACCTCGTCGGTGGGCAGCCAGCCGAGCTGCAGGGCCGCCCAGTAGACGAGTGGCTTCCAGGTGGATCCGAACTGCCGCGTGGCGCTCACGGCCCGGTTGAAGTCCCGGTTGTCGCTCCCGCCCACGAGCGCGCGCACGCGGCCGCCCTCCAGCGCCACCACCGCACCCTGCAGGCGCGCACGGATCTCCACGTCGCAGGTGGCCCGCTCGGCCTCGATGGATCGCACCGAGGCGCGGACCACGCTCCCGGCGGGCAGTGCCTCGAGGAGCGCGTCCACGTCGGAGTCCCCCGCCCGGGCCCGCGGTTCCTTGCGGGCGGAACGGACGAGCACGTCGGCCAGGCGCTGCAGGCCGTCGCGATCCACGCGGCAGCGCAGGTGCCCGGCCTCCGGCCGGATCGCGACGTCCTCGGGATCCGCGCCGCGCCCGGCCCGGACGGGTGCCCCGCCCAGGTCCAGCACGAGCACCCGCCGGTTCCCCTCCCCCTCGGTACCGATCACGAGCGCGTCGAGGAGCGTGCGGACGCGCGGGGTGGCGGCGAGCGGCACGCGGGGTGCGCGGGCGGTGGGGAGCAGGACGTCGGTGGCGTTCTCCCCGTCGAGGAAGCCTCCCAGCTCGGTGAGGTGATGGACGAGGCCGTAGGTGGCAGCCTCCTGGGCCCGCCGGTCGAGCGTGGTCACGATCCGGAGGCCGGCCGTGGAGGCGTTCTCGATCCCCGCCTGGGCGAGGACGGCCGGGAACGGCGCGCGCGCGAGGCGGTCCTCGACGAGGTCGAGCAGGACCGAACGCTCCCACGAGAAGTGGCCCCGCTTGAAGGGCACGGGCCGGACCTCGAGCTCGCGGCGGGTGGCCTCGGTGGCGACCCCCGTCTCGGCCATGCGCCGCAGGACGTACGCGGTGCGCTGGCGGGCCCGCTCGCGGGCGGCCTGCTGGTCCTCGTCGGTCCGTCCGATCCACGGGTTGTACCGCGCGGGCGCCTTCACCATGCCCGCCATGAAGGCGCACTCGTGCAGGTCGAGGTCGGCGGCCTCCTTGTCGAAGAAGTACCGGGCCGCGATGCCGATGCCCCGCCCGTTGCCGGAGACGTGGAACTGGTTGACGTAGAACTCGAGGATCTCCTCCTTCGAGAACAGCTCCTCGAGCCGCATCGCGTTCTGCATCTCCTCCCACTTGGACCGGAAGGAACGGTCCGGGCGGTAGAAGAGGTTCTTGGCCGTCTGCTGGGTGATGGTGGACCCGCCCGCGACCAGGCTCCCCGCCTTCAGGTTGATCCAGGCGGCGCGCAGGATGCCCTCGGGGTCCACGCCTCCGTGCTGCCAGAAGCGGCTGTCCTCGGCGGCCACGATGGCGTCCACGCACGCCCTCGGGATCTCGGCCCAGGGGACGTAGACCCTGTGCTCCCGGGCGAAGAACACGCCGATGCGGGTTTCCCCGTCGCGGTAGTACACCGGGCTCTCCTCGGAGATGATCGCGAGGATGGCCTCTCGGGAGAAGGGGTCACCGGGGCCGGGACGCCCGGTGGCGCCGCTGCACGAGGCCAGGCCGGCGAGGATGACGACGGCGGCCAGGACCCGGCGAACGGCGCCGCGCGGACGGACGAAGCGCGCCAGGAACCTGCTCATGCGGACACCTCCCTCCGTGCCTGGGCGGCCTCGCCCAGGACGGCCTCGATCGCGTCGATGGCGGCCCGCCAGGGCATCGCCTCCGCCACCGCCCGGCACCGATCTCCGAGCCCGGGGATGCAGAGCGCCCGGGCCACGGCCAGGGCGAATCCGTCCATGTCGGCCGGATCCTCCACCGCCAACCAGGGTTCCGGCAGGAAGGCCGACGCGCCGTCGGCGCGGCTGGTGATCGCGGGAACGCCTGAGGCCATGGCCTCGAGCACGGCGTTCGCGGCAGCGTCGTACCGCGTGGGGAGGATCAGGACGTCGGCCGCGGCGAGCAGCCGCTCCGGATCCGGCCGGTGACCGAGGAAGCGGGCCTCGGCGCCCACTCGCCGGGCGAGTCGTACCCACGGGCCGACCCGGCCTCCCCCGGCCACCCACAGCGACAGGCCCGGCACGCGGGCGACGGCACCGAGGGCGGTGGACAGCCCCTTCCGGCGGAAGCCGCAGCCCAGGAAGAGGGCCACGGTCGCCGATTCAGGGACACCCAGCTCCCGCCGGACCTCCTGGCGGGCGCGGCGATCGGGCCGGAACCGATCCGCGTCGACGCCGTTGGGCACCACGCGCGCGCGCGAGGGATCCAGGCCGTAGCGTTCCACGAGCTGCCTGGCCGGCATTGGTGCGTTGGCCAGCACGATCCGGGCACCGCGGACGGCGGCGCGGTCGAGCGCCAGCACCAGCGGGTGTCCGATCGTGAACCGCCAGCCGGGCACGGTGTCGAGGTAGGCGCGGTGGCACCCCCCCCCGGCCCGGTGGACGTCGAGACCCGGCACCCGGGCCAGGCCCAGGGACACGTCGGGGTCGAGGCGCCGGACGGCCCGGCGGGCGAGGAGGGCGAAGGCGGACACGGACACCGGGTTCCACAGGCGGGGCACGCACAGGCGGTGTACCTGCGGTTCCGGCCCGGGTACGGCGGCGGTTGCGGATTCCATGCAGAGCACGTGGACCTCGTGCCCACGTTCGAGCAAGCCTCGCGCCAGCGTCACCGAGACCCGGCCCGTGCCGCCGTCGGACGCGTGCCGCCGCACGACGATCGCGACCTTCACGGCGCCGTCCCCGTCGGATCCCCGCGCCGCTCGACCTCGGGCGGCCCGCGACGATCCGTGGATGGGCCGCTCGGGATCGTCGCGGATCCCTCCCGCTCGCGGAGCCACAGCCGGCTCCACTTGAGCAGCGCGTAGAGGGCGCCCAGGGCCGCCACGACCAGGCCCCGCACCCCGTCCCGGAACCCGCCCTGGAGCACGTAGCCACGCAGGAAGCGCCAGGGTGGCCGGAAGGCCAGGTCCCACCAACGGGCGCGATGCCGAGTCCCCTCGGCCCAGCGCGCCGTGTAGGCATCGATCGTGGCGAGGTGCTCGCCCAGGTGGCGGTAGGGATGGTGCTCGATGCCGCCGTCCAGGTGCCGGGTGGGGCCGCGGACCTCGAGCCGGTCGTGGGGGTCCTCCCCCACCCAGCGCGCCCGGTCCCGTCGCACGAGCCGCAGCCGGCGATCCGGGTACCAGCCCCCGCCCGCCAGCGGTCGCCCGAGCCAGACGTTCCGGCGATCGACCGTGAAGCCGTCCACCTCGGGGTCCACAGCGAGGGCGGCGTGGACCGCGGTGGCGAGGGCGGGCGTCACGCGCTCGTCGGCGTCGAGGGCCAGGACCCAGTCGCAGGCGGCCTCGGCGAGGGCACGGTTCTTCTGGGCCACGTGCCCGGGCCACCCCGTGGCCACGACCCGGGCGCCGAGCGCCCGCACGACGTCGGGGGTGCCGTCGGTCGAGCCCGAGTCGAGCACCACCACCTCGTCGGCGAACGCGGCCGATCGGATGGCGTCGCCGATCCGGTCGGCCTCGTCCCGGGCGATGATCACGACGGAGAGCGGGGGCATGGTCGGAGTCCACCCGCCTCTATCCCGGCCCCCGGGGCGGGCTGCCTTGCGGGGCGGTGGGTCCGGGAATAGGGAATCCGGCGACACCCGGTTGGCGACGTAGCCAAGAGGTCCAAGGCAGAGGTTTGCAAAACCTCGATTCACCGGTTCGAATCCGGTCGTCGCCTCCACGGGCCCCCACGCGCACGGGTGGAGCGGCCCCTCCGGAGGCGCGGCATCATGGTCGTCCGGCTATGATGGTCGGCCACCGGCGGTGACCCCCCATGCTCCAACAGCACTTCCTGACCTTCGCGCTCCTCGGCGCCGAGTGGGTGCTCTGGCTCCTCGTGGCCCTCTCGGTCCTCTGCGTGGCCGTGGCCCTCGAGCGGGTGATCTCGGCGGTGCTCCACCGCACGCCCGAGGCGCCCCTCCGCACCGCCCTCACCGAGTTCGCGCGCTCCGGCGACGCCCTGGCCTTCGCCGAGACCCTGGGCCGGCTGCGCGGCGCCGAGGCTCGCGTGCTCCGGGCGGGGGCCACCCGGGCGACCGACGGTGCGGACTCCGTGGAGGAGGCGCTGGCGGCTGCGGTCTCCATCGAACGCAGCCGGATGGAGCGCTTCCTCGCGGTGCTGGGCACCACCGGTGCCAACGCCCCGTTCATCGGGTTGTTCGGCACCGTGCTGGGCATCATCCGGGCCTTCCGCGACCTCTCCGAGCAGCAGGCCGAGGCCGCGAGCGCCGTGATGGCGGGCATCTCCGAGGCGCTCGTGTCCACGGCCATCGGCCTCCTGGTCGCCATCCCCGCGGTGATGGTCTACAACGCGTTCCAACGTCACAAGGCCGGGGCGCTCGCACGCATCGACGCGCACTCCCACCTGCTCCTGGCCCGCTTGAGGCGCGTGGCGGATCCCACCCGCGGGGAGGCCTGAACCGATGGCGGTCCGGCTGGGCGGAGAGGCCGACGAGGCCATCACCGACATCAACATCACGCCCTTCGTGGACATCATCCTGGTGGTCCTCATCATCTTCATGGTGACCGCCACCTACATCGTCGCTCCCTCCATCAAGGTGACCCTCCCCGACGCCGCCACCGGCGACGAGACCCAGGAATCCTCCCTCGGCGTCACCCTCCTCTCGGACGGCACCCTGTACCTCAACGGCGAGCCGGTGACCGAGGCGCGTCTCCGCGAGGTGATCCGCGCCGAGAAGGCACGGAACCACGACGTGGTCTGCCTTGTGGCCGCTGACCGGGACACCCGCCACGGGGAGGTCGTCCATCTCCTCGACGTCGTCCGGCAGGAGGGCGTGGCCCGGTTCGCCATCAACATCGAGCCCGTGGAGGCGCCCGCCGATCCATGACCGCCGTGGACGACCTCCTGGCCGCTCCGCCCGCCTGGCACCGATGGGTCCGGTCCCTGGCCGTCCCGGTGTCGGTGGGCCTGCACGTCCTGGCGGTCCTCCTCCTGGCCCACCGGCCGGTGGAGGCCCGATCCGAGTCGCAGTGGGTGGAGATGGCCGTCGTCCAGCCGGCGCCCCCACCGCCGCCCCCGCCCGTCGAACGACTCCCTCCCCGAACCCGTTCGCCCGAACCCGTCCCCTTCGCCGAGACCCTCAAGGAGGCACCACCCGAGGCGGTCCAGCCTCCCCCCGTCCGGCGCGTCCAGGGGCTCTCCGCCTCATCCTTCGCGCAGGGGTCCGGCACCGGCCTCGCGGTGAGGGCCGGCAACTCGCTCTCGGTCGCGGCGGGGCCCGGCACCCTCGGGATCGGCGAGGCCGAGGGCGGTCCGCTCCTCGCCGCGGCCGTGGTCACCACGCAGCCCCGGGGCTGCACCCGGCCACCGGTGGAGGTCCCGAAGGAGGCGATCGAGGCCGGGGTGGAGGGGACCTGGCGCATGGCACTCGACCTCGACGCCGGGGGCCGGGTGGTGGCGGTCCGCTTCCTCGACGCCCCCCCCTACGGGATCGAGGAGGCCTGCCGAGCGGCCGCGCTCCAGATCCGGTGCCGCGCCGCCCGCCAGGATGGCACTCCAGTGGCCGTCACCGGCATGCCCCACCGCTGCACCATCAAGGCCCTCGACTGATGCTCGCGCCGGCGCTTCTCGCCGCCCTCCTCTCTCTGGTCGCGGCCGGGGAGGACGCCGCGCCCCTCCCGCCGCCGGCCGCCGAGCAGCCGCCACCGCTCCTGCAGGATCCGATCCTGCTCGATTTCGTCCAGGCGCCCTACCCGGCGGAGGCCCTGGCCGCCGGACTCGAGGCCACGGTGCACCTGTCCATCGAGATCGACGCCGCGGGTGCCGTGGTGGACGTCCAGGTGATCGGGCCAGCCGGGCACGGGTTCGACGAGGCCGCGGTGGAGGCGGCCCGCGCCTTCCGCTTCTCCCCGGCCCTCGACGCCTCCGGGCCCGTCCCGGTGATCGTCGAGTTCGCCTACGGGTTCGTCCTCGACAGCGCCACCCGCCCCGGGGCCGTCCCCGAGCCCTGTGCCGCCGGATCCACCGAGGCCGTCGCCGAGCCGAACCTCGAGGTGCGCGTCCAGGAGATGGGCACGCGCCGTCCGCTCTCGGCCTTCCCCGTCGAGGTCCTCGCATCGGACAGGTCGGGCGTCTCCGACGCGGAGGGGTGGGTCCGCTTCCAGGGCGTGGCGCCGGGTACCTGGGCGATCCGCGCGGCACAGGCCGGGTACGACCCGGTCGAGCGGTCCGTCGAGGTGGTGGAGGACCAGGTCACCACGCTGACCCTCTGGGTCCGCAACCAGGCCTACCGCGACGACGAAATCGTGGGTGTCTACCAGCGCCGGCAGGAGGAGGTCACCCGGCGCACCCTGACGGTGGAGCAGGTACGCCGCATCCCCGGCACCTTCGGCGATCCCGTGCGCGTGATCCAGAGCCTGCCGGGCGCCGCGCGCTCCCCGTTCTCCACCGGCCTGCTCATCATCCGGGGGGCCAACCCCGAGGACTCCGCCGTCTACGTGGACGGCATCCGGATCCCCATCGTCTACCACCTCGACGGCGTCCTCTCCGTGATCAACGCCGCCCTCGTGGAGTCCGTGGACTACCTCCCGGGGGGGTACGGCGTCCGCTACGGCCGGAGCACCGGCGGCGTGGTCGATGTCCGCTCCAAGCACTCCTATCCCGAGGACCACGTGGTCCACTGGACCACGGACGTCCTCCACTCCGGGGGCCTGGTGGAGGGGCGTCTCGGTCGGGAGGGCCGCTGGGGGTACGCCCTCGGAGCGCGGCGATCCTACGTCGACGCCTTCATCCCGCTCTTCACGCGCGATTCCGGGTATGTCGTCCGGCCCCGCTGGTACGACTACCAGGTCAAGGTGGAGCGGATCGGGACCGGCGAGGGCCGCGTCTCGGTCTTCCTGTTCGGCTTCCGGGATCGGCTCGACGTCTCCACCCCGGAGGACGTCGCACAGGGTCCCGATCGAGACGCCCAGGGCGACCTCGGCCTGCGCTACAGCACCCATCGCCTGGCGGTGTCCTGGCAGCGCGACCTCGGGCGGGACTGGGCGCTGGAGGTCGTGCCCTCGGTGGGGGTGGACTTCGGCGAGGGCAGCGTCGGCGGGTCGTTCGACGGCCAGGAGACCCAATGGATCCTCGAGCTCAGGGCCGAGGCCCCGTGGACCCCGAGCGAGCACCTGTCCCTGACGCCGGGTCTCGACTTCCTAGGGGGCAGCTACCGTTTCGACGTGGGTCTTCCCTTCGATCCCTCCATGATGGGCGAGTACGATCCCCTGGGCGAGCGCGAGCCGTACTCGCTCTCCGACAGCGGGTGGGCGTGGGGCCCGGGGGTCTTCTGCGAGGCCGACCTCCGCCCCCTCTCCGACCCGGCGCGGCTGCGCCTCACGCCGGGCATCCGGGTCGACGACGTCCGGATCACGGGGGGGTTCCACGATCTCGTCTGGGAACCCAGGCTCGGGATCGGCTTCCGACCCGTCGCCCGAGCCCTGCTCAAGGGATCGGCGGGGATCTACCACCAGCCACCCCAGCCCATGGAGATGTACCGCCCGGACGGCCTCGTCGATCTGCGCCACGAACGTGCCACGAGCGTCACGGCGGGGCTCGAGGTGGACGTCGGCGCCGCGTCCCACGTCGAGATCGAAGGGTTCTGGAAGTGGATGGACGACCTCGTGGTGATGGCCCGCGAGTTCGACTCCCTCGACGATCCCTACTTCACCAACGCGGGGGTCGGCCGGGTCCGGGGCGCGGAGGTCATGCTCCGGCGCGACCCGGTCGGCCCGCTGCACGGATGGCTCTCCTACACGCTCTCCCGATCGGAGCGCAGGGACTGGCCCGACGAGGACTGGTACCGCTTCGACTTCGACCAGACCCACATCCTGGTCGCGGTCGCCGGCTGGCGCCTGCCGCGCGACGTCGAGCTCTCCACGCGGTTCCAGTGGGTGACCGGGAACCCGACCACGCCCTACACCGGCGGCGTGTACGACATCGACCAGGCCTACTACTGGGGCTACAGCACCGCCCCCCGGAACAGCGAGCGCCTCCCCGACTACCTCGCGCTGGATCTCAAGGTCGAGAAGCTCCTCACGTTCCGTACCTGGCAGCTCTCCCTCTACGTCGACCTCCTCAACGTCGTGCGCGGCGTCAACCCCGAGTTCGTCGTCTACGAGTACGACTACACCGATTCGGCGTACGTGCGCGGTCTCCCGTTCATCCCCAACCCCGGGTTCTCCGCGGAGGTCCACTTCTGATGGTCACCTCCCGACCGGCCCTCCTCCTCCTCCCGCTCCTCGCGGGCTGCGCCACCCGCGACCTCTCGGAGTCCTGGAGGATCGACCGCCTCCGGGTCCTCGCGGTCCGCCCGGAGCCCGCCGAGCCCAGACCCGGCGACACCCTCACCTTCACCGCGCTCGTCGCGAGCCCGGGTGTGGATCTGCAGGCCGTGCTCTGGCTGGTCTGCCCGGCCGACGCCGTCGAGGTCACGGGGTGCGCATTCGACGCCGAGGCGATGGAGGCCCTCGGGGACCCCGGCTCCCTGACACCCGAGGAGCTCGCCGCACTGTACGAGGACCTGGTCGAACAGGGTCTGATCGGCGTCGAACCCTGGATCCGCCCGTCGTACCGGGTTCCGGAGGACATCCTCGACGGCCTCGATCCGAGCGAGCGTACCGAGGGCCTCAACCTCTGGGTCCAGGTCGCGGCCATCCCCGAGGGGGCCGCGTCGGACCAGGACGTCGAGATGGCCTTCAAGCGCGTTCCGGTGAGCGAGGCCGAAACCCCCAACCACAATCCTGAGATCGTGGGGCTGGCGGTGGACGGCATCGAGGTGGCGCCGGGCGTCACCCTCGAGCTCGACCGCGGGCAGGCCTACGACCTGGTCCCCGTGCTCTCGGAGGGGTCGGTGGAAGCCTACCGCTACCGCAACTCGGACGGCGTGTGGGAGGACCGGACCGAGGAGCCCTGGGTCCTGTGGTACGTCGAGGAGGGGGCCCTCCGGACGCCGTGGTCGGTCTGGCCCGTCACCGTGCAGGAGTGGACCACCCCCCCCACGCCCTCCTCCCCGGACCAGACGCTCCGGGTCGTGGTCGCCGACCGCCGAGGCGGCATGGCCTGGTGGATCCAGGCCGTGCACCTGCGGTAGAACCCGCCTACCTCCCTCCCTCGGGGAAGGCGGTCAGGCTGCTCGAGATCGCGGCGTCGTACCGGGTGCACCCCGCCTCGTCGAGCGCGAGGCCGTCGTGGCAGTCGACCCCGTAGACCAGCACGACCCGGATCAGCGTGGAGGCCTCGATCGAGAGCGGCACGTCGAAGTGGTTCTCCCCCGGTGCCAGCGCCATCGCGGGCTCAGTCCGGTGGCAGGGCCCCGTGCCGACCGGGGTCCAGCGTTTCCCCTCCGGATCGAACCTCTCGACCTGGAGGGTCTCGCACGACGCGACGGTGATGGACCCCGGCCCGGCGTTGGAGACCGTCACGTCGAGGGCGTCGCCGCCCGGGAGCCGCTGCACCGACAGGCTCACCCGAGGGCTGGCCAGGGCCAGGGGCACGAGGAGGAGGGGGTGCATCGTCGACGCCTCGGAGGGGGGCCGAACGGTCCTAACCGGCTCCGGGCCACTCATAAAGAAGTTGTCAAAACGATGTGAGGCCTGGAGGATGGAGCCCGGCACGCCGCTCCTGCTCGCGCGTCCGCGCGGAGCAGGGCCCGGGATCGCCTGCCGGTCCGGTGCTCCGTTCCTGCTCTCCGTCGCCTTGACAGGGGTTCGGAAGTCGCGGTATCAGCGCTTCTTCGCTGCCCCTGTCTCCATCGCTGGAGAACCTGCTGGACTACCCCATCTCCCACCCGAGCCTCCCCACCGGATCGCCGTCCGGCGATCCGGACGGATCCATGCCATCGCGAGGCTCCACCCGGGCAGCCCTCCCCGTTGCCTCGTGCTATGACTGCGCCGGTCTGCGGGGGCCCTCCCGCCCCCTCGAGGCGTCCCGTCCTTTCGGAGCCGAGCGAATGTCGACCTTCCAGAACGCCCTCCGTCTGTTCACCGCTGCTTCCGTCGTCGCATGCGGCCTGGCCTCGGGGCCCGCACTCGCCGAGAGTCCCGCCAGGGAAGCCGTCCTCAGCCTCGGCGCCGAGGAGACCGAGAAGGAGAAGGACGTCGTCCAGAACCGGTTCTTCCTCAAGACGAACCGGTTCGAGGTCGCCCCGGTCCTCGGGTACGTCCCCAACAATCCCTTCGCCCGCCGGTACGTGGGTGGGGTGCTGGTAGGGTACCACCTCTCGGAGGCGTTCGCCGCCGAGGGGGCCATCCTCTACTCGCCCGACCTCGGCCGCGACGACCTCAAGGGCCTCACCTCGACCCTCGTCACCATCGCCTACCAGGGTGATCCCGACGTCGAGTTCCAGCAGCCCGTCGACAAGATGATCCTCGGCGCCACCTTCGCTGCCCGCTGGGCCCCGGTCTACGGCAAGATCAACCTGGTCGGCGAGAGCGTGCTCAACTTCGACTTCTACGGCACGGGCGGCCTCGGCCTCCTCTCCATCGCCGAGTACTACGCCACCTACAACGAGGAGGGCGCCGCGCGGGGCGAACTCGTCAAGCTCGGCAGCGCCCAGAGCAAGGTGAAGGTACCCGTCAACCTCGGCGTGGGATTCGACTTCTTCCTCAACCAGAGCGTGGCCGTCAAGATCGACGCTCGCAGCTACCTCTACGTCGACAAGCAGCCCGACTACGACCCCGTCAACAGGAACGAGCTCTCCAGCCGCCTGTACAACACGTTCATCGCCTCGGCGGGCGTCTCCGTCTTCATGCCGAAGATGAAGCCGCGCCTCACCGACTTCTAGACGCGCGCGCACGCGCCTGCCGAACCCCCAGCCAGGAACCAGACGATGAAGCGCTTCCTGCTCGCCCTTCTCCCCGCGGCCCTGTGCACTCCAGGTGTGGCGATCGCCGACCCCGCCGTCCCCTCCGACCTCGATGGGATCGCCCAGGACGACCAGTCCGACGACTCCTCCTCCGAGGAGGGGGAGGAGGAGGACGAGGAGGAGGATCGCGCCGGCGACATCCTCGACGAGATCCTCGGCGAACAGCCCGTGGAGACCGCCAGCGAGGAGATGGAGGCGATGCGCGAGGAGCCCATCCTCCCGATCGGCGACGCCACCTCGGCCATGGTGCCCGAGAAGGCGAAATCCAAGCGCGTCATCAAGACCATCCAGAAGAAGTCGTTCCTCAAGCTGGGCCGCTTCGAGGTGGTGCCGAACGTGGCCTTCGTCACGAACGACCCCTTCCTCAACCGCTACATCGTCGGCGCGGGCATGGGGTACCACTTCACCGAGATCTTCGAGGCCGAGGTCAACCTCGGGTTCTCCCCGATCCTGGGCGAGGCGGACTGGAAGTCGCTCACCCACCAGCTGGTCGAGAACAACCACGTCTCCCCGGACCTCTCGCCCCTCACGTACTTCGGCAATGCCACCTTCGTGTTCTCGCCCATCTACGGCAAGGTGGCCCTCTCCAACGGCCGCATCATCCCCTTCGACATCTTCGCCGCCTTCGGGATGGGCGTGGTGCGCACGTCCGATGACCTCGAGGCCCTCCAGAGGGAGGGCGAGCCCGACGCCCTGGCCACCGCCAACCAGGTGCACCCCACCACCAACTTCGGCGGCGGTCTCCGGATCGTCCTCAGCGAGAGCATGGCCGTCCGCCTCGAGGGCCGTTCGCTCGTCTACATCGAGACCGTCTCCTCCACCACGCTCGAGATGAAGAACAACTTCATCCTCTCCGGTGGGGTGTCCTTCTTCTTCCCCAGCATGCAGTAACCCCCGACCGTAGCGTCCAGGGAACCGTCATGAAGACCTCCTCCCGCACGTTCCACACCGTCCTCGCGGCGTCCATCGGGTTCACCTTCGCTGGGCAGGCATGGGCCCTGTCCTGCGAGGAGATCATGAACATGATCGACGTGAACGTGCCGATGTCCATCGTGGTGCAGACCATCACGGACTCCGGCGAGCAGTTCACCACCGACGACATCCGCTGCCTGGTCAACCTGGGCGCTCCTCCCGATGTGGTCGAGGCCGCCAAGAAGATGATGGCCGCGTCCGAGCCGACCAGGGACGAGGAGGGCCAGGTCGAGGTCCAGCGGACCCCGCGCGGCGACCGCAGGGCCGTGGGTGAGGAGGAGGACGAGCTCGGCGCCGGCCGGACGGGACGGGGGGACGAGGGCGATGAGCCCGTCGAATCCGAGTCCTCGGGTCCGGAGCAGGTCAAGCAGGCCATCAAGCTCTTCCGAGCAAAGAAGCCCCTCACCGCGAGCGTCGACCTCTTCGAGATGCTCGAGCAGAACACGTTCCCGGATCTGGAGGCCCAGATCCAGTACTACCTGGCCCGCAGCCTCTACGACCTCGAGATGTACCACACCGCCCAGTACTACTTCCTCGAGGTGCTGCGGAAGGGCCCCGCCAATCCCTACTTCAAGCACGCGCTGCCCAAGCTCGTGGCCATCGCTCGCTACACCGGCGACAACTCGGAGCTGCTGCGCATCGTCGCCAAGATCCCCCCGGAAGAATTCCCCCGGTCCGCGCGCAACCACCTCCACTACCTGATGGGCATCCGCCTCTACGAGGAGGACGACCTCTCCCGCGCGCACAACTACTTCGCCCAGATCTCGAGCCGGTCCGACCTCTACCTCCGGTCCAAGTACATCGAGGGCGTCATCTTCAACCGCCAGGGCAAGCTCAAGAGCGCGGTCCGGTCGTTCCGCGACGTGGTCCGCGAGGAGGCCGAGGTCTCCTCCCCTCGCGAGCTGGCGGCGGTCCGGGACCTGAAGAACCTCGCGCTCATCGACGTCGCCCGCATCTACTACGGCATCGAGCGCTTCGACGAGGCAGCCAAGTACTACGCCCTCGTGGAGCGCGAGAGCAGCTACTGGCCCCAGAGCCTGTTCGAGTCGGCGTGGACCAGCTTCATGCGGACCGACCTCAACCTCACGCTGGGGCAGGTTCTCACGGTCCAGAGCCCGTTCTTCAGGGAGGACGAGTTCCTCCCCGAGGCCGTGGTGCTCAAGGCCCTCACCTACTTCAACCTCTGCGAGTACAACGAGGTCAAGCGGCTGCTCCTCGCCTTCGAGTCCTCCTACCGCCCGATCTACACGGAGATGAAGGGGTTCGTGCAGCAGTACGCCACGCCAGAGGGCAAGAAGCTGGCGGATCACGCGTACGACGCCTACTTCGAGTCCTTCCCCCGGACGTCCGTCCTCCCCCACTCGCTGTTCCGTCGGATCCTGCGGAACCGGGACCTCTCCGCGCTGGTCAATCACCTCGCCCTGATGGACGAGGAGATCGAGATCATCGATGCCCAGAAGTCCCGCTGGCGCGACTCCATCGGCAACCACCTCAAGAAGGTCATCGACGTCGACCGGCAGCGCTACAAGCGCCGTGCCGGTCTCCTGTTCCTGTCCGAGCTGGCCCGCACCACCACCACCCTCGGCGACCTGCTGGCCCAGTCCGAGATCATCCGGTTCGAGGTCGTGGACGCCCAGCGCGTGGACTACGAGTACAAGATGCAGAACCCCGACCTGGGCGACCAGTTCAGGGGGCTCGAGCTCGACTTCGCCACCTCGGTGGATCGCGTGTATTGGCCGTTCAACGGTGAGTTCTGGGCTGACGAGCTCGGCTACTATTACTACACGGAGCAGGGCTCCTGCAAGTGAGCCCCGACTCCGCACGCGGCTGTCCTCCCACGTCGCGCCCTCGCATCGAGGAGTGAGATTTCCATGACCCTTCACGCGCGCTACCTGCTCCCCCTGGCCCTCTTCCTGGCCCTGGCAGGGTCGCTGGCCTCTCCCGCAGGCCTCGTGCGGGATGCCCAGGCCCAGGACGGCCAGAGCGCTTCCAGCACCTCGACCCCGGCGCCCAACGCCACGCCGGACCAGGATCGCGAGGAGAAGAAGGAGCGCCGTGTCCTGAGGGCGCGCGACGTCCAGGAGGTCAGCGTCTCTGACGAGTACCGCAAGCTCGCGCGCCAGAAGCGCCACGAGTCCATCGACTTCCTGAAGCAGATCCTCACCCAGGGAACCGCCCAGGGCGAGCAGAAGGCCGAGATGATGCTCCGGCTGGCCGACCTCTACTTCGAGGAGGGCCGCGACTTCTACCTCACCGAGATGCAGAAGTTCGAGAAGGTCTACGACGCCTGCTTCAACACCAAGGGGTGCAACCCCGAGGAGCTCAAGCCCGACAACACCGAGTCCCGCGGCTGGCAAGACAAGAGCATCCGCCTCTACCAGCAGATCCTCCAGAACTACCCCCAGTACCAGCGGGCCGACGAGGCCACCTTCTACCTGGCCACCGCCTACCAGGACACCGAGCGCCCCGACGACGCCGTCAAGGAGTTCACGCGCCTCGTCCGCACCTACCCCGAGAGCAAGTGGGTCCCCGACGCCTACGTGTCCATCGGCGAGTACTACTTCGACCGCAACAACGCCTTCAAGGCCCTCGTGGCCTACCAGAAGGCAGCGGCCTACCGCGACTCCGACAAGTACGCCTTCGCCCTCTACAAGCTGGCATGGTGCTACTACAACGTCGGCGAGTACGGCAAGTCCATCGACACCATGAAGACCGTGGTGGCCCAGTCCCAGCCCACGACCGAGGGTGGCCAGTCCAACACGAAGAAGATCCAGCTCCAGGAGGAGGCCCTGAAGGACCTCGTCCGCTTCTTCGCCGACGCCGGCGAGATGGACGAGGCCTACGCCTACTTCAACAAGCTCGGCAAGAAGGAGCTCATCCGCTCGATGCTCAAGCGGCTCGCCGCCACCTACTTCGAGCAGGGCAAGTTCGAGCAGTGCATCCAGACCTACCGTCGCCTCATCGCCGAGGATCCGCAGAGCAAGGACGCGCCCGATTACCAGAACGAGATCATCCAGGCCTACCAGAAGATCGGCAAGAAGCAGGAGACGCTCGCCGAGATCGACCGCCTCCTGAAGACCTACGGCAAGAACAGCGCCTGGGCCCGCGCCAACACGGCCAACCAGGACGCCATCAAGAACGCCTCCCAGTTCATCGAGAAGAACCTCCGCACGGTCGCCGCCAACTACCACAACGACGCCAAGAAGCTCGGCTCCTCCGCGGTCGCCAAGGAGACCTACGCCCTGGCCTACAAGGCCTACACGGTCTACCTCCAGGAGTTCCCCGAGTCCCAGTACGCCTACGACGTCCGCTACGCGTTCGGCGAGCTTCTCTACAAGATCAAGAAGTTCGACGAGGCCTACGCCCAGTACATGAAGGTCGTGTCCATCGACCCGAAGGGGAAGCACTCGGAGTTCTGCGCCGAGTCCGCCATCTTCGCGGCCGACGAGATGGTCAAGAAGGAGGGCAGCGAGGGCTCCTCGCCCAACCCGAGCCGGTCCTCCGAGGTCGTCCAGCTCTCGGAGTGGGAGGGCAAGCTGCTGGCCGCCCTGGATCAGTACTCCAACCTCTTCAAGGGCAGCCCCAAGACCAAGAACGTCATCTACAAGTCCGCCTACCTCCTCTACAACAAGAACCAGTTCAAAGACGCCTCCGACCGCTTCCGCGTGGTCATCGGCATGGATCCCTCCTCCAAGGAGGCCGAGCAGGCGGCCAACCTGATCCTCGACTCGTTCAACCTCGTCGAGGACTGGACGAACCTCCGCGAGGTCTCCAAGGCCTTCTTCGACCAGGATGGCCTGGGCTCCAAGGAGTTCAAGAAGGACGTCTACAACATCTACGAGCGTGCGTCCTTCAAGCTCATCGAGATCAACTACGAGAAGGCCCAGGACAAGAAGACCGCCGCCGACTCCTACATCGCCTTCTACGGGGAGTTCCCCTCCTCCGAGGTGGCGGACCTCGCCCTCAACAACGCCGCGGTCTACTACCACGACACCGGGTTCTTCATGAAGGCCATGGATGCCCGGCTCACGCTCATCGACAAGTTCCCGAAGAGCAAGTTCTACAAGGATCAGGTCGCGTCCCTCGGGTTCGACTACGAGTCCATCGCGGACTTCTCCAACGCCGCCACCTGGTACGAGAAGCTGTTCAGCCTCGACAAGGACCATGCATCCGCGCCCGACGCGCTGTACTCCGCCGCGCTCTTCCGCCGGGCCCTCGGAGAGTGGCAGCCCTCCCTCAAGAACTACCAGCAGTACATCACCGCCTACCCCACCCGGGCCAACGTCGACACCGTCAACCTCGAGATCGGCAAGATCTACGAGGAGAACGGGAAGTGGACCGAGGCCTCCAAGGTCTACAACACGTTCTTCAAGCGCACCGACGCCTCCAAGATCGACCCCGAGCAGCTCTTCTACGCGCGCCTCCGCTACGGCATCTGCCTCAAGAAGCTCGGGCAGGAGCAGGCGGCCGACAAGCACTGGGCCGAGACCATGGAGGTCGTGAAGAAGGCCAGGGCCGGAGGGGCCAACCTCTCCACGTCCATGGAGTTCATCGCCCAGGTCATGCACGAGCAGGCCGAGGACGTCTACGTCAAGTACGAGGTCAAGCTCATCAATGGCCCGGGGACCCAGAAGGTGGGTCGGATGCAGACCGACCGGCTGCTCAAGGAGCAGCTCACCGCCAAGGCCAAGGCGCTCCAGGAGATGGAGACGATCTACGGCAACATCATCAACACCGGCGCCGGCGAGTGGGGCCTGGCCTCGCTGGTCCGCCTCGGCCAGTCCTACGAGAACATGGCCGAGACGCTCCGGACCTCCTACGTCCCCGGCTACCTCACGGTGGAGCAGAAGGAGTTCTACGAAGCGGCCCTGATGGATCGGATGTTCCCGCAGATCCAGAAGGCCGTGGAGGCCTACACCAAGGCCCTCGAGAAGTCCTTCGAGCTGTCCCTCTACAACGAGAACACCGCGTTCGCGACGCGGCGGCTCGGCGAGCTCCGCCCCAAGGAGTTCCCGGGACTCGCCGAGACGGTGCTCGAGCCGCGGTACCAGACCACCCGCGTCTTCACGGCGGAATTCGCCACTGAGTGATCCCGGAAGGTTGACCATGACCCGTACTCTGAAGCTCGCGTCCTTCCTGGTCCTGTGCGGAGTCCTCGCCGGGCCCCTCGGTTGCGGTCCCAAGAAGGCCGTCACCACGGCCCCGACCGACCCGCTGCTCGTCAATCCGAAGGAGGCCTTCCAGTCGGGCCTGGCGCTCCTGCAGGCCGGCAGGGAGTCGGGCAAGACCGACTTCGCGTCCGCCTACGCGCAGTTCGACAAGGCCATCCGGGTAGACCCCGCTTACGCCAAGGCGCAGTTCAACGCCGGGTACTGCGCGGAGCGTCTGGGCAACCTCAAGGATGCCGAGCGCCACTACCGCGCGGCCTGGGAAGCGTCCCCCGAGTACTCCGAGGCCTTCCTGGCACTCGGGAACACGCTCGCCTCCCAGGGCAAGATCGACGACGCCGTCCAACTCTACACCACCTGGATCGAGGCCCATCCGTCCGACATCCCCATCCGCGCCAACCTCGTCGACACCCTCATCCGGGGGAAGCGCCACGACGAGGCCATCGCCGCCTCCCGGGACATCCTCACCCAGGATCCCAAGAGCGTCGTGGCCTACACGAGCATGGCCCGCGTGTACTTCGAGCGCGGCGAGTACGCGATGAGCCTCCTGTGCAGCGAGAAGGCCGAGACGCTCAACAAGACGGATCCGGCCACCTACAATTCCATGGGCGTCACCTACCTCAAGCTGCAGAAAGAGCCCTCCGCCATCGCCCAGTTCAAGAAGGCCATCCAGTTGAGCCCGAACCACGTCGACGCCAACATGAACCTGGGCTGGATCGCCCTCGACTCCGGCGACTACGAACTCGGGCGCCGCTGCTTCCAGGCCGTGGTGGACCAGTACCCCGCCGACGCCGACGCCCTCCTGGGCCTCGCGATCGCGCTCCGCGGGCAGAAGGAGCTCGACGAGGCCGCCAAGGTCTACGACCAGCTCTTCAGCCTCGACCCCGACAACCGGGTGGTCTGGTTCAACGCGGCCACGCTCCACGAGAAGTACATGAAGGACTTCAAGGGGGCCATGGCCATCCTCCAGCAGTACGTGGACACCCACCGGGGCCAGATCGGCCCCGACGACGAGGTCTTCAGGGCCATGGACCGGGTGCGGGTCTCCCAGGAGGAGCAGGAGCGCCTGGAGAAGGAGGAGGCCGAGCGGATCGCCCGGGAGAAGGAGCTCAAGGAGAAGCAGGCCAGGCAGTTCGAGCTCTTGAGGACCCGCACCACGGGTTTCGAGGAGGTCCTCCAGAAGAACGGCGACTGTGCCGCCTTCGCCGCCAGTGGCGCCCTCGAGATGCTGATGGGCGCGGTCGAGCAGGCCAAGCAGGTGATCGAGCAGAACGACATCGCGATGGCCTCGGACATGATGTCCTTCTACGACAGCCTCGAGCCCATGATCAACGAGGCCCTGCCCGCCTGCCAGCCGGCTCCGCCTCCCCCGCCCCCGGAGCCCCCGCCCGCCCCTGAGGCGACGCCCGAGGCG
>JBFYZZ010000132.1:0-19422 GCA_041309225.1 Deltaproteobacteria bacterium | reverse complement strand
GGCGTCCGAGTCCCCTCCTCCGGTGTCGTCGGCCTGGGTGTCACATCCCGCGAGGGCAAGGGGCAGCAGTGAGAGGAGGAGGCGCAAGGGGACTCCGGGGCGGTGAGGCTCGACGCCAGGGTACGGCAGCGCCGGTCCGATCGCAAGGGACGCCGCCCTGGAGTTGCCCCATTCCCGGGGGGGCCTGGTGAAGGGAGCGGGGTGGCCGGGCCGCGGGCGGACGGTGGGCGATCCGGGGCAGGACCGCGGCACGCCGGACCGTCGAGTCCGAGCCCGAGACCGATGTCGTCGCCCGATCCCTGCCTGTCGCGATGTCAGCCGTTCTGCGGCCCGTGCACGTTCCAGATCGGGGCAGGTCCTGGGAAGTCCCTGGACTCGCCTCCCTCCGGAGGGCCGGGCGAGTGGGGGCTCGGGGCTCGCGGGTCCGACGGGTCGTGGCGCCTCCCGGGAGTCCATCCGCGTGAACGGCGCGGTGGCACCGGCCCTGCGGGCCTCCCCGCCGGCCGCGAGGTGCTCCCGGCCCTCCAGGCCGACGTGGGCGTGGCTCCGGCCCTCCGGGGGCGGATCGCCGAGCCCGAGACCGATGTCGTCGCCTGATCCCTGCCTGTCGCTACTTCAGCCGTTCTGCGGCCCGTTCACGTTCCAGATCGGGGCAGGTCCTGGCGGGCGGACCCAGGGCCAGGCAGCAGCGGAAGCCCCGTGCGCTGGGATTCCAGTCCGGCACGAAGTCGCAGCGCTGGTTCGATACCGAGTCGCCGCAGTTGTAGGCCCCTCCCTTGAGCACCCCCTCGGGCCCGTCCAACGTGTACTCCCAGAGGTTGCCGCTCAAGTCCCAGACGCCGTTCCCACCTGTGCAGTCGGAGTACGACCCGGTGGCCCGGACCCGGAGGACCCCCCCGCAGTCGCGGTAGCAGCCGGGGTACCCGTGCCCGTCGATGCACTCGCAGGCGGTCTTCCCGCTCTCGCAGTTGCAGTCCGCGTCGATGCCGTTGCAGATCTCGGCCTCGTAGACGTCGCCGTAGGCGTAGGCATGCTCCTCCGGGCCCCGGCAGGCGGCGATCCACTCCGTGGTGGTGCACAGGCGCTTGCCCGCCGCCGTGCAGGCGTTGCCGGCCACCGTCTCGTCCCCCACCAGCCAGGGGATGACCCCGTACCTCGAGGTGGCGGCCGAGGAGTCGGTCCCCGGCGACGACGAAGTGGCGTCGGACCGGGAGGCCTCCCAGCGATCCATGCAGAGCGTGTCGCTGACCGCGACCATGCCGTCCGGGCACGGATCCCCGGTGTCATCCGGCGGCTGGCCGGTGTCGGGCGGCGAGGTATCGACCGGCGTGTCGCCCGTGTCGTCCACGCAGTGGTTGCCGGTGTCCTCGCCCGTCCCCGTCTCCCCGGTGTCGGGGGCGGTGTCGTGGACGCCCCCGTTGCAGGCCACGACCAGGCCGGTGCAGACCAGGGCCCCGCCCGCCAGTACGAGCGAGATCCGGATCCAGTTCGCGGTGTCCATGACGAGTCGCCTCCGTCCGGAGGATGACCGATCCGGAGCGGACCGGCCAGACCCGTAGCACGCTCCGGGCGTCCCGGATCCTCGGTCGCTTTGCGGTCCGGGGCGCCTTGACCGGCTCGCCGGGTGGCCATACGCCCCGCCGGTGACGGACGAATCGCGTCGATCCCCACCCGCGGCCCGGCCCCTGCCGGCTTGGCTGCCGTGGCTCGTGGGGGTGCTCGTCGCGATCGTCCTGGTCTGGCCCTGGCCGATGGCGCCGGATCGCATGCTCGGCGCGCACACCGGCGAGGCCGACAAGCACCTGTGGATGTGGTGGTGGACGGTCCGGGAGGCCCTCGGCGGGGCGATCGTGGCGGACTGGCCGTACGGCAGCGACTGGGCGCTCCTGGACATCGTCCACCTCCCACTCGCGCTCGTGGCCACCGGCGTGCACCCGGGCGTCGCCTACGGCCTCGCCGCCGTGCTCGACATGGGCCTCGCGCTGGCCGCGGGGTGGGTCCTGTCGCGGGAGATGGGCGCCAGCCCCGCCGGGGCCCTGGTGGGCATGGTCTGCCTGGGCTCGGCGCCGTACCTGGCGGGCGTCCTCGTGGTCGGCATGACGGAGGCCTGGCCCCTCGGCTGGTACGGACTGCACCTCGCCGCCTGGCTGCGTTTCACCCGGACGGGGAGCCGGTGGGCGGCCCTGGCGGCCGTGACCAGCCTCGCCGCCTTCGCGCTCTCCGGGCCGTACTACGCCTTCTTCGCCGCGATGGCCGCGCCGCTCCTGCTGCTCTGGGCCTGGCGGGGTCAGCGCGCGGATCCCTGCAGGCTGGCCGCGCTGGTGGGGATCGGCCTGGCGGCCGTGGTCCTGGTCCTGCCCGCCTTCGTGTGGTTCCTGTCCTCGGACCCGATGGGGGGCGTGGCCACCCGCGAGGTGGTCGTCGACCCCACGGACCTCCGTGGCCTGGCCTACGGCGGCGCCGACCTCACGGGCCCTCTGCTGCCCCGGCTGCACGACGATCCCATGCCCAAGACCACCTACCTCGGCCTCGGGGCCGCCGCGCTCGCCGTCCTGGGCGCCCGGCACCGTCCCCAGGCCCGGTGGGCCGCCGTCGGGTGCCTGCTGTTCCTGGTCCTGGCGCTCGGACCGGTGCTATGCGTCGGTGAGGCCCTGCCCCTCGGCACCCCGATCCCGCTGCCCGCGGCCTGGCTCACGAGCGCCGTCCCGGCCCTCCGCATGGTGCGGGACTGGTATCGGGCGATGGGGATGGCCCAGGTCTTCCTCGCCCCCATGGCGGCCCTGGGGGTGACCGTCCTGCTCCGGGGGCGGGGCGCGGCCTGGGGCGTACCGGCCGCCGCCCTCGTCCTGCTCGACGCCCTCCTCCTGTCCGGCGCACCCTGGCCGCGTCCCGTCTACGACGCCCGGCCGCCGGGGGCGCTGGCCGAACTCCCCGGATCCGGTCCGGTCGTGCTCCTGCCCTTCGACAAGGGCGAGGCCTCGTGGCCGCCGGGGGCCCCCACCCCGTACCTGCGCTGGCAGGTGTGGTGGGACCGCCCTCTCTCGGAGGTCATGGCGGGCCACTCCCGCCTCCTCGAGGACCCGGTCTTCCGCTGGCTGGACCGCGAGTGCCGCTGGAGACGGCCGCCCGACCCCCGCCGTGCCGAGGGCTCGCGTCCGGTGGCGCCCTCGGACTCCGAGGTCGAGCGGACCGTGTCCCGCCTCGCCGACCAGGGCCTCGAGCTCGTCGTGGTGGTCCGACCCCGGACGTCCGATCCGTCCACCTGCGAGGCCCGCGTCGCGTCGCTGCTCGGGGCGCCAACCGCCACCTCGCCCCTGGCCACCTGGTGGTGGATGCGGCCCGGCCCGCCTCCCGGGCAGTGACCCCGGTCGATCACAACCCCATGGCGTGGCAGAGGCCGAGGACCAGCGGGGGGATCACCGCCAGGGCGGCCAGGTCCAGGGTGATCCCTCTCCGGATCATCTGGACGATCGTCACCCGGCCCGTGCCGTACACGATGGCGTTGGGCGGGGTGGACACCGGGAGCATGAAGGCCATGCTGCACTGGAGGGCCACCGTCACAGCCGGGGCCACGGGGGAGACCCCCGCCGACTGCGCCGCCGCGATGGCCAGCGGGCAGACCATGGTGGCCGTCGCCGTGTTGGAGATCGCCTCCGTGAGGACGATGGCGAGGGCGCCGAAGAGGAAGGTGAGGGCGGTCAGGGAGCGGGCGCCGGTCCAGGCCACCAGCCCGTCCCCCACCGCCGTGGCCAGGCCCGTCCGGAACAGGGCGGCGCCGAGGGACAGCCCCCCCCCGAAGAGGAGCAGGGTGCCCCAGTCCACCCGGGCCGCCAGCGACCAGGAAACGGTGGAATGGCGGCCGGCCTCGCGCCGGATCGGCAGGAAGAGGAGGGAGGCGGCGAGCATCGCCACCACCGCCTCGGGCACGTGCGCCTGCAGCGCGCCGACGGCCGGATGGGTCGCGCCGAGGGCCAGCGTGAGCACCCCCGGCAGCACCCACAGGACCACGGCGATACCGAACGCCACGAGCGTATGGACCTCCTCACGGGTCCAGGGTCCGAGCCGGGCTCTCTCGGAGGCCACGAATGCCCGGAATCCCGTGCCGTCCACCGCGGCGGTCCGGGCACCCCGCCGGGACAGCAGCAGCAGCACGGCCATCAGGACCGCGGCGACCGGCAGCCCCAACGCCATCCACTGGAAGAAGGACAGCGACACCCCCCCCAGGGTTCGGAGCTGCCCGAGCACGATGAGGTTCGGCGGTGAGCCGACGGGCGTGGCGACGCCTCCGATCGAGGCGCTGTAGGCCACCACCAGCATGAGGCTGGCGGCGTAGCGGGAGCGTCCCGGCTCCTGGCCGAGCCAGGGCGACAGGACGGAGAGCGTCCCCACGGCCACGGGCAGGACCATCGCGGCGGTGGCCGTGTTGGACAGCCAGAGGGAGAGGCCGGCGACGCCCAGCCCGAAGAGCGCCAGGATGCGGAAGGGGGAGGCGCCGGCCCGGGGTACGGAGAGGAGGGCGAGCACGAAGCGCCGGTCCAGGCCCGTCTGGGCCATGGCCCCGGCGAGGAGGAAGCTCCCGAGGAACAGGAATACGACGGGATCCCCGAAGGGCGCGAACATCTCTCCGGCCGTACCGACGCCGCAGACCACCGCCAGGGCGGCGCCCAGCACCGCGGTCATCGGGATCGGGATCGCCTCGGTGATCCACCAGGTGAGGACCAGGGCCAGCACGGCGGCCAGGCGGGCGGCCGGCGCCGGGAGGCCCGCCACGGGGAAGACCAGGAGGAGAAGCAGGAGCGCGGGGCCCACGAGGAGCCCCACCGCCCTCCGGCCCCGTTCGAACCGGATTTCGGCCGCTGGGAGCGCCTCCCGCGCCGGCGGCCCGGGTCGGGGCCCGTCCCCGGACGGTGCGTCGTCGGCCAAGGCGGGGTCCTCCTGCGCGCACCCGCGCGGGCGCACGGCGGGCGTAGCCCGTCCGCAGGGGCCGGACCACGACAGGCGTCCCGGTCCGGGGCCGGGCGACGACGGCGCGGCCCGGGTGGGTCAACCCGTCAGAAGTACCACTGGAAGCCCATCCCCGTCTGGAAGGCAGCAGAGAGGGCGGGATCCTCGCGGCCCGCCGCGGCGGGGATCCTCAGCCAGCCCATCTCGAGGTCGAGGGCCGCGTGCCGGCCGAGGGCGATCTCGAGACCGATCCCGGCGTGACCGCCCAGGCTGGTGTCGTTGGCCGTGTAGAGCCCGCAGTCGTACCCGCAGAGCGGGTCCTCCCAGTCGCGGGCCACGGTGGCCACGCCCAGCTCCAGGTAGGGGTTCACCGGGCCGTGCGGGAAGGCGAAAAACTGGGCGTTGGCCTCCACCGGAGTGGTGAGCCGCGCGCCGTCGGAGGACCCGTAGGAGGCCACGCCGAGGGCGAGCCCGAACCCGTCGGTGACGCGGTAGCGGGCCTCGAGGCCCATGCCGCCGTCGCCCCAGGCGGGACCGGACTGGTAGCCGGAGACGAGACCGCCCACGTTCAAGCCGACCGACACGTCCCCGGACCTGTCGAACACGGGCGCCGGCCGGGGCGCGGGCGCGGGACCCGTGTGCACGATGACCGGCGGCGGGGGGGGAGGGGGGTACCGGTACACGTGGTGGACGTGCCGGTGACGCCGGGGCGGCGGGGGCGGCGCCACATGCGGGGGCCGATGGGGTCCGGAACCCGGGTGCGCCACCTGGTGGCCGCTGGCGTCCCTGGGCTCGCCGGCCCCGCGGTCGTGGTCGCGGCCGTCGTGGCGGCCGCCGTGGCGGCCGTCGCGATCGGAGTCCCGGGCACCCTCCGGCCGACCCCGGCTCTCCGAGGCGTCGTGACGGCGACCCGGATCGTCGCCGTCCGCGAGCGCGGTGGCGGGCAGGGCGAGGAGGACGAGGGCGAGGGCGGTGAGGGCGAGGGGGCGGTCCATGGGAACCTCGGGGCTGCGCATCGTGACGACCGATGGACGGCCCAGGGGCCGGCGGCATTCGAACCCCGGGGCACGGGCGCCGGGATAGCGGCCCTCGTGGACCCTCTCCTGCCCCTGCTCCGCGAGGACGGTGCCTGGCTCGCGGTGGACAAGCCGCCGGGTCTGCCCGTGGTCCCGGGTCGCCGGGACCATCCGCAGGCCTGCGTGCGGCGGCTCCTCGAGATCCGCCGCAAGGAGCCGCTCTGGGTGGTGCACCGGCTCGATCGGGACACGTCGGGGGTGCTGCTGCTGGCCCGGACCCCCGCGGCCCACCGCACCCTCTGCATGGCCTTCGAAGCCGGCGCCGTCGAGAAGACCTACCTGGCGCTCGTCCGCGGCGAACCGCCGGCGCCGGAGGGCGTGGTGGACGTGCCCCTGCACGCGGCGCGCAAGGGAAAGACGCGGCCGGCCCGGCCGGGCGAGCCCGGGGCCCGACCGGCGGCCACCGTGTGGCGGGTGCTGCGCCGGTGGGACCGCCCCGCCGGCGCGGTGTGCCTGGTGGAGGCCCGTCCCCGGACCGGGCGCACCCACCAGGTCCGCGTCCACCTCCGCTACCTCGGCTGCCCCCTGGCCCTGGATCCCCTGTACGGTGGCGCCGCCCGGGACCTGGCCCTCGTCCGTACGCCCCTCCACGCTGCGATCCTCGTGTTCTCCGATCCCACGGCGGGCACGCGCGTGCGCCTCGAGTCGCCGCTGCCGGCCGATCTGGCCTCCGCGATCGGGTCGCTCGAGGCCGAGCGGCCACCGGGCGACGGGGGCGCTCGGACGGTTTCGGACCTGCCCCCAGGGGCCGGCGGGGGGTGGCCGGGCTAGGAGCGGAGGGCAGGGATCCGCCGGCGGCCATGGCCTTCGTCCACCTCCACGTCCATAGCCAGTACACGCTGCTCGACGGCACGGCCCCGCCGGCGGCCCTGCTCGCCCTGGCGCGCGACCTCAAGCAGCCCGCCCTGGCCCTCACCGATCGCTGCAACCTGTTCGGCGCGGTGGAGTTCTTCCGGGCCGCCCACGATCTCGCCGAGCCGGCCATCCGGCCCATCCTCGGGTGCGAGGTGCCGGTCCAACCCGAGGGCATCGGGTTCCTCGACCCCGCCGGCACGCGCGGGGGTTGGTCCCTCGTGCTCCTCGCCGAGGACGACCGCGGGTTCGCCAACCTCTGCCAGCTCGTCACCCGCGCCATCTTCGACGGCGTCCACTATCAGCCCCGCATCGACCTCGACCTCCTCGCCCGCCACCGCGAGGGCCTCATCGCGCTCACCAGCGGCCTGGGGGGGCCGGTGGGCCGGGCGGTCCAGCGCGGCCAGCCCGGCGATGCCCGCACCGCGGTCTCGGCGCTCCTCGGGATCCTCGGCCCCGACCACCTCTTCCTCGAGCTCCAGGACCACGGCCTGCCCCACCAGGCAGCCACCAACACCCTGGTCCGCTCGCTCGCGGCCGATCTCGGGCTGCGCACGGTGGTCACCAACGCAGTCCACTACCTGCGCCCCGAGGATGCCGTCACCCAGGACGTGCTCCACGCTGTCGGGCGGGCCGAGGCCCTCGACGATCCCGACCGTCCCCCCCTGCCCACCGACCAGCTCGACCTCAAGGACGAGGCGGCCATGCGGGAACTCTTCCCCGACGACGACGCCGCCATCGACCGCACCGTGGAGATCGCGGAGCGGTGCCGGTTCGGCTTCGTGTTCGGCCACTACCACTTTCCGGCCGCGGTGCCGCCCGATCCCGACGCCGAGACCCGCGCCAACTTCGAGTACTTCTACGAAGCCTTCCCGCCTCCGCGTGCCTTCGGGTTCCCCAGCCCCGAGGCGGGCCTCTCCGATCCCCCTCCCGGCGGCGGCACCCTCGGCGGGTACTTCCGCTGGTACGCGCAGCGGGGCCTCGCGATCCGCCTCCCCGACGTTCCCTCCGACCAGCACGCGGCTTACTGCCGCCGGCTCGAGGAGGAGATCGACACCATCGTCCGGATGGGCTTCCCGGCCTACCTCCTCATCGTGGCCGAGTTCATCAACTGGGCCAAGGACCACGACATCCCCGTCGGGCCGGGCCGAGGCAGTGCCGCGGGCTCGCTCGTGGCCTGGGCGATGCGGATCACCGATGTCGATCCCATCCGGTTCGCCCTCCTCTTCGAGCGCTTCCTCAATCCGGAGCGGGTGTCGATGCCCGACATCGACGTCGACTTCTGCCAGGCCCGCCGCGAGGAGGTCATCGCCCACGTCCGGGAGAAGTACGGCGCCGACCTCGTCTCCCAGATCATCACCTACGGCAAGCTCCAGGCCCGGCTGGCCATCCGCGACGTCGCCCGCGTGGTGAGCCTCACCTTCAAGGACGCCGACCAGATCGCGAAACTGGTCCCCGAGGAGCTCAACATCACCCTCGACAAGGCCATGGAGGATCCCACGCTGCGCAGCGCCATCGAGGGCGATCCGCGGATCCGCCGGGTCACCGCCCTCGCCCGCCGGGTCGAGGGCACCGCCCGCCAGACCGGCGTGCACGCCGCCGGGGTTGTCATCGCCGACCAGCCGCTCGTCCGATACGCGCCGCTCTACCGCGACGGTCCCTCGGGCGGGCCGGTGATCCAGTTCGACATGAAGTCCGTGGAGGCCATCGGTCTCGTCAAGTTCGACTTCCTCGGCCTGAAGACGCTCGACCAGATCCGACACGCCGTCCGGATGGTGGAGCGCAACACCGGCCAGGCCATCGAGATGAGTCGCCTCCCGCTCGACGACGCCGCGACCTACCAGCTGCTCCAGCAGGGCGACTCCCTCGGCATCTTCCAGGTCGAGTCCTCGGGCATGCGCGACCTCCTCGTCCGCCTCAAGCCGGGGTCCATCGACGAGGTCATCGCGCTCATCGCGCTCTACCGGCCGGGTCCCATGCAGTCGGGCATGCTCGACGACTACGTCGATCGCAAGCACGGCCGCGCGCCCGTGGCGTACGCCCACCCCGACCTCGAGCCCATCCTGTCCGACACCTACGGCGTGATCCTCTACCAGGAGCAGGTCATGCGGGTCGCCCAGGTGCTGGCCGGCTACTCGCTGGGCGAGGCCGACCTCCTGCGCCGGGCCATGGGCCACAAGAAGCCTGCGGAGATGGCGAGCCAGAAGTCGCGGTTCCTCGACGGCGCCGCGGCGCGGGACCTCCCCGAGGATCTCGCCACCGAGGTGTTCGACACCCTGGAGAAGTTCGCGGGCTATGGCTTCAACAAGAGCCACAGCGCCGCCTACGGGCTCATCGCCTACCAGACGGCCTGGCTCAAGGCCCACCACCGCGCCGAGTACATGGCCGCCTTGATGTCGATCGAGGCGGGCAACACCGACAAGGTGCTCCTCTACATCAACGACTGCCGCCGGGCGGGGCTCCAGGTCCTGCCCCCCGACGTCCACTCGAGCGAGGCCGGCTTCGACGTCCCACCCGGCGACCGCCGCTCCATCCGCTTCGGGCTCGAGGGTGTGAAGGGTGTCGGCACCGGGGCGGTGAAGGCCATCCTGGAGGCCCGCCGCCGGGTGGGAGGGCGCTTCACCGACCTCGTCCACTTCCTGGAGCACGTCGACTCGGCCGCGGTCAACCGCAAGGTCGTCGAGAACCTGGTCTTCTGCGGTGCGTTCGACACCTTCGGCGCCACGCGTGCGGCCCTGCACCAGGGTCTCGACGCCGCCATGCGCGCCGCCCAGCAGGCGATTGCGGAGCGATCCAGCGCGCAGGTTGGCCTCTTCGGCGCGGCCCTCAAGGCACCGTGGCGGGTGCCCGAAGTGCCCGAGTGGCCCACGATGGAGCGCCTCCGCCACGAGCGCGAGGCCCTCGGGTTCTTCATCTCCGGCCACCCACTCGACGCCTGGGGCGACGACCTCGCCCGCCACGTCACCGGCGGCATCGCCGACGCCCTCGCCCTCCCCGACGGCCGCGAGGTCGCGCTGGCGGGCATGATCTCGGGCCTGCGCACGCTCCTCACGCGGCGCGGCGAACGCATGGCCTTCGCCACCCTGGAGGATCCCCAGGCCACCGTGGACTTCACCTTCTTCTCCGAGAAGTGGCAGGCCTCCCGGGCCGTGCTCGAGTCGGGGGCACCCGTGCTGGTACGTGGACGGGTCCAGCGGCGGGGCGACGGCGAGGCCCGCTTCCTGGGCGAGAGCGCCGAACTCCTCTCGGAGGTCATCGGCCGGGGCACCCGGGAGGTGCGCGTGTGCCTCGTGGCGTCCGACCTCGCGCCGGATCGGATCCAGGCCCTGGCAGGGCTGCTCCTGCGGTTCCCCGGGTCCTGCGTGGTGAAGGTCCAGGTCCGGGTCGACGGGGGTGCGCTGGCCCTCCTCGACCTGCCGGATCGACGCGTGGCAGCCGACGACGCGCTGCGCGACGCACTCGAGACCCTCTTCGGCCGTCCCGACGTGGTGAGGTTCCTGTGACCCGGTACCTCCCCGTCGCGGCGATCCTGGTGGGACTCGCCCTCGGCGCGCTCCCGGCCCGGGCCACGGCCCCGGCCATGCCGGCCTTCGAGGGCGTCACGGAGGCCGCCGGCAGCTCCACCATCGACTGGAGCGCCGGCATGGTCCGGGCCGGCTCGGCGTCCCCCGCGGTGCCGGGGGGTCGCGTGGTGGCCGAGGACCAGGCGATCCGCGGACTCGCACCTCGCCTGCTCGACGGCGCGGCGGCCGCCCGCATCGATCGGGAGATCACCGTCGGGGAGATCCTGGTGTCCGGCACACCGCTCGCCCACCGCCTCGACGGCGACACGCCCTCGGCCTGGCGGGTCGTGGAGACCCGCTACTACACCTCCGGAAAGGTCGAGATGGAGGGCGAGTTCGACCTCGCCGCCTGGCTGCGGCCCTGGGTCGTGGCGCGCGCCCGGGTCGAGTCCCCGGCGCCCACGGCCACCACCGAGTACACCGGCGTCCTGGTGGATGCCCGGGACCTGCACGCCGGTGCGGCTCTCGCACCGCGCCTCCTCGACACCGGAGGCCAGATCCTGTACGACGTCGCCCGTCTGGACGTGCAGACCGCACGGATCCGCACCCCCGTCCAATACGTCGTGGATCCCGCCGATCCCCGCGCCGTGCAGCGGGCCGGCCCCCACCCCCTCGTGGTCCGCGCCACCGAGGTCCGCGATGGCGTGGACCTGGTGCTCGCCCCGGACGACGCCGCCCGCCTGGTCACCGCCGGCGCGGGGACCCGGCTCCTGTCCGAGGCCCGTGTGGTCCTCGTCCTGGACGCACCGCCATGATGCCTCGTCGCCCCTCGTCCCTCGCGGGTGCGCCCCGCGGTCGCCCCCGCCTGCCCCGCCCACAGCGCTCCCTCACCTGGGGCGCCCGCGTCCGCTGGGGCGTGGGCATCCTCGTGGTGGTCGGGCTCCTCACCTGGCTCCTGTGGCCGGTGGCCTCCATGCTCATCGCGGCCACGGCCCTCGCCTACGTGCTCGATCCCGTCGTGGACCGCTTCGAGCAGAGAGGCCGGTCCAGGGAACTCGGCATCGTGGTCATCTTCCTGGTGGCGATCCTCCTCGTGGCGGCGCTCGTGGCGCTCGTGGTGCCGGCCGTGGCCTCGCAGGTGACCACCCTGGCGGGCAACATCCCCGGGTATCTGGCCAGCGCGTCCGCGGACCTCCAGCCGGCCCGGCAGTGGGTGGAAACGCGCTTCCACATCCAGATCCCCTGGAACCTCGAGGAGCTCCAGACCCAGGGCCCCGATCTCGTCCGGTCCCTCTCCCCGGACACCCAGGACTCCATCAAGACCTGGGCCATGCGCGTCCTGTCGGGCGGCTGGGGTCTCGTCCTCAACGTCTTCAACCTCGCCCTGCTGCCGGTGTTCGTGTTCTACCTCCTGCGCGACTGGGACCGCCTCGTCCGCGCGGTCGGCACCTGGATCCCTCCCCGGCACCGCCCCTTCGTCGAGCCCATCGCCCGCGAGATCGACGCCCGCCTGTCCGGGTTCGTCCGGGGCCAGATCACGGTCTGCCTCGTGCTCGCCGTGATCTACAGCCTCGGCCTGTGGCTGGTGGCCCGCATCGACCTCCCCTTCCTGGTCGGGGGCCTCGCCGGGCTGCTGTTCATCGTCCCCTACCTGGGCACCATCCTCGGCATCGTGATGGGCACGCTGCTCGCCGTCCTCAAGTACGGACTCGACGCGCACCTGCTCGCGGTCTGGGGCACGTTCGCGGTGGCCCAACTCCTCGAGGGGTACGTCATCACGCCGCGGATCGTCGGCGACAAGGTGGGGCTCTCGCCGCTCGTGGTGATCGTGGCCCTGGTGGCCGGCGGCAGCCTCCTCGGCATCTGGGGCATGCTCGTGGCGATCCCGGTGGCGGCGTCGATCTCGGTGGTGCTGAGGGCCCTGGTCGACCAGTACGCGGGCAGCCAGTTCTTCCGCGAGCAGTAGCCCGTGGCCGTCCCCCTCGCCTGGGCCTGGCTCGGCCGGGTGCCCTACCGCGACGCCCTCGAGGCGCAGCGCGCACGGCGGGAGGCCGTGCTCGCAGGCGGGGCCGAGCCCGTCCTCTGGCTCCTGGAGCACGATCCGGTGGTCACCGAGGGCCGCCGTCCGGCCCAGGGCGGCCTGGCCCCCGAGGCCCTCGCCCGGCTCGGCATCGACCACGTCCGCACCGAGCGGGGGGGCCTCGCCACCTACCATGGCCCAGGGCAGCTGGTGGGCTACCTCATCTGCCCGCTCGCCCGGTTCGGCCAGACGGTGAAGGGCACGGTGGCGGCCCTGGAGGACGCCCTCATCGCCTGGCTCGCGGGTCTCGGCGTCCGGGCCGGCCGTCGTCCGGGCTACCCGGGGGTCTGGGTGGGACGCGACAAGATCGCCGCCCTGGGGCTCCACTTCCGGCAGGGCGTCTCCATGCACGGCTTCGCCCTCAACTGCACGGCGGACCTCTCTCCCTTCGGCCTCATCGTGCCCTGCGGCATCACCGACGGCGGGATCACCAGCCTCGCCCGCCTCCTGGGCGAGGCCGCGCCCCGGCCCGCGGACGCGGCGCCGTCCGTGGCGGAGGCGGTGATCCGGGCCCTGGCCGGGGGCCCGGCGCCCGATCCCCCGCTTGCCCGTCCGCACTCCGCCCCATAAGGGGCGCTCCACAGCGTCCTCTCCGGAAGGCCGTCGGTGACGCGTTCCGACCTCATCCGTGCCATGGCCGAGCGCTGCGGGGTGCCCCGAGCCCTCGCCGCCCAGGCCGTGTGCACGATGTTCGACGAGATGGCGACCGCGCTCCGAGAGGGACGCCGAGTGGAGATCCGGGGGTTCGGCGTCCTGGAGTCGCGCAGGCGTGCGGCCCGCACCGGCGCCGATCCCCGGACCGGCGAACCGGTGGCGATCCCCTCCCGTCGACACCCCCTCTTCCACGCGGGCCAGGCCCTTCGAGCCCGAATCCAGGCAGGTACCCCATGACGAGCCTCCCCATCCTCCTCGCCCTCCTCGCGCCCCTCCACGCGGGCGGGCTCTACGTCAACGGCGTGCGCGCCGACGACCTGCGCAGCCAGCAGTTCACCGACTGCAAGGTTCGCATCGACAAGAACGGCAACATCTGGGTCGACGCGCCGCACTACCAGGTGAAGGTGGTGAAGCCCGAGGCCACCGAGGACGCCCCGGCCCCGCCGGAGGGCGGCGTCCTCGTCACGGTGGGCAAGTACTGGCTCGTGACCGACGACAGGGGCTCCTCGGGCCACGTGGTGGAGGTCTTCGTGAACGAGGTGTTCGCGCGCCGGCTCCGGTCGGGCGACCCCCAGATCATCCTCGACGTCGGGCCCTGGCTCCGCCCCGGCGAGAACGACATCCGCATCACCACCCTGGCGGGCACGCCGGGCGGCGAGGAGCTGAACGTCTACATGGGCGAGGGCGCCAACCTGAAGGGCACGGTCCAGATGCGCCGCCCCGCGGTGAGCCTGACGCTCCGTGCCACCACCGATCCCCAGGGCCTCACGCGCACCTGGAAGCTGCAGGCGCAGTAGGCCCGGACGCCTCGTGTCGCCACCCCGCCACCGGACCTCCGGCCCTCGGACCTACGTCCTCGACACCAACGTCCTGCTCTACGACGCCACGGCCATCCACGGGTTCGGCCGGAGCGACGTGGTGCTCCCGATCACGGTCATCGAGGAGATCGACAAGTTCAAACGCGATCTCAACGAGACCGGCCGGAACGCGCGCACCATCTCGCGCACGCTCGACCAGCTCCGGGCCGGCGGCTCCCTGGCCCGAGGGGTGCCGCTGCCGGGGGGCGGTCACTTGAGCGTGGACCTCGGCAACCACGGCGCCACGTTGCCCGCGGCGTTCGCCGAGCCCACCAACGACAACCGCATCCTCGCCACCGTGGCGCGCCTGTCCCGGGAGCACGGGGCCGATCGCGTCACGTTCGTCACGCGCGACGTCAACATGCGGCTCAAGGCGGACGCGCTCGGCGTGCGCGCCGAGGACTTCGCCGAGGCCCACATCGAGGTGGACGAGCACTACGCGGGGGTCGCGGAGAAGGTCCTCGCCGAGAAGGTGATCCTCGACCTCTACCAGCGGGGCTGGGTGCCCTGGGAGGACGACGACCTCTTCCCCAACCAGTTCGCGGTGCTCCGTTCCGAGGAGACCGAGTCCACCACGGCCATGGTCCGTTACGACGCCCGCCAGCGCCGCCTCCGCCGGGTCACGCGCACCAAGGACGCCGTCTGGGGGATCTTCCCGCGGAACAAGGAGCAGATCTTCGCGGTGGACCTCCTCCTCGACGATTCCGTCCGCCTCGTCACGCTGGCCGGGATCGCCGGCACGGGCAAGACCCTCCTCGCCATGGCGTGCGGGCTGGCCAAGGTGGCGGACGAGGGCGCGTACCATCGCCTCGTGGTGGCGCGCCCCATCTTCCCGCTCGGGCGCGACATCGGCTTCCTGCCCGGTGACGTGAACGAGAAGCTGAATCCCTGGATGAAGCCCATCTTCGACAACCTGGAGCTGCTGCTCGGGGGCACCGGTGCCGAACCCACGGCCGGGTCGGCCCGGAGCCGGGGGGCGCCCTCGTACCAGGCGCTCCTCGACCAGAAGATCATCGAGGTGGAGCCCCTCACCTACATCCGCGGCCGCTCCATCCCCCGCCAGTTCCTGGTGATCGACGAGGCGCAGAACCTCACGCCGCACGAGGTCAAGACCGTGGTCACGCGGGCGGGCGAGGGCACCAAGGTGGTGCTCACCGGCGATCCCTACCAGATCGACAACCCCTACGTGGACGCCACCTCCAACGGCCTCACGTACGTGACCGAGCGGTTCAAGGAGTCGCCCCTCGCGGGCCACGTGACGCTCCGTAAGGGCGAACGCAGCGAGCTCGCCGAGCTGGCTGCGCAGCTGCTGTAGGGTCGACGACCGGCTCGGCCCACCGCCCACCGCGCCGCGGACGCCCCCGTCCGGGACGGGGCGTCGGGCCACGAAGAGGCCGTCCGGGACGGGTCGAACCGACGATGCGGGGTCGAGCGGCTTTGCGGGCGCCCGGTCCCTGCCTCTACGATGCTGCACGACCCCGGCGGACCCCCTGCCGGGTTCCATCCAGGAGTCCCCCGATGCCGAGTCCCTTCCACGTGGACGAGAGCCGTCCCTGGTTCACCGCCGAGGCCGGCTGGCCCGACGAGGTCCCCAAGAACATGGTGTTCCCGGAGAAGAGCCTGGGGGAGTTCTTGCGTGAGTCGGTGAAGAAGTGGCCGGACAAGCCGGTGATCTGGTTCCTCGACACGTGGGTGACCTACCGCGAGCTCGACGACATGGTGGACCGCTTCGCCACCGGCCTCCACAAGGCGGGCGTGCAGAAGGGCGACGTGGTGGCCGCGCTCATCCCCAACTCCATCCAGTACGTGGTGTCGTACTACGCCTGCGCGCGCCTCGGTGCCATCCTCTCGGGCGTGAACCCCACCTACAAGCCGGGCGAGATCCTCCACCAGCTCAAGACCGTCCACGCCAAGGTCCTGATCGTGCTCGACGCCCTCTACGAGACGTCGGTGGCGCCCATCCGCGAGCAGGCCCCGCTCCGGCTGGTGATCGCCACCAACATCGCGGACCTCGCACTCACCCCGCTGAAACGGCTGCTCGGTCGCCTGCTGAAGAAGATCCCCACCGGCCCGGTGCCGCCCGATGCGCTCCAGTTCAAGGACCTCCTCCGCACGCCGCCCGACGTGCCCCGGGTGGAGCTCGACGTCTACACACACCCGGCCACGTACATCATGACCGGAGGCACCACCGGCGTGCCCAAGGCGGCGGTGCTGTCCCACTTCAACTGCGTGTCCAACGCCCTGCAGAGCGCCGCCTGGCTCTACAAGGCCCAGCCGGGCGCGTGCGACATCGGCGTACTCCCACTCTTCCACTCGTTCGCCCACACCTGCGTGATGAACATCAGCATCGCCTGCGGGTGCTGGATGATGCTCTTCCCCAAGCCGCCGCCCACGGACGAGCTCATCCGCCGGATCGAGACGTTGGCCCCGCCCGAGGGCGCGCTCTACCCCGGCGCCGAGATCCTGTTCCAGAAGCTCGCCGAGTTCCCGGGCATCGAGACGCGCGACCTCTCCCGGCTCACGCTGTGCGTCTCGGGCGCCGGGCCCCTCCACCGCCCCGTGCAGGAGGCCTTCGAGCGCAACACCGGCGGCAAGCTCTCCGAGGGCTACGGCCTCACCGAGGCCACGCCCGTGGTGTGCGCGGGGCCGTTCTGGGGCAACCGCAAGATCGGCACGATCGGCCTGCCCTTCCCAGGCACCGAGTGGCGGATCGTGGACCCTGCCGACCCGCGGCGGACCCTCCCCCCCGGCCCCGAGAACAACGGCGAGCTGCTGGTGGCCGGGCCCCAGGTCATGGTCGGGTACCTCGACCAGCCGGAGGCCACCGCCGAGACCATCGTGGAGATGGACGGCAAGCGCTGGCTGCGCACCGGCGACATCGGCTGGATGGACGAGCAGGGCCGCGTCACCATCTCCGACCGTCTCAAGCAGCTCATCAAGTACAAGGGCTTCTCGGTCTTCCCCAAGGAGGTCGAGGAGCTCGTCGGCGGGCACGAGGGCGTGCTGGAGGTGGCCGTGGCTGGCCTCCCGGACGTCGAGGCCGGCGAGCGGATCAAGGCCTGGGTGGTGCTCCGCCCCGAGTGGAAGGGCAAGCTCACCGAGGAGGCCCTGCTCGAGTGGTGCCGGGCCAACATGACGAAGTACAAGGTCCCGTCCTGGATCGAGTACCGGGACGAGCTCCCCAAGAGCCTGGTGGGCAAGGTGCTGCGGCGCAACCTCCAGGAGGCCGATCCCATCTGGAAGGCCTCGCATCCCGGATCGAACGATCCACCCGCGTGATTGGCCCCCCGGCCAGTGGCCGGCGAACCCATCCGGTCCCATCTCGCCGAAGCCCACCACGTGCCCCACCGGGAAGAAGGGTGGCGCCCAGTCCGGCACGACCCCCTCGACGATCACGTTGGTGACGAGACAGCTTTCGAGGAACGCACCGAACCGCATGGACAGGTCGAGGGCGAAGGCCTCGATGGCCGCCGCTGCGGCCGGCTCGCTCGCGCGATCGCCCAGCTCGGTCCGGATGGCGGTGCCGACGGCGTCGGGCAGGACGCCGCCGGCCTGCATCACGCGTTCGATGATCGGGGCGAGGCTGGGCCCCAGGACGAATCCCCCGCGGGCCTGGGCTCCTTCGACGTAGACGCCCGTAAGCCCCGCGTGCTCGAGCCGGGTCGAGACGGCCTCGGCCACCCCCTGTTCCGCCGCCCTGCGGCGGGCGCTCCAGTCCGACCAGGGAGCCACGGGCCCGGGGGTCTCGGGGGCCGGCGGCACTGCTTCCGCAGGCCGTTCGCGGCCGATCGCCTCCTCCTCCGGGTGCGCCGCGCGATCCCGGGCTCGGATGCGGCGCCTGCTGTCCGTGGCCGGAGCCGATACGGCGTCGGGGGGAGGCTTCTCCATCAGGACGGTCGGCCGGTCCTCCCGCTCCGCCGGCCCGGTCGAGGCAGCCGGCGCCTCGAGCGCCTCCCGGGTGGCCTGGTTCCCGCGAGTCCGCTGCATCTCGGCGTCCCAGTCTCCGATCGGCGCCGCAGTCGGGGGCCGGGCCTGGTTTCGGGCTACGGTGTTGCCCGCCGCGGGCTTCGGCCGTGCGATCCGGAGGGATTTCATGGCCAGAAGAACTTCCATCCCGAGGGTACACGAGGGCACCGGCTCCGGTCAAGGCGACATCCCCTGGAGGCGGCCCAGTCCCGGGGGCGCGGGCAGGTCGGGCGTCGCGGTGCGACGGGCGATCGGGGGCGGGATCGCGGTCCGGACCTCGATCTCGACCTCGATCTCGACCTGGGATCCGGCAGCCGCACCGGGTCCGAGGTGGGATCGGCAGTAGGGGGAGTTGCCCGTCGGCGGGCACGGGTGCGCTCCGCCGGAGGGAGGATCCACCCGCGGCCAGAACTCGGGGAGTTGCGATCCACTCTCGGAGTTCTGGCCGCGTGGCGGCCACATCTCGGGGAATTGACGTCAATCCTCCGAGATATGGCCGGAATCCGGCCACATCTCGACAGGTTGGGATCCACTCTCGGAGTTGTGGCCGGCCCTGCGGGCCTCCCCGCCGGCCGCGAGGGGGTACCAGCCCTGCGGGCCGACGTTCCGGCGTGGCACCGGCCCTGCGGGCCGACGCTTCCACCCCCGACTGCGCTGCCCGGTCGCGCCGGGTCCCCACCGGCGCCGGGGCCCCGGACCAGGGAGGTGCGCGATACGGGAATCCATCCGCGTGAAGGGCGCAATCGACCGGATCGGATCGCGACGCCGTCCGGAGGAGGCCGCGCCCGTCGCCGTCCGTCCACCGGCCCGATCCGTCGGACCGCCGTGCCCGGGTACGGGCCCGAGCTCGAGCCCCGAGCCCGGGGCACCCCTCGCCCGCGCTGGCGCGGCTCCGCGGGATCGGGCAGGATGGGCGGCGTGACCCGTTTCCTGCCCATGACCCTGGCCGAGGCCGGCGGCATGCCGCCCGACGTGGTGCTCGTCACCGGCGATGCCTACGTGGACGACCCCTCGTTCGGCGTGGCGGTGGTGGGCCGCTGGTTGGAGGCCCACGGGTTCACGGTGGGCGTGATCGCCCAGCCCCGCTGGGACGGGCCCGCGGCCTTCCGCGCGCTCGGGCGCCCGCGGCTCTTCTTCGGGGTCACGGCCGGCAACCTCGACTCCGTGGTGAACGCCCGTACCGCCGCGGGCAAGGTGCGCAACGACGACGCCTACTCGCCGGGCGGCCGCGCGGGCCTGCGCCCCGAGCGCGCGAGCATCGCCTACACGGCCCGCTGCCGCGAGGCCTTCCCCGGGGTGCCGGTGGTCCTGGGCGGGGTGGAGGCGAGCCTCCGCCGACTCGCGCACTGGGACTTCGCGGAAGGTCGGATCCGCCGCTCCGTCCTCGTGGACGCCAAGGCCGACCTGCTCGTGCACGGCATGGGCGAGCGCGCGGTCCTCGAAATCGCCCGGCGCCTCGCCGCGGGCGCCGCGCCGGCGGCGTGCCGCGA
>JBFYZZ010000131.1:0-2588 GCA_041309225.1 Deltaproteobacteria bacterium | reverse complement strand
AGCCGGCCGAGTCCTTGATGAACCGACGCGCCACCCTGATGGGAGCCATCTGATGCACCGCACCGGACCCGACATCCTCGCCCTCGCGGCAGACATGCCCGAACCCGCGACCGAAGACTCCACCGTCGAAGCTCCCGTTGAGCTCGAGGCGGAGCCCGAAGAAGCTGGGTCCGAGTTTGAAGAAGCCGCCGCCGAGCCCCCGGCCGCTCCCGCCGCCGCACCTGTGCCGAGCACCAAGCTCGGGTGGGCTGCGTCGCTGAAGGCGCTCGAAGATGCTGGCCAGGGCGAGCTCGCCGCCCACGCCAAGCGCATCCAGGCTGATGCGACCCGCAAAGCTCAGGAGGCCTCACAGCTCAGGGCCGAAGCTGAAGCCATGCTGGCCGAAGCCCGTGCCCTCAAAGCGAGCCCCCCTGCCCCTGCCCCCTCGGCTCCTGGCCCCATCGACCCCTGGGACGCCGATGCCCTGAGGGCCATGGCCCAGCGCGAAGCCCGCGCCATGCTGGAGGTCGAGCTCGCCCCGATGCGGGCCGCTCGCGAAGCTGAAGCCAAGGTTCAGGCGACCGCGCGCAAAGAAGCGGAGCTGGACAGCTGGATCGACGCGCATCCTGACTTCGCTTCCGATGAGACCATGCAGGCTGAGGTGGCTGAGCTCATCCAGGGCACTCAGGCCAAGGGGCGGTTCATCCACTTGGACGACGCGTACATGGTCATCTCTGCCCGTCGTCAGGCAAGCGAGCAGGCCCGCCTCCAGGCCGAGGCCAAGGCTCGTGCCGCAGCCAAGGTGGCTGCCGTCTCCAAGACGCAGGCAGGGGCCAAGGGAACCGGGGTAGCCGCCGCGCCCCGCAAGCCCGCGGCCCATCTGTCCGCGCAGGAGATCCTGGCCTTGGCGAAGCAGGGCTAGTCGCCTTGGTTACAATCAAGAGCCGCCTCCCTGCTGCTGTGTAGTGGGGAACCCCGGCCGCCAGGATGGCCCTCCCCGCGCGGGAACCCGCCGAAGACATTCAATCGTTCGTGTTCCAGACCCACTCGAGGTGCCCCATGGCTACGCCGATCTCTTCGATCGCCAACCGAGTCCTCCCGCTGCTCATCGCGCAGGCCGAGGACTCCACTTTCGCCGCCAACAACGTCCTCCGGGCCTTCGGCGCCGCGCCGAACAGCATCAAGGTCATCAAGGGTGGTGGTGAGAGCATCATCCAGCCCGTGTCCCTCGGCTACCACTCCCAGGCCACCGAGATCTTGACCGGTGCCGACGCCTACGCCGACCTCGATACGACCGTTGGGCTCATCGAGAAGAAGGCGACCGCGGACTACGCTGAGTTCTTCCAGCCGATCCGCATCAGCGAGTCCGAGCTCAACGCCATGAGCTCCGAGGGTGCCGTCGACTTCCTCCAGGACCGCGTGACCAACGTGGTCGAGGACATGAGCGACCGAATCTCCATCAGCGTGCTCCAGGGCGCCGCGGCTGCTTCCGCCCGCCGGTTCTCCTCCCTGGAGACCTTGAACGGCATCGCCTCGACCACGGGATGGTTCCAGGGCGTGGCTCGCGCCTCGCAGACCAACACCGTGCTCGGCCTGAGCCAGACCTCCTTCCGAGACTTCGGCTGGTTCTCGCAGTTCGACAGCGCCGGCGGCACGCTGACCGAGGCTGATGTCCGCAACGTCATGACCGGCGTCCGCGCCCAGACCGGAAGCAACCCCGACGTATGCCTCTGCTCCGAGGAGTACTTCAACAAGCTCGCCGGGCTGGTGGACAGCAAGATCCAGTACCTGAGCCTGGAGAAGCTGGGCTTCGGCACCCTGCAGCAGGAGATCCCGGTCTACAACGGGACCGCCCTCTTCGTGGACGCCCGCATGGGCTTCGACGCGGACGGCTCCGGCGTCGGCACCGACGTGATCGACGCCTACTTCCTCTCCTCGAAGTACCTGCGCGTCAACGTGGCGACCTTCCAGGGTGGCGGCGTCGCTGCGGCCCGCAAGAAGCTCGGCGTGAACAACGGCCCCGCCCTGATCAGCGTGTCCGAGTTCGTCCGCGATCCCCGCGCCCCGGTCTACGTCGCAACCGTGAGCGCCAAGCTCCAGCTCACGACTTCCCGGCTCAACGCCCACGGCGTCCTCACCAACTCCTGATCCCAGCGGTCGCCAACTTTCACGAGGTCTACGCCATGAGCTTCTACAACCTCCCCATCACGGTCGCCAATGGCGGCCCCTCCCCGACCGCGACCGAGGAGCGTGTGTTCCTCGCTTCCGGGACCATCACCGCGGGCCAGTGGGTCAACTTCGACTACGCGAAGACCGGCGCTGACAAGGTCGTGTACGTCACGGTGCAGGACACCAGCGGCGGCGCGGTTGCCATCGGCGTCCCGGTCATCGGCGTGGCCGTCACCTCGACGACCGCGGCCAACCAGGAGATCCGGGTCTGCATCGCCGGCTACTGCGCCGTGGCCGCCGTCGCGACCGGGTCCACCTCGGGCCTCGCGCTCGCGCTGGACACCACGACCTCGGGCCGTGCGACCATCGCGGACGCCGCCAACGTGAACGTCTGCGGGGTCGCCCTCGCTGACGCCACGAGCAACTCCGCCCCGGTCCTG
>JBFYZZ010000130.1:0-21575 GCA_041309225.1 Deltaproteobacteria bacterium | reverse complement strand
CCAGGGTGGAGCTCGCCGTAACCTTCAAAGTCATGGCCTTGAACGTCAAGCGAGCTGTGCAGTACCACGTCGGCCGTCTTCGAGAGGCGCTGGATGGCGAGTCCGAAGGCCTTGTAGAGGTGGTGTAGGGCACGTCCGGCCTCGTCGTGGGCCTCCAGGGGGCCTTCGGCCGGTCCCACCGCCCCTCCGATCCGTCCTGTGCGCGGATCGAACGCGACCCGGGGGTGCGTCCACGATCCGGCAGGCGCCCTTACATGTGAGCCCCAGCAGGCCACGTCACCCGGTGCGCCGTGGATTCGGGGGTTCTTGCAAGGGACTCATCTATGGTCCGACATACAACCGGAACCCGTAGCCTTCGACGGTCGGGTTATCTGTTACTGCGTAGCATCCGGCAGCATCGCTACCGCCCGAGCTCAGTTCCGCAGCGTCGGTCTCCCAGGGTTTATACGATTGCCCGGCACCGTTGCAGTGCCAGACACCGTCATAGGCCGGGCAATACGGAGCGTTCTTGTCAATGATCAGCCCTTCCCCACCGAACAGGTAGTCGTTCGTGACACCGGGGGTCTTGCTTATCGGATATCCCGCTTCGGTGTACAGCGAGGAAACGTATCCATCGTAGGACCCGGCGAGCCCTGCGAGTCGTCCGTACGTGTATGCCAGATCGTCTCCGTAATAAACTGTCAACTTGGCATTACCGCTGCTGTAACTCGTGAGCGTCAGCGACCCGTCATCGCTGGAACGACATTCCGAATCGGTTCCGTCCATGTGGACATAGCACATCTGCAAGTTGTTTTGACCGGCACTGCTTCCGAGTGCCGAGACGAAGGAGATGGACACGGCGGCCGAGCCGGTGCCAGAGGAATCTTGAAGAACGCTTGAAACCGTCGTCGTCCAAGATCCACTTCCTGTCTGTTGCCACCCCGATACGACGTAGCTGGTGGCATTTGGGGCGTCGTCGCCAGCCGAGTCATAGATATTGGCGACCAACGTCCACCCGCCACCCGTCATGTCGCAGAACACTTCGACGGCCCCACTGCCGTCGGGATCCACCCAGTACGCGCCATCACCGCTCGAGTCTCCTGCATCGAGAATGTCCTCGCAGGAGAGACCCGGATGGTCCTCGTCCGATCCGAGTACTGCAGAGATGGTTTCCACACTGGCCGAGCCCACTGCGCTCTCCAAATCCCCGTCACTCGCAGTCACCTCGCAGGTCCACGTCTCCTCCCCACCCACACTTGAACCATCCACGATGCTGGTCAACGCGCCACCCGTCGCGCCGTCGTACGTCTCCCCGTCCACGTCCCACTCGAAGCTGTAGGTGAGGGCATCGCCATCCGCGTCCGTGCTTTCGGTCGTCACGGTGCACGTGAGGTCGTCGCCCTCCACGGCGTCTTCCGGGGTGATCGCCACCTCGGGCGCCGTGGGCGGCGTGTTGCTCACCGTGAGGGCACCGCTGGTGTACGCGGAGCCGTCGTCCTCGCCGTCGTTGGGGGTCACCACCACCCAGACCTCCTGGTCCCGGTCGAAGCAGGCCGAACCCTCGAGGGTGACCGAGCCCGATCCCCCGCATGGGGCTCCGTCCACGTACCAGGTGTAGGTGTACGTGATCGCGTCGCCGTCGTCGTCGCTGGCGGCCACGGTCGCGGTGAGCGTGTCGTCCGTGTACACGGACGTCGGTGAGAGCGTGACGTTCGAGATCGCGGGCGGGGAGTTGGCGGCGGTGGCGGTGGGGCTGGTTACTTCATCGCCGTAGTTGCTGCCGTCGTACGGCGCGACCACGACGAAGATGCTGTCGCCCTTCTCGAACCGGCTCGGAGAGAGGGTGGACGCCGTGCTGGCAAGCCCGCCGTCCACGTACCAGTCGTAGGCGTAGGTGATGGAGTCGCCGTCCGCGTCGGTGGCGGCGCCGAGGGTCACGGAGATCGTGTCGCTCTCGGTGGGCGCGTAGGTGGACAGGGCCACGCTCGCGAGCACCGGCGTGGAGTTGGAGACGGTCAGCGAAGCCGAGACGCCCGCCCCGGACTCCTCGCCGTCGTAGGGCGTGGCGGTGCAGGTGACGGAATCGCCCCTGTCGAAGCCGCTGCCGGTGAGGGTGGAGGCGGTGCCCACGGTGGAGCCGTCGACGGTCCAGGCGTACAGCCAGCCCTCGGGATCGCCGTCAGCATCGCTGAAACCGGCCGGGATGCAGGTGAGGGTGGTGGACTCGAAGGCCTCGGAGGGGTCGAGGGTCGCGCCGGTGGCCGTGGGAGGGCTGTTGAGGGCCACCGCCTCGGCGGAGAGGAGAGGGGCACCGTCCCCGAAGCCGTCGCTGGGGACGACCTCGACGGCGATGGCCTGGTGCTTGGCGAAGGAGCCGGAGGGCAGCGTGTCGCTCGACCCGGAGAGGGCCTCCACGCCGTCCACGGTCCAGGTGTAGGCGAAGGTGAGGGGGTCGCCGTCGATGTCGGTCGCCTCGGCGGTCGCGACCACATCCTCGGTGACGAAGGGCTCGGAGGGTTCCAGGGTCACCGACACCATCACGGGCGGGGTGTTCTCGATGGGGACCGTGCCGGAGACGGGTTCCCCGTCCTCCTCGTCGTCGGCGGGGATCACGGTGGCGGTCCAGACCTGGCCCGCCGCCGTGTCGGCGGCCGGGACCGTGTCGGAGGTGATGCCGGTCGCCTTGCCGTCCACGCTCCATGCGTAGGTGAACGACACCACGTCCCCGTCGGCGTCGGCAGGCGTGGCGACGACGCGCACGTCCTCGTCCGCCCCGGGGATCGCGGGCTCGAACGCCAGGGTGGCGGTGGGCGGCGTGTTGACGACCTCGACCTCGGTCGTGGCCGGTTCGCCCTCGACCTCGCCGTCGCTGGGGACGACGGTCACCGCCCACACCTCGTGTTTCGTCGTGTCGCCCGCCGGGACGGTGTAGCCGTCGTGCCCGGTCGGGGCGCCGTCCACCGTCCACGCGTAGGCGAGAAAGACCTCGTCGCCATCCGCGTCCGTGGCGGTGGCGCTGGCTGTAAGGTCGTCGTCGGTCGTGGGCCCCGTGGGCTCCAGCACGACGGTCACCACGGGCGGCGTGTTCACCACCGTGGTCTCGGCCGTCGCGGGGTCGCCGTCCGCGGTCCCGTCGTTCGGGGTGACGATGACCTCCCACACCTCGCCCTTGGTGGTCTCGCTCGCGGGGACCGTGTCGGTCACGAGGTCGGCGCGTGGCAGCCCGTCCTGCTTCCAGGCGTAGTCGTAGGTGACCACGTCGCCGTCCTCGTCGTCCGACGGCTGGTCGAGGACCACCACGAGGTCGTCGTCCGTGCCCGGATCCACGGGACCGATGCTCACCTGGGGCGCATCGGGGGGCGTGTTGGGGGTTTCTCCGCAGGACGCGAGGAGGAGGGCAGCGGGCAGCAGGAAGGCGGGAGGCATCATGACTCCGAGGGATCCGTACACCAACTACTACCGACGGACGGCCCGATCTGTCACAAGGAGGCCCGACCTCCGACGCGGCCTGCCTGCTGCACTACCGTCAGTCCATCAGTCCGATGTACCAGGTGCTGTAGCCGGACGCGCACGTGTAGTAGATGTAGTCGAACCTGCCGTCAGCATCGAGGTCGCCGATGCCCCAGGGATGGGTACCGGAAGCGGCCTCGAGCTGGTCGCACTCCGATAACGAACCGGTGCCGTCGTTGCGATGCGTCCTAAGCAGGTAGGGTTCCGACGAGAAATCGACCTCCACGACGTCGATGTCACCGTCCAGGTCGACATCGTAGGCGTGGAGGAAGCTGTTCGTACCCATGTCGGGGATGGAGAGTTCCGTGGACAGCGTGAAGGTCCCCGAGGCGCTGCTGTATACGTTGCCCGTATTGGACTCGATCAGCTCGTCGTACCCATCACCGTCGAGATCGCCCGGTCGCACATCCTCCTTGCCGCTGCGCCAGCATCCCGCCTCCGCAAAGGTCCCGGTACCGTCGTTCAGCCGGATGACCGCGCATTCTTCGTGCTCGAGAATCGCGACGATATCGAGGTCTCCATCGCGGTCGGCGTCGACGAGCCACATCCACCGGGGGAAGCCGTCCTGACTGACGTAGGACGTGCTTCCGAAGGTGCGGGTGCCCGTGCCCCATAGGATGACGAAGCGAGACGAGTCCTGGGCCGAGGCGATGAGATCGGGGTAGCCGTCTCCGTTCAGGTCACCCGCGTCGGCGTTGGCACCCACCCGCCCGACACTGACGGTCGACTCGGCTACGGCCGGACCGGAAGCTCCCCCCCACCAGAGAGTCAGCGACGCACTCAACTGGTTCACCCAGATGATGTCTTCGTAGCCGTCGTCGTCGATGTCGGTGATCTTTGCGCCGATTGTCTCCCGCTCCGACCGGACGTACGACGTGCTCGTGAATGTGATTCCCGATGCGCAGTCCTCGCCATCGCAGTCGTTGTCGATGCCGTCGAAACCGACCTCTTCGGCGTCAGGATGCACGCTGGCATCTTCGTCGTTGCAGTCGGTGCCATCGAGGACATGCCCGGACGGTTGTTCACAGGCAACGGTGGCGGTGGCGGGGTCTCCGTACCCGTCTTTATCGGCATCTGCATACCACCACGTGGAGCAGGCTCCCGTCGTCGTCGAGGCATGGGCGGCTAAGGACTTGTCCATCCCGTCGTTCGCAGTCACCTCGCAGGTCCACGTCTCCTCCTCCCCCACATTCGAACCATCTACGACGCTGGTCAACACACCAGCCGTCGCGCCGTCGTACGTCTCCCCGTTCCCGTCCCACTCGAAGCTGTAGGTGAGGGCATCGCCGTCCACGTCGCTGCTCACGGTCGTCACGGTGCACGTCAAGTCGTCGCCCCTCATGGCATCCGCGGGGGTGATGGCTACACCCGGCGGGGTGGGCGGCGTATTGACGATGGTGGTCTGGGCGCTACCGGAGCTGCCGTCGAGATCGCCATCGGTCGGGGTGACGATGAGCTGCCAGAGTTCGTCCTTGATCGTCTCCGAGGCTGGCACGGTGTCGCTCGTGAGGTCGGTGCGTGGGAGGCCGTCCTGGATCCAGGTGTACCGGTAGGTGACCCGGTCGCCCTCGAGATCAACCGAGTCTGCCAGGATCACCGCGACGAGGTCGTCGCCCGTGGCCGGACGGACGGGGCCGATGCCCACCTGGGGCGCGCTCGGCGGATTGTTGAACGGGGAGCAGCCGGCAGCGAGGAGCAGGGCGACAAGCCTCATCGGGGACCTCCGGGGGATCAGAAGCGGACACCCGTGGTGAAGGAGACGTCGGGAAGGAAGGCCTGGCCGGCACGGATCGCGACGATGTCGGCCGAGGGATCCAGGGCCAGCACGAACGCACCGACGGCGTACTGGAGGTGGAGGCCAGGTGCGACCAGCCACCCGGTCTGGCCACCGGTCTCCGGGAGGCGCCAGGCGACGCCCCCGCCGACCGTGGGTCCGACCAGGAACGCCCTCCCTGCCCAGGCACCGGCCCGTGCCACGACCGTGCCGGTGGGAAACGGGTCGAGGCCCGGTACACCGCCGAGGCTCCTCGATGCCGACGCGCCGAACGCCCAGCGGGCGCCGGCCGGATCGGCCGGCAGGTACCAGCCTCCCACCCGGACGGCCCACGTGGGGATCCAGTCGTTGGCGGCGTGCCAGGCCCCCCCGGCCTGGAGGATCCCCCAGGCCTCCCGATCCCGGACCAGGTCGCCGAGGTCGAGCCGATCGCCCCTGCGGACGCGCACCGGCTGGGCCAGCACGGGCCGGCCATCGACCTCGACGGCCATCCTGCGCCATCCCGGCTGCACGGCCCCGGCGCCTCGCGTGATGCCGTCCACCTTCAGGACCGCATTGCGGGGCAGGGCTTCCAGACCCTCGATGATCGCCCACTCGGCGCGCTTCCGCGAGGACGGATCGCCCGAGAGGAAGATGGCGTCCCTCCCGACCATGGTGGCTTCCACCCAGGGAACCTGCAGGCCGCCGGTGAACTCCAGCGTGCGGTCGCGGGCGAAGTCGTGGGCCTCCAGGACATCGATCAGGCCGTCCCCGTCGATGTCGCCGGCCCCGCCGAGCGCCTGGATGAGGTAGTGCGTGTACACCCCGTTCTGCAGACCCGGGTCCTCGACGGCCGGCTGGTTGAGGTGAGCCGCGAACAGGCGGACGTCCCAGCGACTCACCTCGAGCGCCGCGGGGGAGGGCAGGGGACCCCGGAGCCCCTGCATCTTGTCCTTCGTCGCGGGCGACAGGACGGAGCGGCCCCCGCCCGAGTGGCAGGTGTCCATCACCAGCACCCGCCGCCGGCTGGGAAGCCGCTCGATCGCCGCCTCGATGTCCGTGAGCGCGATGCCGCTCGCCGCGGCGTCGGCCAGCCAGCCGTCGGAGGGAAGGACGTAGAGGAGCGTCCCCTCGCCCGAGAGGTCGAGCGTGCCGTGGCCGGCGATGTAGAGCAGGAAGGTGTCGTCGCGCTGGAGGTAGCCGGTGGCGGCGTCGAAGGACGACCAGAACGACTCGCGGGTCACGGTCCCAGCCACCTGGGACACGACGTCGAAGCCACCCAGGGAGGGATCCACCAGGACGTCGGATAGATCCCGGGTGTCCTTGGCCGCAAATTTCAGGTTGCCCAGCGCGGGATCCGTGTAGGTGTCGATGCCGACGACCATGGCCACCCGCCGTGGCCGCCAGGCGCGTTCGAGGTTTCTCGGTGGCGGGGCGTCCTTCACGACCCCTCGGGGCCCGGCCAGGGCCAGGGATGCCGCCAGCAGGAGCAGGGCGCCGGTCACTGGACCTCCAGGATCTCCCGGGTGCAGTTGCCCGGGGTGCACGCGCGCGACGGATCGGTGGTGAGCACGAACGTATACGTGCCGGGCCGGTCGAAGACGTAGGCCGCGAGGCCGGAGCCTGACCGTACGTCGGTGGCCGACGGCGAGGCCACGGCCCGGGCCACCTCCTCCCGGCCTCCGGGGCCCTCCACCAGCAGGACCACGGGCACCTGTCGATCCGCCGCGATCCGGAAGAAGAGCCGCTCGCCCACCCGGCAGGGCGCATGGCGGCTCACGCGGTATGCCTGCCCGTTGCGCTCCACCACCATCCGCAGGTCGAGGAACACCCCCGCCGGCGCGGTATCCTCCCCACCCCGGGTCAGGACCTCGGGCTCGGGCAGCAGCGAGATGCCCCCGATGGCGACGGCCACTCCGGCCGCCATGGCCAGCACCGGTCGCCAGGGGAAGGAACGCCCGGGGATCCGGGGTGCCCGAGGAGGAGGAGGAGGCCCCTGGAGCCGGCGGAGGAGGGCGTCGATGTCAGGCATCGGCGTCTCCCAGGGCCTCGCGCAGGGAGGCCCGTGCCCGCGAGAGGCGCATGCGGACGGCCGTGGGATTCACGCGGACCATCTCGCCGATCTCGACGGACGTGAACCCCTCGACAGCCAGCAACAGCAGGCGGCGGTCGAGCGGATCGAGGAGGTGCAGGGCGGCGACGAGCCGGTCTCTCAGCTCGCCCGGATCGGCCGCCTCCCCCTCCAGGTGGAGCAGGTCGGGTTCGGGGCGCCGCGCATCCCGCCCCGCGTTGGCGGCGATGGCGAAGACCCAGGGGGCGAACTTCCGCCCGTTCTGGAAGGTCCTCCCATGCCGGAAGACCCGCAGCCACGTCTCCTGGAGCGCCTCCTCGGCACGAGCGCGCGAACCGGTGCGACGAAGCAGGAACGTGAAGGTGGAGGCGCTCCACCTCGCGTACAGCGTGTCGTAGGCGTACCGGTCGCCGGCGGCCACTCGGGCCATGAGATCCTCGTCGGAGTCGGGTTCGACCTGGGAAGGATCCATTCACCTACGACTACCAGCGGTGAGCTCGATCTGTAACGAGGCGCGCCCCAATCCGACCCCCCCCTCGGTGAGACACCACCCCCACCGACCCCCCCTTCGGTGAGACGGCATTGTCTCGATCCGGGGGGGGTTGGTGCCGTCCCTGTCTCATAGGCCGGGGGGTTGGCCGGCGGCGGGTTGTCGGTGGACGGTGCTCATCGCGTGCAGGGTGCGGGCCCGTCGGATCCAATTTCCGGGTGCGGCTTGCTGGGACCCCTGGTACCGTGGGCCCCCACTCACGGAGGTCCCCATGCGCCCGTCCCTTCCCCTGTGCCTCGCCCTCCTCGCCCTGGGCCTGGTCGCCTGTGACGACGCGCCCCAGGACGACACCGGGGGGAACCAGCCCGACGACACCGCCTTGGACGACACCGGCATCGACGACACCGGGGTCCCCCCGGTCGACGCCGACGGCGACGGCTACACGTCCGACGTCGACTGCGACGACAACGACTGGCAGGTCCACCCGGGCGCGATCGAGGCCTGCGACGGTCTCGACAACGACTGCGACGGCACCGTGGACGAGGACTTCGACGAGGACACCGACGGCCAGGCCACGTGCGCCGGCGACTGCGACGACGCCGATCCCACGATCTACCTGGGGGCCATGGAGATCCCCTACGACGGCATCGACCAGGACTGCGACGGCGAGGACGTGGTGGACGCCGACGGAGACGGCTTCCGGGCCGTCGAGGCGGGCGGCAACGATTGCGACGACACCAACGCGGACGTGAACCCCAGCGAGCGGGAGATCCCCAAGAACGGTCTCGACGACGACTGCCGCGGGGGCGACGACATCGACGGGGACCACGACGGGTACGGGGACGTGGACTGGGGCGGCGACGACTGCGACGACAGCCGCGCCGACGTCCACCCGGGCGCGATCGAGACCTGCGAAGGCCTCGACAACGACTGCGACGGCATGGTGGACGAGGACTTCGACCTCGACGGGGACGGGTACACCCTCTGCGACACGCCTGCTCCCGACTGCGACGATCGCCACGCCGACGTCCACCCGGGCGCGGTCGAGGCCTGCGACGGCCTCGACAACGACTGCGACGGCGTGGTGGACGAGGAGGTGGACGGCGACGTGGACGGCGACGGGTACACGACCTGCGACGGCGACTGCGACGACATGGATCCCTCCGCTTACCCCGGGGCCTCCGAGATCTGGTACGACGGGGTGGACCAGGATTGCAGCGGAGGGAGCGACTACGACGCGGATCTCGACGGCTACGACGCGGCCGACTACACCGGCGACGACTGCGACGACGCCGATCCGGGCATCCACCCCGGCGCCGACGACATCCCCTTCGACGGCATCGACCAGGACTGCTCCGGTTCCGACAGCCTCGACGAGGACCACGATCACGACGGCTACGACTCGATCGAGCTGGGCGGCGACGACTGCGACGACTTCGACGCCGAGGTCCATCCCGGCGCCGACGAGTACTGCGACGACGTGGACAACGACTGCGACGGCGAGATCGATCCGGACTCGTCCGTGGACGCGCCGACCTGGTACCTCGACGCCGACAGCGACACCTACGGGGATCCCGAGACCTCGACCGTCTCCTGCGACGCCCCCGACGGCTACGTCGCCAACGACGACGACTGCGACGACACCGACGGCGAGGTGACGGCGTGCACCGGCACGCTCGGGTACGGGGGCCACCGCATCGACAAGGACGGGGACTACTACTACGCGCTCTACAACGACAGCGGATTCGGGATCCTCGGGAGCGGCGACTGGTACGGTGCGGACGATGCGTGCGGTACGCCTGAGGGCGTGACCTGGAACGAGGACCAGTCGGTGCTCTACTACAACGACCTCTCCGGCTACGTGTGGGCGCAGAGCGAGCCCTTCGGCGACACCTCCACCCTCGTGGGTGCCTTCGGGGTGGGGCAGGTCGGCGGAGGCGTCGTCTACGACGGCGTCTTCTACGTGGGCGACTACAGCGGCGGGAACCTCTACGCGATGGACGTGGACACGGGCGACGTGTCGCTCTACGCCAGCTTCGGGACCACGCTGTCCTCGTCGTGCAAGCCGTACTTCGGCAACAGCGCCATGGCGATCGACACCGACGGGTCGGTCTACACGGCCTCGTCCTGCGGGATCGTCGTCTACACGCCGGACGACGAGGCCTCCCTGCTTTGCGAGTACAGCGGGCTGATCTCGGCGGTGGCCATGGACGCGAGCCAGGAGCTCTACAGCCTCGACTCCCGCGGCCGGGTGGTCCACTTCGACAAGACCACCGGGGACGTGCTGGACTCCGTCACCATCTCCTACGCACCCTCGACCACCTGGACGCTCGCCATCGACGAGAGCGGGAACATCGTGGTGAACTACTGGGGCGACCAGCGGCTCTACTCCCTCGAGGACGGGAGCCTGCTCACCACCTGGTCGGCCTCCACCTGGTACCCCGGCTCCTCCGGGTACTACTGGTACGTGACGTACTAGGTGTCCTTGCCGCACGTGAGCGGCGCTCGGGACGTAGATGGCATCGACGATGCCCTTCGGGTCGGCTCGTCCACCCCGATTCCCCCTGGCGCCGATGTCGCACTCTCGGCCGTCGACCAGGGACGCACTGCACCTCGAACGCCGACTCACGGGCTGGCACGGTCTGTGCATGAACCTCAGGAGACTTACGGAGGCATCCATGTCCCCGGACGACCTCGCCACACCGACCTTGACTGACGGATCCGAAGGTGTGGGTCCGGGCGAACCTGGCCCCGACGTGGCCGACCTCACGGCAGGCGTCACCCTCCAGCCGACGATTCCCGTCGTCCCCTTCTTCGACTTGCGCTACGCTGCCACCGGGCGTCCGTCCACGGAGGGCTACCTCCCGGATCCGGACACCGACCTCCATCACCCACACACGAGGTGACCATGTCCCCCGCCCTAACGCTTCTCACCAGCTCCTTTTCCCTCTTCGCGCTCACGGGATGCGGTCCCGGCGGTGGGAACGTCCCCATCATGGGGCCGGGCCACACCCTCGAGCGCTTCACGAGCTGCGACGACATGCGCGACTACGTCGCGGAAGCCTTCACCGAGACCATCCTGGCGTCCCGCTACGGCTACGGCTACGGCCGCGGCGTCTATGACGATACCGCAGGCGGGGAGTCCGACGACGGCGATGCCAGCGCGCCCTCGGACTACTCCGAGACCAACGTCCAGGAACTGGGCGTCGATGAGGCCGACATCGTGAAGACGGACGGCCAGTACATCTACTACACGCAGGACGACACCCTCTTCATCATCGACAGCTGGCCCGCGGAGGACACCGCGCTCGCCGCGGAGCTGCCGCTCGGCGGCTACCCCTACTCCATGTTCCTCGACGGCGACCGCCTGGCCGTCTTCTCCTACGTCTACAACGAGGAGTACGAGTGGGACAGGGGCGGAGAGGAGCCCAAGGAGGGCGAGGAGACCGAGGTCGCGCCTGGTGGGGACGGCGAACCCGGGTCGCCGGGCGATACCGACGAGGGCTGGAAGGGCTACTACCTGACCCGCATCTCCATCGTCGACGTCAGCGACCGCACCACCCCGGAGGTCGTCCGCGAGGTCGACCTCGACGGCTACTACGTCAACGCCCGGATGATCGACAGCGACATCTACGTCGTCACGACCACCTGGCTCGAGATGCCCTACGACCTGTGGGCCCTGGCCTGGGACGAGTCGCTCGGCCTGCCCCCGGTCGACTGGGAGGCGTCCGAGGAGGAGATGGACGCGGCGCGCGACGCCGCGAGGGCGATCGTCGCACCGCTGGTCGCGGAGGCCGTCGACGACATGAGCGACGGCGAGCTCTTGCCGCTGTACCGGGACCAGGTCCCGGGCGAAGGCGCCGCGCCCGAAGTCCTGCTCGACTGCGGCGACATCTACCGGCCCGAGCACCTGTCCTACCCGTCGTTCCTGACGGTCGCGCACCTCGACCTCGCGGGAGAGGGCGAGGTCGGCGCCGGATCCGACGTGAGCGGGACGGGGCTGATGAGCGAGGGCTGGACGGTGTACGCCTCGACCGACCACCTCTTCGTCGCGCAGACCTCCTGGTACTGGTGGTGGGGCTGGGGCGACTACGACATCGAGACCCACGTCCACCAGTTCTCCCTCGAAGGGGCGGATTCGATCTACGAGGCCTCGGGCGCCGTGGACGGTTGGCTGCTCAACCAGTTCTCCATGAGCGAGTACGACGGCTACCTGCGCGTGGCCACCACCGACACCCTGAGCTGGGGTTGGGGCGAAGACGTGGCGGTGTCGGAGGACGGCGGCACCAGCGAGGGCGCCACCGCTGGCGGCAGCGAGGTCGGGGCCGACGCGGATGCGATCGCCAAGGCCGAGACCGAGCCCGGCAACAACGTCTTCGTGCTCCAGCACACCGGCGACGAACTGGCCCAGGTCGGCGAGCTGCGAGGGCTTGCCCCCGAGGAGCAGATCTACGCGGTCCGGTTCATCGGCGATCGCGGGTACATGGTCACCTTCCGGCAGGTCGACCCGCTGTTCACCATCGACCTGTCCGACCCGGCGGCCCCCAGCCTGGTCGGCGAGCTGAAGGTCCCAGGCTACTCGGCCTACCTGCACCCCCTGTCCGACGACTTCGTGCTGGCCATCGGGATGGACGGCACCGAGGAGGGCACGGTCACCGGGCTCGCGGTGAGCCTGTTCGACGTGAGCGACTTCGCCAACCCGGTGCTGGCGGCGAAGTACACCCTGGAGAGCGACGAGTGGTCCTACTCCGAGGCGCTCTACGACCACCACGCCTTCACCTACCACCGGGGCGTGCTGTCCTTCCCGGCCTACGTCTACGACTACGACGACGAGACCGGTGACTGGGACTACTTCAGCGGCCTCATCGTCGTCGATGTCGACACGGGCGAGGAGGGCGGCGCCGCCGCGCTGACGGAGCTGGGGCGGGTGGACCACGCCGACCTGGTGGCCGACTCGGAGTGCTACTACGAGCGGTACTACGGGGAAGGGAAGGACGACGCCTACGACCCCTGCGAGGACGACTACTGGTACGCCTGGATGCGCCGCAGCGTCGTCGTCGAGGACTCCCTCTTCTCCCTCTCCAACTACGGGGTCAAGGTCAACGAGCTGATGGACCCGAGCGTGGAGCTGGCCCGCGTGCTGTTCTACCCGGAGAGCCCCGCCGCCCTGCGGTGAGCGACGATGTCGGCGACGTCCTGGAGGACGGTGGTGTAGTCGTACTCGTCGTACGTCACGACTCGCATGGTCTCGTCCAGGAGCACGAGCGAGGGGACGTAGGTGAGGTGCAGGTGGGTGATCATCACCTGCTCCGAGTCCGCCAGGACGGGGATCACGGGGTTGGGGTAGTCGTCGTACCAGTCGGCCACGGTGGCGTTGCTCGGCGGGTCTCCCTCCCTGTCCTGCACGAGGATGGTGACCCACCAGACGTCGCCGTCGGCGACTCCCCGGGGGACATCCTCGATCCCGAGTTCCGACTCGCGGTCGTCCCACAGGGAGGGCTCGTCGTTCAACCACGAGGCCATTTCCTGGCTGTAGGTGTCCCACGCCGTGGACAGCGCGAGGACGACGTATCTCCCATGATCAGCGAAGTCGTAGAGATCCACCGTGTCACCGAACTGGTCGACCCCCGTGAACCGGTAGACGACGTCGCCCTCGTACAGCTCCTCTCTCCAATCGAGGCCGGAGATCGAGTCCTTGTCGGGGTTGTAGGGCCAGCCGCCCTGGTAGATGACGCTGTCGCGATCCACCGGATCCGTCCCGGCGTCGACCTCCTCTGAGTCCGTGTATCCGTCGCGGTCGGTGTCGGGGCGGGTACCGTCGGTCCCGATCTCCACCTCCTCGCCGTCGGTCAAGCCGTCGTCGTCCGTGTCCGGATCGTGGGGATCGGTGCCGTGGGCTCGCTCGTCCTCGTCCGAGACGCCGTCGCCGTCGCTGTCGGCGTGGAGGCCGGTGTCCGCGTCCGTGTCTGAGTCCACATCGGCATCCGTGTCGGCGTCCGACTCCCCGCAGTCGGGGGAGCCCCAGCAGCCGTCGTCATCGCAGTCGAAGAACCCGTCCCTGTCGTTGTCGGCACCATCTCGGCAGTCCCCGCCCTCGGTGCCCTCGGTGGGGGAGGCACACGCGGCGAGCCACAGGGCACCGGCGACCCAGGCACCGGCGAACGAGGGAGACGGGGAACGCACGAGATCCTCCTTCCTTCGGACGCACGCAGTCTATGCGAACGGGCTCGGTGATCGCCACGCCGAGGAGCCCCTGTGCCGCCGGGATCAGGGCACCTCGACCGACCCGACGAGTACGGGATCGGCAGCCGTAGCCGAGATGGCGGGCAGGGACCACGTGCCGCGCCAGACGGCAGCAGCCGAGCCGGCGTCCGCGGAGTGGCTGGTGCAATCGATGTCCACCACGGGCTCGGCCCAGGTACGGGCGAACGAGATCCAGGTGCCCTCGAGCGTGAAGCCCCGGGAGCCGTACTCATCCTCGAAGTAGGCCCCGAACTGGGCGAGGTAGTCGCCGGTGAGGACGGCGGGGAGGTCCCACCCGGTGTAGATCCAGACGTGGTCGAGGGCTGGCGCCCATGCCGCGAAGCGCGTGGTGCCGGAGGCCGTCACCTCACCGCCGGCCATCACGATGTCGAGGGCGAGAGGGATCTGGAGCCACGAGCCGTCCTCCAGGCAGCACGAGTCCTCGGAGGAGGGTTCGGCGAGCGATGGTTCGCCGTCGAGGGCGAGCGAGATTGCGAGGTCTGTCGAGGCGTCCCCCAGCGTCATCTGGTCCCAGATCACCGAGGTCGGCAGGTTCGCGGACAGCAGGGCCACGACGTCCTCGGCGGAGAACCCGAGGATCGAATCGTCAGCGGTGATCGGGGTGTACGAGGGATGGCAGCAGAAGTACTCGGTGGTCTCGAGGGTGACGCACGCCGCGAGGAGCAGGGGGACGAGGGCGAGGGCGCGCACGTGCATTGGATCTCCCGGGCACCGTCACCGGGACAGTGCCGGCGGGACGATAAAGGGATCAGATTCGTGCTGGGGGTAGCGTCTCGGGCGGCCGGAGGTTGCAGGAAGGGGTCACTCGCACGCCACGTCGGCGAAGGTCGCGTCCCAGCAGCCCGGCTCGCCGTCGTTCCAGGTCGGGATCCGGACCTCACCGCTCCGGTCGGCGGCCATGTACACCCAGGCGTCGTCGCCGGTGGGGCCGGAGTGGGCAGAGACCAGCACGGTGTCGTCGAGAAAGACGTAGGCCAGCGCCGATCCCGCCTCGGATCCGGACACCGCGGCCATGCCGAACTCCGCGTTCCCTTCACCATCGGCGATCCACTCCACCACGCCGAGAAGCGCATCGTCCTGGTACACGTCCCACCAGCCGAGCCCGCCGCCGTAGGCAAGGAAGCCGTTGAACCACAGGTCGTGGTCCAGGGTGGTGTCGTCGGTGGAGAGGCGCATCTCGGCGAGCCAGCCCACCCCGACCCAGGCCACCGTGAAGTGCGTGGTGTAGTGGACGCCGGCGATGGCCACCGTGTTCTCGGCGTACCAGACGTTCGTGTCCAGCAGGGTGACCGTACCGTCTGCAGCCACGCCGATGGCGTAGGCCGGCGGTCCCATGACCGACACGGTGATCAGGTCGGCCCAGATCACCGCCACCCAGGCAGCCAGGACGTGCTCGTAGGCAGGGGCGGCGACCGACGGGGGCGGGACGCCGGCATCCTCGGCCGCGTTCGTGATGGCCGAACCGTTGAAGTCGAGGAGGAAGCCGGCGGGCGCGCCGGCCATGTCGAGAGCCGAGCCTGCCTCCGCCGCGTCCCAGTCCTCCGCGCCGGCCAGGGCGTCCTGGCGAGAGACGAGGTCGACCGCCGTGTCGGCCTCCGTCGAGACGTCGGTGAGGAGCGGGACGTCGACCCCCTCGAGCGGGTCGACGGGGGAGCACGCCGGGGAGAGTACGAGGGCAGCGAGGGCGAACGAGCGAGCGGTCACGGGTTCCTCCAGTCTGTGGGCATGTCCCTTGGACCCGCGAGACGACAGGAGAGGAAACGGGCTACCGGCGTCGGGGATTGCAGGCCGGGCGACGGCATCACGGCCCCGGATCGACCGGCGTGTACTCGGGGACGAGCTCGGCCATCGCCTCCACCTCGGGCAGCAGGCGATCCCAGAGAGGGGCCACCGCGGGGTGGTCGGGGGTGTAGAGGTCGACCGTCTCCATCGGGTCCGCGGCGAGGTCGTACAGCTCCTTCTCCCCGGTGGTCCACCGGTAGAGGAGCTTGAACCCGTCGAGCGCCACGGCCTGGACCGGGCCCAGGCGCGCCGCGGTCCACCCCAGCCAGGGGCGGTCCTCGGGCGCCGTGCCGATCGGGAGGCCGCCCACCTCGGGTGGCGGATCGATGCCCTCGAGGGCGAGGAGGGTGGCGGTGAGGTCCGGATGCGTGGTGAGGCCGGACCAGGCATCGGGCACGATGTCCCGGGCCCAGAAGAAGGCGAGGCCGTCGGTCTCCTCGGCGTGGAGACCGTAGGCGTGCCCGATCGCGCCGTGGTCCCAGAACTGCTCCCCGTGGTCGCCGAAGACCACCACCAGCGTGTCGTCGAGGAGATCCAGCGCCTCGAACGCATGCCAGGCCTCCCGGACCTGGTCGTCCAGCCAGCGCAGCTCGCCCGCGTAGCGGACGCGCATGTGCGCCAGCACGAGCGCCCGTTCCGCCTCGGAGAGACTCCCGAGCGCGGCCCGAGCCTCGTCGTGTCCCTCCATGGTCGTGAGGTCGTAGGGGATCGGATCCAGGTCGGCCAGGTCCCCCAGGTACGCCCCAGGCGGGTTGTATGGGGAGTGGGGCTCGTTGAGGTGGAGGTGCAGGAACCAGCGGTCGAACCCTTGATCCTGCGCGAGCGCGATCATCTCCAATCCACGGGTCCAGACCACCGACGCCTGCGCACCCGTGCACGTGGATTCCTGGAAACCGGCGTCGGTGTTCCACGCGGAGGAGAACCAGCTCACCGTGGAGAACAGCATCGTGTGGAACCCGGCCTCGGAGAGCCACCCTGCCAGGGTGGGCAGGTCGGGCATGGGCACGCGGGTCTCGGCGTCGTACCGGGGGACCCAACCCGCGTGGGTGGCGTCGGCGCCGGTCGCGAAGCAGAACATGGCCGGGAAGGTCCAGTTCGTGCAGGAGCGATGGGCGTCGAGCGTCACGCCCTCGCTCGCCAGGCCCTCCAGGAAGGGCATGAGGTCCCGGCTCGCACCGTAGCGCACGAGGTGGTCGCGCCTCAAAGTCTCGATGGAGACCACGAGGAGGTTCGACGGGACCCGGGCGTGGAAGGAGGGGAAGGTGTCGGTGGGCGGGCGTTCGCTCGTGGTGCAGCCCGATCCGGCGAGCAGCCACATCGCCAGCCCGAGCGACACCCCCCGTCGTTCCGGAGCCTGGTGGAGTGTGCCCTTCCCGTGCGCCAACTACAACCCCGTGCAACCGACCGTGAACGTGGCGGTGCTCACGTCGTACCCACCCGCGCAGTCGACCACGAGGACCTGGGCGGAGACGATGTAGGGAGTGGTGACGCCGTAGGAGGCGGGAAGGTTCTGGATCGTGAGGGTGGGCGCCGGATCCTCGTCGTCGGACAGCGACGTGTAGGCGCCCGACGGGCTCGTGGAGACCGTCCAGGCGTAGTAGAGCGGATCGCCGTCGTCGTCGGTGGAGGCGCCCGCGTCGAGGTCCACGGTGACCGACGCGCAGCGGCTGCACGTGTGGCCGGATCCGCTCGTGTAGCAGGTGGCGTAGGTGCTCTCGTCGTCGTAGGCGCCGGCGTCGGCCACCGGGTCCGCGTTCTCCGCGCGCCACTCGCTGTCGAACGTCACGGTCGTCGCGTCGGTGGCCAGGGAGTCGCCCACCACGACCCGGAGCGTCCACGATCCCTCGGCATCCACCAGGAAGCTCGGGGTGGCCGACGTGGTGGAGTCGAGGTCGGTGCTGTCGACGTGGGAGCCGGAGGGCACGCGGGTGATCGTCCAGGTGTAGGAGAGCTCGTCGTCGTCGCCGTCGGAGCTGCCGCTCGCATCGAACGACGCCACCGAGCACGACTCGACGGGCTCGTCGTCGAGGAGGACGGCGACGGCCTCGGGGGTGTAGTTGGAGATCGTGATGGAACCCGTCCGGACCGGCCCGGTGTCGTAGTCGTCGTACGGCGTGACGGTCACCACGACGTTGTCGCCCCGCTCGAACCAGTCGCCCGAGAGCGTCGAGCCGGTCTCGCCGATGGTGCGGCCCGCCACCCGCCACGCGTACGTGCAGGCCTCGGGATCGTCGTCCGCATCGAACCAGCCGGAGGGCGTCGCGGTGAGCGTGGAGTCGGTGTAGGCCACGCTCGGGCTGATCGTGACGCTCGAGATGCTCGGCTCGCTGTTGTCGATGGTGACGCCGTCGCTCTCCACCGGCGTGCCCTCGTCCGTGCCGTCCCAGGGCGTGACCTCGACGTGGACCACGTCGCCGCGCGCGACCGAACTGCACGAGAACGAGCTGCCCGTCTCGGACGTGGCTTCGCCGTTGGCGTACCAGAGGTAGAGGTAGGAGGCCGAGTCGCCGTCCACGTCGGACCAGCCCGAGGGCGTCGCAGCAAGCGTGGTCTGGACGGTGGCCGCGCCAGGCGAGACCGCCACGGACGTGAGGCTCGGGGGGGAGTTCCCGACCGTGACGGCGCTCGACGTGGCGCTGCCTCCGGGGGTTTCGTCGTCGTGCACGGTGATCGTGCAGGTGATGACGTCGTTCTTCTGGAACCGGGAGCCGGTGAGCGAAGCCTCGTCGAGCCCGAGGAGGGAGCCGGACACCGTCCAGTCGTAGGTGTAGGACAGGACGTCGCCGTCGATGTCGGCCTCGCCCTGGGGCAGGCAGGTGAAGGTGGTCGCCTCGGTGCCGGTGGACGGGGAGATGGTGGCGCCCTTCACGGTGGGGGCCGTGTTCAGCACGACGACCGGCTCGGAGGTGACCGTGGCGCCCGTGGCGAAGCCGTCGTCCGGGGTGGCCGTGGCCTGGACGGCCTGGCCCTTGTGGCGGGGTATGGTGAGGCAGATCCCCGTGTCGCCGGGGTCGAGCACATCGGTCTGGACCGTCACCCCGTCGAGCGTCCACTCGAGCGTGACGGTCACCTCGTCGCCGTCTTCGTCCGCCACATCCTCGAGCACGGCGCAGATGCTCTCGCCCACCGTGGGATCGTAGGGGATCACCCGTACCGACCCGATCACGGGCACGGTGTTGTCCACGCGGACGTCCGTGACCAGGGGATCCCCTGCGTCCTCGCCGTCGAAGGGGCGCACGCTCGCGCTCCACACCTCGCTCCGGGACGTCTCGGCCGCGGGGATGGTGAGGAACCCGTCGAACTCGGTGGCGGGCCGCCCGTCCACGCTCCACTCGATTCGCCAGGAGAGGACGTCGCCGTCGGCGTCCTGACCGGCGACCTGCAGCGCGAGATCGTCGTCGGTGGTGGGGGCATCCGGGGAGATGGACGCAAACGTGGCCACCGGTGGGGTATTGCGGATGAGCACGCTCGCGCCGAACGGATCGGACGTCCACTCGCCGTCCGAGGCCACGACATCCACGACCCAGGTCTGCCCCTTGGTCGTGTCGCTCGCGGCGATGACGCGACCGGGGGCGTCCACCGGCACCCCGTCGCACGTGAACGTCCAGGTGACGGTCAGCTCGCCACCGTCCGGATCCCAGGGCTCCTCCTCCACGAGCGCCGTGATCAGGTCGTCGGTGGTGGGATCGTCCGGCTGGAAGACCACCCTGCCCGCCTCGGGCGGCCGGTTGAACGCGATCGGTGGGAAGGCGTCGCATCCGCCGGCGAATCCGGCGGCCAGGACGGGCAGGAGGAGGGCACGGGAAGGGAGCATGGCCTTCGCCTCCCGGACACCCTATACTGGGCGGAGCCGAGCGGTGCGGGCACGCAGGATCGCGATCCGCCCACGATTCTACCCCCGCCGCCTCGAGGTGCCCATGGTTCCCTGGCCCGGATTTCTGGTCCTCCTCGCCGCAGAGGCGGTGGGCGCGACCACCGGCGCACCGGTCGGGGACCTCTTCGTGAAGACCAGCGTCCCCGGTGCGCGCGTCTTCCTCGACGGTACGGACACGGGCCAGGCGGCGCCCGTGGTCCTGGAGCAGGTGCCCGCCGGATCCCACCAGGTGCGCGTCGTGGCCGGCTGCGACGTGGGAGAGGGCTCCATCCGGGTGGAGGGGGGTCTCGTGGCCCGGCTGGAGCTCACCCTGGCTCCTGGCGACGGCTTCCTCGACGTCGCCTACACCCCGGTGGGGTCCCGGGTGACCGTCGACGGCGCCCCGGTGGGCGTCACGCCGCTGCTCCGCCTCCCGTTGACCTGCGGCGAACATCGCGTGGAGGTCTCAGGTCCCGGAAGGCGGGCGTACGTGGAGACGATCCGGCTGGGACTCGACCAGACCGTGTTCTTGAAGGGGGCCCTCGGCGTGTACGAGGCGGGACGTCTCGCCATCCTCGTCCGCCCGGTCGACGCCGAGGTCCGGGTGGACGACCGGCCCGTCGGCGTGGGCCCCATGACGCTTGACGACGTGGCCTCCGGCAGCCACACGGTGACCGCGCGGCTCGCCGGATACCAGGACGCCGCCACCCAGGTGGTGGTCCCGAACGGGGGTGTCGGGCGGGCCGAGATCCTCCTCCTGCCGGTCGGCCAGAGGCCTCCGTCCCCACCCCGCGGGCCCATCGCCTGGGGGCACGTCGGCGTCGACGTGGGCCTCACCCTCGCGACGGTCGGGCTGGGGGGCCTGGCCTGGGGGGAGCGGACGAGGGCGGCCGACGCCTACCGCACCTACAAGACGTTGACCTACGCCGACGATCCCGAGAGGTACTACGACACCGAGGTCCGGCGGCCCGAGACGCTGTCCTGGATCCTCGCGGGCGGTGCGGCCGCCTCCCTCGCCGGTGCGATCGCCGGCTGGATCTGGCTGCCCGTCGTCGAGCCCGCGTCCGGCACCGCGGCCGTGGTGGCGACCCGGCGATTCTGACCGGCGGGGGTCGGTCTTTCGCGTCCACGGTGGTGCACCCGTTCGAGCGGGCTCCTCACAGGGTGTAGATGTACAGGTTCAGGATTCGGTAGTAGCCGTCGGCACCGGCGGCCACCGACGAGGCGCGCAGCAGGTCGTCCTGGATCTCCATGGACGCATCCACCGTGTAGGCGAACCCGAACAGCGCCTGATCCACGCCCACGGCCTCGGAGATCGATTCGCCTTCGATGTACGTGTCGGCGCCGTACGCGGCCGATTCGATCTCGTCCCAGTCTCTCCCCAGCCAGTCCTCGAGGTATGCCTCGGTCTCGGCGGTGAGCGCGTCGATCGTGAACTCCCACCGCAGGTCGGAATAGGCAGCCCAGGGGTCGTCACCGAACATCGCGGGGTCGAGCCGGTCGCAGGAGCTCAAGTCCTCTTCGGGGGTGAGCGCGACTCTCCAGTCGTACCAGGCGGAGGGATCGAAGCTTCCGGTGCGGCTGGTGACCGTGTAGACCAGGGAGCAGACGTAGCGGTCGTCGAAGTCCTCGGCCCATTCCTCCTCGGCCAGCAGGATCTCGAGGGTCGGCGGGATGACGTCCCCCTCGTACGTCGCGTCGACGAATGCGCCGTCACGAACCCCCGCGTTCAGGTTCCAGGACCACCAGTAGACGTCCATGTAGTCGGTGTCGGAGTCCGAGTCGGAGTCCGAGTCGGAGTCCGAATCGGAGTCCGAGTCGGAATCGGCGTCGGTGTCGGTGTCGACGTCCGTGTCGGCATCGACGTCCGTGT
>JBFYZZ010000129.1:0-6220 GCA_041309225.1 Deltaproteobacteria bacterium | reverse complement strand
TCTCCACCTCTTCGTGCTGGAGGCCCTGATGGTCCTCGCAGCGCAGGAGCCCGACGCCCCCGCCCGCCGGCGTGCGGCCGAGGAGGCGCGCACGCTCGCCGCGTCCGTCCTGGGCGCCCTCCCCCCGGACCTCGCGTCCGGCTTCCGGACCCGCCCCGACATCGAGACGCTGCTCGTCCCGGCGGAGGCGCCGTGAGGCCGACGGTGCCCGGGGACACCTGGGCGGATTCCGGCGACGTGGGGACCCCGGCGGGGCCGCCGGGGCTCGCCGCCACCCCCCCGTCCATCGGGTCCTACCGCGTGGAGTCGCTGGTGGGCCAGGGTGGCATGGCGGCGGTGTACCGGTGCCTCGACGCCGGGGGCGAGCCCGTGGCCGTCAAGTGGCTGCACCGCCCGAACGCAGCCGTCGAGCGCCGGTTCTCCCTGGAGATCCGCGCGCTGTCCCGGCTCTGCCACCGGGGCGTGGTCCGGTACCTGGACCACGGGGTGGAGGCGGGCCGGCCCTACCTCGTGATGGAGTACCTGGAGGGCGAGGACCTGCGGCTCTGGTCCCACCGACTGCGGCGCCTGCCCGCGGTGGAGCGCCACGCACGGGTCCGCCGGCTCGCCGCGGCCCTGGCCGAGGCCCTGGCGTACGTCCACGGGGAGGGCCTGGTCCACCGGGACGTGAAGCCGTCCAACGTGCGGGTGCTCGACGACGACACACCCGTGCTCACGGACTTCGGGGTGGCCAGGGATCTCGCCGACGAGGGCATCACCGCGTCGGGCGTGGTGGTGGGCACCCTCCACTACGCCGCTCCCGAGCAGCTGACCGGCGAGGCGGTGGACCCCCGCGCCGACCAGTACGGGCTGGGGTGCACGCTCTACACGGTGCTCACCGAGCGGCGGCCGTTCGAGATCGAGGATCGGGCCGAACTGCTGCTCGCCCACCTCGAGCGGGCGCCGGTGCCGCCCTCCACCTGGGACCCCACCATCCCGGCCGACCTCGAACGGAGCGTGCTCCGCCTCATGGCCCGCCGCCCGGAGGACCGTTTCCCCAGCACGGCGGAGGCCGCGGCGGCCTTCTCCGACGCGCCCGTGCCGGCCGGGGTGCCCCTGGCGGGCCGGCGCGAGGCGCTGGAGCGGGTGGCCGAGGCCCTCGACCGTGTCCGCCAGGGCCGGGGCTGCCTGGTCCGCCTCGAGGGTGCACCGGGCACGGGCCGGCGCTGGCTGCTCGAGACGATCGAGGAGAACGCACGGCGGGAGGGGCTGCCCGTCGCGTCCCCGCAGGACCGGCCCGCCCTCGGGACGGCGCTCGCGCGGCTCCGCGACGGAGAGCCGTTCCTGGTGGTCACCCTCGAGGACGCACCCGAGGCGGACGTGGTGGTGCGGCTCCACCCGTTGCGGCGCGCGGACGTCCGCCGCTCGGTGGTGGCGGCCTCCCGCGCGGTGCGCGATCCGGCCGGGCTGGCCGAGCGCCTCTTCCAGGCCACGGGCGGGCTCCCGGTCCTGCTCGTGCCGCTCCTGGAACGCCTGCGCCTGGATCCGGCCGCCCTCGACGGCGACCTGTCGGTCCGAGACGCGGAGGGGTGGATCGCGGACCTCGATCTCGACGCCCTCGAGATCCTGCAGGCCGTGGCGATGGTGGGCGAGCCCGCCGGCGCGGCGGTCCTGGAGGAGATCACGCAGGTGCCGCCTGAGGAGTCGCTGGCCGGGCTCGTCGCCCGGGGGCTCGTCCGGCCCGTGGGACGGGACGGAGAGCCCGCGGATCCGCTGGCCCCCGGCGGCCACCGCTACGTCGTCACGGCCGGCCTCTTCGCCACGGCCGCCCTGGCGCGGGCCCCGGATCCCGCGGCGCTCGAGCGCCGAGCCCGGGCCGTGCGGGCACGGCGGGGGGGTGGGCCCACGGCCCCCTGGATGGCGTGGGAGGAGACCCTGGCGGCCGCCACGCTGCAGCGCGCCCGCGGCGACGCAGAGGGGGCCGACGCGACCCTGGCGGCACTCCGGGACGAGGCCAGGCACCACCGGGACCCCGGCCGGACCTCGCGGGCGCAGGTGGAGCAGGCCTGGGCGTCGTGGAGCCGGGGCGAGGTCCGCCAGGCTGCCCGGGCCTTCCAGGCCGGGCTGGACGCGGACGATCCGCGGGCCCGGGGCAGGGCCGCCCTCGGGCTGGCACGGTGCCTGCTCGTGGAGGGTGGAGCGCCCCGCGCCCTCACCCTCCTGGAGGAGGCGGCCTCGCTGCTCGGTGCGGCGGGGGACCAGGCCGGGAGCGGCGTGGCCCGGGCGCACCTCGCGTCCCTCCTCGCGCTCGTCGGGCGCCTGGGGGAGGGCCTCGCGCTCGCCCGCGAGCTCGAGCCCCTCTCCCACGGGCTCGGGAACCCCGTCGCGGAGTGCGCCATCCTCCGCTCGCAGGGCGAACTCCTCCTCGACGTCGGCCTCCCGGACGAGGCCGGCCGCGTGCTGGCCGATGTGTCGGCCCTGTCCCACGCCGCCGGGCTCGCATGGGACCGCTGGGTGGCCCACCTCCTCCGCGCGCGCGCCACGCTCGACGCCCGACCCGGCGTCCGGACCGCGTCGGCCGCCGCCCTCGACCGCCTGTTCCGCGTGCTCGGCGAACCCGCCCTTCCGGATCCCGAGGGTCACGGCCCCTTCTGCCAGTCGCTGCTCGCGCGGGCCGCCGCAGGCCTGGGGGACGGCCGCATGTTCCAGCGGGCCCAGGAAGCCGCGTCCCCGACGGGCCGGGGCTCCCCCGAGGCGGTGCGGACCCGCGTCCAGGCCGCCCTGGCGTGGGTGGCCGCGGGCCAACCCGAGGAGGCCGTGCCGGGCCTCGAGGCCGCCCACGACGAGGCCCGGATGGCCGGCCTGAGCCTGCTGGCGTGGCAGGCCGCCCGGTGGCGGGCCCGGATCGAGGGCGCCGACCTGCCCCCGCCCGAGCCGTTCCTCGCCGGCCTCGACCCGGCCGTCCAGCGGGCGCTGGAGCGATCGCCCGAGCTCGGGTGACCGACCCGCCTACCGGCGGCGACGCGCGAGGAGGGCCGCGAGGGCGAGGAGCACGCCTGCCCCGCCCGCCGCGCGGGGGGGGACCGAGGCGCAGTTCAGGATCCAGGGATCGGCCTCGTCATCATCGTCGGGCGGGTTGTTCGCATCGGTGTCGGTGTCGGTGTCGGCGTCGGTGTCGGTGTCGGCGTCGGTGTCGGCGTCGGTGTCGGCGTCGCTCTCGTCGTCCAGCACGACGCCGTCGAAGTCGGAGCCCATCTCGGAGGCGATCCAGGACAGGTATCGATCCACGCGGGTGGCGCCGTTGCCGCCGTCCACGCACGGGTTCCGGCCCGACTCGAAGATGGCCACGAACGAGTTGACGCCCGCCAGGGCGAAGGTGCCGCCCTCCAGGAACTCGAGGGCGGCACCGCCCGAGTCGCCCGAGCAGACGTTGTCGCCGTCGTCGGGATCGTAGCCGTAGACGAACTGGCTGTCGTAGTCGTAGACCGGAATGTCCACGAAGCGCTTGACGCCGGAGTCCCAGGCGTCGTCCCGGGTGATGCCGAAGCCCACGTAGCGCAGATCGTGATCGATCCAGGCGCTGGTGATCCCGTCGTCGTTGAGGGGCATCGGGTCGACCGAACGGATGGGGTCGATGACGAGGAGGCCGATGTCGGAGTCGATGTCGGTACCGTCCTCCTCCATGACGTAGTCGGGATGGAGAATGGTCTCGGAAACCCAGCCGTAGTCGATGAAGTCGTCGTCGATGACGTCGCCGCCCAGGGCGAACACGATGTCGTATCCGCTGTAGTCGCCCTGCATGGCCTCCACGCAGTGCCCCGCGGTCACGACCCAGTGCGCCTCGATGAGGGTCCCCGAGCAGAACGGCCCGTAGAGGTAATCGTCGTCCGCGGCGAAGATGGCGCCGACCGGCTCGTAGTCGTTGGTGGCCACTCCGCTCACGATGGGGGGAGGGATCGCGGCGATCAACGATGCGACGGCGAGGGGCACGAGCGTCATGGTCCATCCGGGTGGGGATCCGGCCGGCCGCCAGCGTAGCCCACCGCACGCCTGAGCCGCCACCGCCGCCGAGTGCTGCGGGGGACCGGGGCCGGTGATACCCTGCGTCCGGCCGCCTCCGCCGATCCGGCCCCCCGCGGCGACGCCCCGTCCGGAGCGTGATCCCATGCGCGCATGCCTCCCCGTCCTCCTCCTCCTCCTGGCCGCCTGCGGCGAACCCCCCAGGGTACAGGGCACGGTCCGCGACGTGTTCGGCCACCCCATCCCCGGCGCCACGGTGCTCTCGGACCGGGCGTACGCCCGGGCCACCACCGACGCCCAGGGGCGGTTCCTCCTCGAACTGCCCGAGGCCGGGCCCGTCCGCCTCCTCGCCGGCGCCCCGGGATACGTCCGGGACGTGATGGCGCTCGAGGTGCCGGCCGAGGGGGCGGTGCCATCCGCCGAATTCCACCTGTGGGCCCTGCCCGAGGTCTTCGGGTTCTTCGGCCAGGGCCACGGGAGCCTCGTCCGCCTCGAGGCGGCCAGGGTGCAGGCCCTCGGCTCCGACCTGCGGGAGATCCACGGCGTACGGGACCTCACCCGCAATCGGCTCCCCGCCTCCCGGGATCCCGCCCGGCTCCTCTTCCACTCGTCCCGGTCCGAGGCCGAGCTCCGACAGATGGAGATCCGCCTCCACCGCCTCCGCTACCTCGAGCGCACCACCCTGCCGGGGCCGCTGGGCGAGCAGGAGGTCGCGACGGCCTTCTGGGTGCCGGAGGGCGACGTGCCCTTCACGCTCCAGGGCATGCAGGCCGACAACGTGTTCCTCCTCGTCACCGACACTCCGCTCGAGGCCGGCTCGTACGCCGTCGAGTTCCAGGGCGTGCTCCGTGACACCGAGCCCGGCTCGCTCGCCCGCTTCCCCACCGAGATGCAGGTGGTGTACCCGTTCGAGGTGAAGTGAGATGAGCAGGCGGCCGGCGGCCCCCCCCGCCCCGGCCCACCCGTGAGCTGGCCCCAGGACCTCGCGCTCTCCCTCGCGTGCCTGGCGGTGCCCGCGGGCGGCGCACCGTGGGTCCGGGCCTGGGAGCGCCGCACCGGCATCGTGCTCGACGCGGCCTCCCGCTGGGCCTGGGCGGCGGCCGTGGGGATCGCGCTCCTCCAGGTCTCGGGCATGGTCCTCGGGTTCGCCGGCGGCCTGCGCCCGTGGACCGCGGGGCTCGCCCTGGCGCTGGTGGCAGGGCCCGGCGTCCTGGAGGTCCGGCGGGCCGTCCGGCACGGGATCCCCCGACCCTCCCCATGGCTCCTCGGCGGGCTGGCCCTCCTGGGTGTCCTCCTGGCCCTGGGGCTCGTGCCGCCCTGGTACCAGGACGACATGACCTACCACCTCGCCCTGCCCCGCGCGTTTGCACGGGCCGGCGGGTACGTCGTCCCGGACGACAACGTCTTCGCCTCCCTCCCGCTCGGCTGGGAGTCGGTCCTCTCGCTCGCGTGCGCGCTCGGATCGGACGGATTCCCGCCGCTCAATCCCCGCCTCGCGGGCGCCTGGACCGCGGGGGCTGCGGCCCTGGCCACGGCCGGCCTCGCCCGGTCGCTGGGCGCCACGGGCCCCGCGACCGGAGCCGCGGGCCTCCTCCTCCTGCTCGTGCCCACCGTCGTGCACTGGGCGCCCTCCGGCTACGCCGAGGCCTGGCTCCTGCTCCTCGTCGCCCTGGCGCTCAAGGGGGTCATCCGGGCCGCCCGCGGGGAGCGGGCGTGGCTGCTGCCTGCGGCCCTGGCGGCGGGCCTGGCGGCCTCCGTCAAGAACACGGGCCTCGCGGGGATCGGCCTGCTCGCCGTGCTGCTCGCGGCCGGCGGCGGGCGGGCGGGCCGCCGCGAGGCCGTGGGCGCGGCCCTCCGGTTCGGATGGATCGCGGTGCTCGCGGCCAGCCCGTTCTACGTTCGGAACGTCCTGGAGCGGGGCAACCCTGTCTTCCCCGCCGCCTGGGCCTGGTTCGGGGGCGAGGGGTGGGACGCCTGGCGGGCCTGGGCCTGGGGCGAGATCCTGGCCGGCTACGGGGCGGGCCGGGCGCCCCTCGACTGGGTCCTGCTCCCCTGGCGGCTCTTCACCACCCGCGACCTGTTCCACGGCTTCGAGGGGTCGTTCGGTCCGCTCCTCGGGCTGGGTATCGCCGCCGCGGCCGCCCGTGTCGCCCGGCGCGAGGGGCGCGCGGCGTGGCCCGCGCTGGCCTTCGTGGCCGCCTGGACCGTCCTCTGGGCGGCG
>JBFYZZ010000128.1:0-3119 GCA_041309225.1 Deltaproteobacteria bacterium | reverse complement strand
GCCGGCGTAGGTCTGGGTCTCGGCGAACTCGAAGCCCTCGTAGGCGGTGTACTCGTAGGTGAACACCCCGTCGTAGTAGGACACGTCCAGCTCGCCGACCTCCTCGCCGTCTTCGCAGTGGGCGGCGCCGGCCCGCATCACGAACTCGTAGTCGCCCTCCTCGAGCGCTCCGTTGGTCCAGCCCCAGCGGGCCCAGTCGGCCTCGTCGTCCCCGTCCTCGTCGAGGTCCCGGAAGCACATCGCGTAGTCCTCGTTGTACGCGAACGCCGTCTCGCAGGTCTCGTCGGGCTCGTCGCCGCACTCACAGGTGAGCGTGAGGCCGAAGTACCAGCCCCAGCGCTCGGTGTCCGGGAGCTCCGTGCCGTACGCGATGGCGGTCTCGTACTCGATCCACCTTCCCGTGCACTCGTCGCCCTCCCACTCAGTGCACTCGACCAGCGCCGAGTGGGCGATGGCCACGAAGTCGGCGTCATCGCCCGGGCAGGAGAACCCGAGATCCTCGAGCGGCACCCACACGGGGTACGAGGTGTCGTAGATGTCCTCGGCCTTGTACGGGAAGTGCCCGAAGGCGGCGCCGCCGTGCTCCCCGTCGGTGAGCGGCGACTCGTAGATGTCGGTGCCGATCCAGAAGTGGACCTCGTCGAGGTAGATGCCCTCGGCGGTGATGGTGTAGGTGACCTTCAGGTAGTCGCCCTCGACCTCGGCGCTGAGGTAGCCGACCTCTTCACCCTTCTCGATGTCGCCACCGCCGGCGCCCGCGTAGATGGGCGTGGTGAAGATCCCACTGCCGTCCTCGGTGTCGACCACCGGGTAGCAGTCCTCACCCTCCGTCATGGGGGTGGAGGCCATGAAGGCACAGGTCTCGGCACCCATGAGGACGCCGAGGAAGAGAAGGGAGCGAAACATGGAGTCACCTCGAGTCTGGGGAGGAAGGGGCCCACGTGGGGTGGGAGTTCCCGTTCCGCGGGGTGGGGATACCCCGGCACGTTGACGGTACCATGACCCTCCACCCGGTGGAAGACGTGCACGCCCGTATGACAGGGGAGTGAAAGGAAGCTGCAAGCTCTCCCTGACAATGGCGCTTCAAAAACCCCTATCTCCGCACCCCCCGGAGGCGGCCGCTACACCAGCTCCAGGAGGAGGTCCGCCAGGGCGTCCGAGGCCTGCCCGATGGCGTCGGCGTCCGTCGTCTCGAGGGCGGCCTCGAGGGCCTGGATGGCCGCCTGCAACGCGGCCTGCCGGTCCGGGGCCTCGGGGTGGGCCCGGCCGGCCTGGTCGAGCATCCGGCGGGCCACGATCCGGAGGTCGTCCAGCCCTGAGGACGAGGTGGCCACGGCGTCCTCGACGGCCCGTGCGCCCCCGGCCCGGCGGCGTTCGGCCAGCGCGTAGGGCGAATCCGCGATGACGACCTCGGCCTCCCGCCCGGAATGGCGCTCGACGGCCGTGGCGGTGAGCACGCCCGAGGCGTCGAGGTGGAACCGGATCTCGACGGGCTGGTGGGCGCCCTTGCCGGTGAGGCCCGCGAGGCGCACCTCGCCGAGGGTGGTGAGCGCGTCGAACCGCGGGCTCTCCCCCTGCCCGATGGGGATCCGGACCTCCTTCTGGCCCGGGTAGACCGTGTAGGCCACGTGGGACCGGGTGGCCGGGACCACGGTGTTGCGGGGGATGATGGGCAGGGCCATGAGGTCCGGTTCGTCCAGATCGCGGAGCACGCCTGCCGCCAGGGTGTGGGGGGTGACGTCCACGAGGAGGGCGTCCACGGACTCGCCGGTGAGCCGGCCCGCGAGGAGCCCGGCCCCGAGGGCCACCGCGGTGTCGGGCTCGACGTCGGCATGGACCGGGATGTCGAGGGCCTCTTCGAGGAGCGTCCGGACGAGCGGCATCTTGGTCTGGCCGCCCACCAGCACCAGGCGGTGGACGTTGGCGGGGACGAGCCCGGCGTCGGCGAGGGCGTCGCTGACGTGGCGGAGGGTCGGCTCCACGATGGGACGGGCGACGTCCTCGAGCTGCTCGCGGGTGAGGACGAGGTCGAGGTGGAGGTCCCCGAGGAGGAAGCTCTCCCGCACCCGGACGGTGGTCCGCTCGGACAGCGCGATCTTGGCACGTTCCGCGGCGGCGGTGAGACGGGCCCAGGCGATCGGATCCTGCTCCGCCTCCGGATGCCGCCAGGTCGAGGCGATGAGGCGTGCGAAGGCGAGGTCGATGTCGTCGCCGCCGAGCGCGGTGTCCCCCCGGCTGGCCCGCACCTCGGTGAAGTCCTGCCCCACCTCGACCACCGAGACGTCGAACGTGCCGCCGCCGAGATCGTACACGAGCGCGAGCGTGTCGCCGTCGGCCTCGTAGGTGAGGGCCGCGGCCGTGGGCTCGTTGACGAGGCGGAGCACCTCCAGGCCCGCCATGGTGCCGGCGTCGCGGGTGGCCTGCCGCTGGAGGTCGGTGAAGAAGGCGGGGACCGTGATGACGGCCCGGGTGGGGCGGCTGCCGAGCGCGGCGGCGGCCTGGTCCACGAGCGTGCGCAGGACCACCGCCGAGATCTCCACGGGCGTCCAGGACCGGCCCTCCATCGCCCAGACCCGGTCCGAACCCATCGCCCGCTTCACCGACCGGACCGTGCGCTCCGGGGCCACGAGGAGCTGGTTGCGCGCGGGCCGGCCGACGAGGAGCCCGCCCTGGGCGTCGAAGCCGACGACGGAGGGCAGGAGGACGTTCCCGGACGGGTCCGGGAGCAGGGAGGGGTGGCGGCCCACAACGGCGGCCACCGCGGAGTTGGTGGTGCCGAGGTCGATGCCGACGGCGGGGGCTTCGCTCATGGTTCGTCTCCTTCACCGGAACGGGGTGCGCTTCGACCCACCACGACGTCGGCTTCCCGGAGGATCCGGTCCCCCTTCCTCAGGCCCGCGCGCACGACGGCCCCGACGCGCCCCGGTGGCAGCGCGGGATCGGTGTCCACGGCGCGGTGCCTCGTGGGATCGAAGGCCTCCCCCTCGGGCCGCTCGACGGAGAAGCCGCGGGCGGCGAGGGCCTCCTCGAGGACGTCGTGGGCCATGCGGACGGCTTCGGCCAGCGTGGCGATCCGCGGGTCGGCGGGCCTGCGGCGGAAGAAGGACCCGGCCGGCCGC
>JBFYZZ010000127.1:0-12723 GCA_041309225.1 Deltaproteobacteria bacterium | reverse complement strand
CTTCCGATCTGCGCCCGAGCCGGTGGGGCGGCGGCCGGCTGCGGCGGCGGAGGAGAGCCCGCTCGCCCCCATCATGCCCCCCGTCGCCGACGCCCCCGCCTCGGTGAACGTGCTCCTCAGTCCGGAGATCCGCACGTGGGCCCGGATCTACATCGACGGGGAGTACGTGGGGTACACGGGGCGCGGTCCCTTCACCATCCAGCCCGGACGCCACGAGCTCAAGGTCGAGAACGACTTCTCCATCCCGTACGTCGTGAGCTTCGAGGTGGCGGCGGGCGAGGACAGGGTCATCGACAACGTCCCGCTCCGGGCCCGACCCGCCACGGTGCAGGTGGGCTCGGGCATCCGGCCGGACTGCGGGGTGGACCTCGACGGCACCTCCCTGGGCACCGTCTCCAGCCTGGGAGGCGCCTTCCCGGTCCCCAATCCCCGAGCCAGGCACACCGTCACCTTCCGGTGCCCCGGATCGGCGCCGAAGGAACACGACCTCGGCCGCCTGTCCGCCGGATCGGTCGTCCAGGTGCCCGAGGCACCATGACACCCATGCCGCGGATGCCCGCGGGGCCGCGGAGGCGACGGCATGCGGTTGCAGGCCGCGAACGCCCTCTGAGCGCGATGTTGCGGAGATGGCACGTGGCTTGCATCCTGTTTGGGTGCGCGGGCTGCCCCTACTGGGGCCCCATCACGCTCATCCAGGACGAGAACATGCCCCCCGAGATCCTGTCCCACACCGACGGCACGCTCTACTGTGCCGACGACGACGTGCCGGACACCGGGGGCCAGGACGTCCTCTGCGTCGCCTTCGACGGGCAGCCGGTGTTCGTGACCGCCACCGACCCGGACGGGGACACGCTCGACTTCCACTGGGAGGGCTCGGCCTCGGGGCGGATCGGCAACGCGGAGACCACCCAGGACGGCGACCTCTCCACCAGCAAGATCACCCTCGATCGCCGCACGCTCCTCGACGGCGAGGACCTCGACTGCTGGGTCTCGGACGGGTCGCCCGACTTCAAGCGCCAGGCCTGGACCGTGGTGGTGTACGAATGACCCTCCCCTCCGCCCTCGCCCGCCGCCTCCTGCTCGCCGGCGCCGTCCTCGCGGGCTGCGCCGAGCGCGATCAGACCAACGGCGAGTTCGCCGACACCGCCGGGGGGGAGGCCTCAGGATTCCTCCGCCTTGACGTCTTCCCCTCCAACCTCGACGGCGACCTCCTCCCCCAGACCCTCGTCCTCGAGGATCGGTGGGAGGGCCTCGACGTCCAGCTCGACACGCCCGTTCTGCTCGAGGGCATGGTGACCGGCTTCGACGCGACCCCCCACGTGGCCGCCACCGTGCCGGGCAGCGACGTGCCCGTCCAGGCGCTGCTCTCGGCGTGGGTGCCCCGTACCGTCATGAACGCCGGCACCATGAGCGGGAGCGACGGTTCCTACGCCCTGCGCCTCGCGCCGTCCGCCTCCTACTACCTCTCGGTCATCCCGGTCGAGCCGACCGGCCTCCCGTTCGTGGTGGCGTACCCGGTCGACATCGGCGCCGGCGAGGGGGGCGGCGCCATCTACCTCGACTACGGGGTCCCCGTGCACGGGCGCGTGACCACCCAGGGCGGCGTCCCGCTGGCCGGCATCCAGGTGCAGGCGGTGGACGCCGCGACCGGTGTCGGAGGGCCCGTCCTGGCCACCGACTCGGGCGGCTGGTACGACCTCCGGCTCCTTCCCGGCGAGTACGACGTCCGCGTCTCCGGGCGGGAGGGCCTGTACGTGCCCACCTGCACGGGCCAGGTCTACGCGGAGGAGCGGCTCGGCGCCCAGCAGGACTTCGTCTTCGGAGCCCTCGATCCCATCACCGTGGAGGGCGACGTCCGGTCGGGCGACGCGCGCATCGGCGTGGACGGGATCGAGGTCCGGTTCACGGCCACCACCCTCGACGACCACCCCTCCTGCAGCCTCGAGGTGGCCACCAACACCGACCAGTACGGCCAGTTCTCCGCACGGGTCCTCCCGGGGCGCTACCTCGTGGAGGTGGTCCCGCCGTACAACACGGCGCTCTCGCCCCTCCAGACGGTCGCGGAGTTCGGGGACACCGACGTCGCGGACCTGGGCACGATCGACCTCGAGAGGTTCGTGCCGCTGTCCTCCATCGTGGTGGAGCCGGGCACCAACGGGGCGCCCGTCGAGGGCGTCCAGGTTCACGTCGAGGTCGTCGGGTTCGACGGCTACACCTACGACACGTTCACCAACGAGGTCGGCATCTTCGAGCTCGAGGTCCCCCATACCAAGCTCTCGGTCCGGCTCACCCCGGCCGCCGAGGCCTTCGCGGTGCGCAGGCTCGACGTCCCCGTGGACGAGTTCCCCGACCAGGTCGTGCTCGGGCGCGGCCGTCGCATCAGCGGCACGGTCACCCACGAGGGGCAGACGGTCGCGTACGCACCGATCGAGGTACGCGACAGCGACGGCGCCCTCTACGCCACCACCACCACCGACGGCAGCGGCGACTTCTCCGTCCGGGTGGAACAGGAGTAGCGCGGCGGGATCAGGCGTCGCGGTACGTGCGCGCCCGCTCCAGCAGGAGGGGGAGCACGTGGCCGGCGGTCCCGCCCAGCTCCACTGCGTCGCAGTACCGCAGGGCGCCCGGGCGGTCGTTGACCTCCACGAGCGAGGCGCCGTTCCCCGCCGCCACGTCCGGGAGGTCCGCGGCGGGCCACACCGCGAGCGACGTGCCGATCACCAGCATGAGATCGGCCTCGGCGGCGAGCGACCACGCCTGGGTCATGGTGGCCTGGGGCAGATCCTCGTTGAACAGCACGATCGGCGGCTTCATGGGGCCGCCGCAACGCGGGCAACGGGGCGTGTAGTCCGGAGTGGCCTCGCCGCCGCGGTCCACGTGGAAGCAGAGGGCGCAGTGGAGCCCTCGCCAGGTGCCGTGCAGCTCCAGGACCCGGTGGCTGCCGGCCTCGGTGTGGAGGCCGTCGATGTTCTGGGTGATCACCCCCTCCAGCATGCCCTCGGCTTCCATGGCGGCCAGGGCCCGGTGCCCCTCGTTGGGGAGCGCGTGCCGCACCAGCTCCCCCATGGCGCGCAGCATGGTCCAGACCCGATCGGGGGTCTGGTGGAAGGCCTCGATCGTGGCGTAGTGCTCGGGCGGGAAGCGCCGCCAGAGGCCGTCGTCGCTGCGGAAGTCGGGGATGCCGCTCTCGACCGACGCGCCGGCGCCCGTGAACGCCACCGCGTGCTTCGCCCCCGCGAGGAGACGGGCGGCGCGGTCGAGGGCCTCGGGATCGAGCTGGGCCAGCGAATGCATGGCGTCCGCTAGGCGATCTCGAGGATGGCCTGCCCCACCTCGAGGCTCTGGCCGGCCTGGGTGTGCAGCGCCTTGACGGTGCCTTCGCGGTGGGCCTGGATCTCGTTCTGCATCTTCATGGCCTCGAGCACGGCCACGGGCTGATCCCGCTTGACCGCATCCCCCTCCTTGACCAGGAAGCGGAGGAGCACCCCCGGCAGGGGAGCCCGGATCACGCCGTCGCCTCCGGCGGAGGCCGTCTCCTTGCGGGCGCGGCGGGCGGTGTCCGCGCGGGGGGCCACCTTGACGTCGTAGGACGTGCCCTCCACCTGGAGCCGGAAGGTGCCGCCGGGGCGGGGGGTACCGTCGACCCGGATCGTGGACTTGCGGCCGCCGAGCTCCAGCACCAGCTCCCGGCCGCCGGGGGTGGCCACCGCCACGGGCTCGGCCCTGGGCACCATCTGCTCGGGCGGCGGCTCGGCGGTGCGGGGCTTCCGCCCCTCGCGGTGCGCCGCGTAGTACTCGGTCGCGACCTCGGGGAAGAGGGCGTAGGAGAGTGCTTCCTCGAGAGCCCGGTCGGGCGCCGCCCCCCACGTCTTCACGTGGTCGACCAGGGTGTGGAGCTCGGGCTGGAGGAGGTCGGCCGGGCGGCCGGTGAAGGCGGGTTCGGCCCCCAGCACCGTGGTGGCCAGGGTGGGGTCGATCCCGGCCGGCGGGCGGCCGTAGAGGCCCTTCACGTAGTCCCGGACCTCCTTGGTGATCATCTTGTAGCGCTCGCCCAGCACCACGTTGAACACGGCCTGGGTGCCCACGATCTGGCTGGTGGGCGTGACCAGCGGGGGGTAGCCGAGGTCCTTGCGGACGCAGGCCGTCTCCTCGAGCACCTCGGCGAACCGGTGCTCGGCCTTCTGGGTCTTGAGCTGGGAGATCAGGTTGGAGAGCATCCCGCCGGGGGTCTGGTGGAGGAGGATCCCGGTGTCCACGCGCTCCGAGCGCCGATCCAGGATGGGCAGGTAGCGCTCCCGCACCTTCTGGAAGTGGCGTGCCGCCTCGAAGAGGGCCTCTTCGTCGAGGCCGGTGTCCCGGGGCGTGCCCCGGAACATCGTCGCGATGGACTCGGTCGGCGGCTGGGACGTGCCCCAGGAGAAGGGCGAGAGCGCGCAGTCGAGGATGTCCACGCCGGCCTCGGCGGCGGCCCAGTAGGTGGCCGGCGCCATGCCCGACGCGCAGTGCGTGTGGAGGTGGACCGGGAGCCCGACCTCCTCCTTGAGGGCGCGGATGAGCTCGCTCGCGGCCACGACCGAGATCATGCCGGCCATGTCCTTGATGCAGATCACCTGGGCGCCCTCGTCGCGGAGCTGCTTCGCGAAGGCCACGAAGCCCTCGATCGAGTGCACCGGGCTCACGGTGTAGGACAGCGACGCCTCGACCACCGCACCCACCCGCCGGACGGCGTGCATGGCGCGGGTGAGGTTGCGCACGTCGTTGAGTGCGTCGAAGATGCGGAAGACGTCGATGCCGTTCGCGTGGGCGTGCTCGACGAAGGCATCGACCACGTCGTCGGCGTAGTGCCGGTAGCCCACCAGGTTCTGGCCCCGCAGCAGCATCTGGAGCTTCGTGTGCTTCACGTGCTTCCGGATGGTGCGCAGGCGCTCCCAGGGATCCTCGTCGAGGAAGCGCATGCACACGTCGAACGTGGCACCGCCCCACATCTCCAGGGACCAGAAGCCCACGCGGTCGAGGGCTTCGAGCGCGGGGATCATGTCCTCGGTCCGCATCCGGGTGGCGATGAGGGACTGGTGGGCGTCCCGCAGGATGGTGTCGGTGATCTGCACCTTTTGGGTCATGGGGTACCCCGGAAGCGTCAGGTGGAGCGGCCGTGCCAGGCACCCTGGTGGGCGCCCAGGCGGCCCGCGAGACGCCAGGCGTGGCCGGGCGAGCGGGGATTCCAGGCCCAGGAACGGGCGTGGGGATGGCCGGTGCGGGACCAGGCCGCGGCGCTCGGATCGCCGGCGGTGTCTTCCGTCTCGGCCAGGAGCGTGGCCACGGCTGCGGCCAGCAGGGCGATGCGGCGATCGTCCGTCATGGTCGGGTCCTAGAGGGGGATGTTGCCGTGCTTGCGCGGGGGCCGGTGCTCCCGCTTGTTGCGGACCGCCTCGAGCGCGTCGATGAGGCGGCGTCGCGTCTCGCGCGGGCGGATCACGTCGTCGAGGTAGCCGAGCTGGGCCGCCTGGTAGGGGTTCGCGAACTTGTCGCGGTAATCCTGCACCAGCTCCGCGGCGCGGGACTCCTTGTCGGCCGCCGCGGCGAGCTCCTTGCGGAAGACGATGTTGACCGCTCCCTCGGGCCCCATCACCGCGATCTCGGCCGTGGGCCAGGCGAAGTTGAAGTCCGCCCGGATGTGCTTCGACGACATCACGCAGTAGGCGCCGCCGTAGGACTTGCGGGTGATGACGGTCAGCTTCGGGACGTTGGCCTCGCAGAAGGCGTAGATCAGCTTGGCGCCGTTGCGGATGATGCCGCCGTGCTCCTGGTCCACACCGGGCAGGAAGCCGGGGACGTCCTCGAACGTGACGAGCGGCACGTTGAAGGCATCGCAGAACCGGACGAACCGGGCGCCCTTCGTGGAGGCCGCGATGTCGAGGCACCCGGCCAGGTACTGGGGCTGGTTGGCCACGACCCCGACCACGTGCCCGCCCAGGCGGGCGAAGCCGACCACGATGTTGCGCGCCCAGTCGGCGTGGATCTCGAGGAACTCGCCGTGGTCCACCACGGAGGAGACCACCTTGCGGATGTCGTAGGGGACGTGGGGATCGTCGGGGACCAGCGTGTCGAGGGCCTCGTCCGCACGGTCGCGCGGGTCGTCGGTGGCCACGAAGGGCGGATCCTCGAGGTTGTTGGCGGGCAGGTACGACAGGAGCAGCCGGATCGTCTCGATCGCGCCGGCCTCGTCCTCCTCGACCAGGTGGCACACGCCGGAGCGGGAGGCGTGCGCGACGGCGCCGCCGAGGTCCTCCATGGAGACCTTCTCGCCGGTGACCGTCTCGATGACCTGGGGGCCGGTGATGAACATGTGCGAGCCGCCCTTCACCATCAGCACGAAGTCGGTGAGGGCAGGGGAGTAGACCGCACCGCCTGCACAGGGCCCGAGGATGACGCTGATCTGCGGCACCACGCCCGACGCGAGCACGTTCCGGTAGAAGATCTCGGCGTACCCGCCCAGGCTGGCCACGCCCTCCTGGATCCGCGCACCGCCCGAGTCGTTGAGGCCGACGATCGGGACGCCGGCCTTCATGGACATGTCCATCACCTTGCAGATCTTGGCGGCCACCGCCTCGCCGAGCGAGCCCCCGATGACCGTGAAGTCCTGCGCGAACAGGTAGACCACGCGCCCGCCCACGCGGCCGTAGCCGGTGACCACGCCGTCGCCTGGCGGGCGGTTCTTCTCCATCCCGAAGTCCGTGCAGCGGTGCTGCACGAACATGTCCAGCTCCTGGAAGGTGCCCGGATCGCACAGGGCGGCGAGGCGCTCCCTCGCCGTGAGCTTGCCCTTGTCGTGGTGCTTTCGAACGGCTTCCTCGCCGCCTGCGGCCAGTGCCTTCTCGCGCAGGGACTCGAGCTCATCGATCCGGGCTCGGGTGGTCATGGAGGCTCCGAGAGAGGGGGGGAAAGGGTCGGGCCCGTGTATCCCGGCCGGCCGTCGAGGTCCCACCGGGGGGCGGCCACCCGCACCGTCGCCCCTCGTCGGGCATCCGGGCTGGGGGCGGCGTCTCCCCGCGTCCGGCGCTTCGGGGGTGGGGGGCGGCGCGGCGCCCCGCGTCCGGCGCTTCGGGGGTGGGGGGCGTTTCCCCGTGAAGGGCGGGTTGGGGGTGGGGGCGCCTCCGCGCGGGCGGCAGGGGCTGGGGCGGTCCGACGGGTCGGGGCGACCCATGCGGGCCCGCGGCCACAACTCGAAAGGTTGCGAACATCTCCACGAGATATGGCCGGTTTCCGGCCACAACTCGAATGATTGCAGACATCTCCACGAGATATGGCCGATATCCGGCCACAACTCGAAAGGTTGCGATCATCTCCCCGAGATATGGCCAATGGGCCCTCGATCACCCCGACCCGCCGACAGGCGACTCCCCCTGTTCGCCGGCCGCCCCTCACGCCGGAGCCTACACAAACGGGCGACTCCAAACCTCCCCGCGCTTGACGTAGAAAGGGCGAAACGCTACAACGGCCCGCTCGCCGAGGTAGCTCAGTGGTAGAGCAGCTGATTCGTAATCAGCAGGCCGTGGGTTCAAATCCCATCCTCGGCTCCAGTTCCGGAGGGGTCCGATAGGAGGGGGAACAGCCGGTCGGGGTCCCGGCAGTGTCCAGCGGTGCGCGGTGGGGGCTGGCCGAACGGTACCCCCCCGCTTGAGCCACTTCCCCGAACGATCCCCCCTCAGGTGAGACGGTTGGGGCTCTGGGAGGCCGTCTGGGGGGCTGAAACCGCCCGAAATCGCGGCCTGCTGTTTCAAACCACCGGGGATCGCCGCTGCCGGCGGCTCAACGGAGGGGGGATCGTTCAGAGCACTGTCTCACGGGAGGGGGGATCGTTCCGAGCACCCTCTCACGAGGGGGGACCCCGCACCTCCCCCCTGACCACCCCGAAGTCGATGCGGTTGCCGGGTTGGAGGGGAGCGGTGCCGCCCGGTGGGGGGTCGTGTCGGACATCGGGTCGGGGACCGGAGAGAGATCGTGCAGGTGAGCCTCCACCTTCACCGTGCGCCCAGCCTCTCGGTCACGCGTTCGGGGTTGCAGCCCACGAGGACGAGGCGGTCGTCATCTACCCGCTCGCAGTTGGGGAGGATCGGCAGGAGTTCGTCCCTCCGGATGAGCAGGAGGAGGTCGAGCCGGGAGGCGTGTTGTCGTGTCTGCAGGAGGCGAGGAGGAGGGAGACGAGGATCAGCGAGAAGAGGCGCATCGTGGACTCCTGGTCGGGGGCGGGCAGTGGTCGTGGGATCGGGTTCTACGCCTGAGTATTCGCAGAGAAGGGGTACCTCTCGGTCACCACTCGCAGATGTAGGGCGTCACCTCCGCGCACGGTACATCGCGCATTCCTGTGTAAGAAGTACCCATGATCACACAATCCTCATCCGGTCCAACCCCTCCGCCGGAGTTGGGCTCTCCGGGAGCCCAGTACGTGTATCCGCTCTCGCCGGACACCCAGACCCAGGTACGCTCGATGGCGTGGTCGTTCAGCCCTATCCATGGGCCTGCACTGCTGACTCGGGCACTTTCGATCCAGTCCGTCAGGAAAGCATACTCGGCTGCGTCGGAGACGGTGACGAGGTGTCCCCCCCTGGAGATGCAGTCCTCTTCACCGTCACTCCATGACGCCCAGGTCCATGTCTCGGCGCAGTAGGCATAGGTGGAGGTGCCTTCGGAAAGGAGGTAACAGCCGGAGATGACCACGCTGTCACTGGCCACCCCTGACTCGTCTGTCCCATCGTTCGCGATCACCTCACAAGTCCACGTCTCCTCCGCCCCCACATCGGTGCCGTCCACGACGCTGTCCAACACGTCGTCGTCCGCACCGTCGTACATCTCCCCGTCCACGTCCCACTCGAAGGCGTAGGTGAGGGCGTCTCCGTCCGCGTCTGTGCTCTCGGTCGTGACGGTGCAGGTGAGGTCGTCGCCCTCCACCGCGTCCTCGGGGGTGATCTCGACCACCGGCGCGCTGGGCGGACTGTTGCTGACGGTGATGGTGGTGCTGGTGGAGGTCACGCCATCTTCCTCCCCGTCGCTGGGCGTGACCACCACGTAGACCTCCTGGTCGCGGTCGAAGTAGCTCACACCGCTCAGGGTCGCGGACGTCACGCTGCCGCGCGGGGACCCGTCCACGTACCAGGCGTAGGTGTAGGTGACCGTGTCGGCGTCGGCATCGGACGCCGAAACCGAGGCGGTGAGCGTACCGTCCGTGTAGACTGCGCTCGGCGAGAGCGTCACGCTCGCAATCACCGGCGCGGTGTTGGAGATGGTGATCGAGGAGGAGGTGACCGCCGTGCCGCTGTCCTCGCCGTCCCAGGGTGTAGCTCTGCAGATGACGACGTCGCCCTTGTCGAAGGCGCTGCCGGTGAGGGTGGAGCCGGTTCCCGCGGTCGTGCCTTCCACCGTCCACCGGTAGGTCCAGCCCTCCGCGTCGCCGTCCGCGTCCACGAAGCCGGCGGGCACGCAGGTGAGCGTGGTGGCCTCGTAGGCCGTGGCAGGGGTGATGCTCGCGCCGGTGGCGGTGGGGAGGCTGTTCTGGACGACCGCGTCGGACGAGACGAGGGACTCTCCGTCCTCGTCGCCGTCGTTGGGCACGACCTCGACGGTGATGGACTCGTGCTTCTCGAAGGCACCTGCGGGCAGTGTGTCGCTCGTACCGGTGAGCACCACGAAATCGTCCACGGACCACGTGTAGGTGTAGGTGACCGTGTCGTCGTCGGCGTCGTAGGAATCGGCGGTCGCGACGACGTCATCGGTGACGAAGGGATCGCCGGGATCGAGGGCTACCGAGATCATTTCCGGCGGGGTGTTCTCCGCGGTGGCGGTGACGCTGGTGACCGGCGAGCCATACGACTCGCCGTCGTAGGGGGTGACCACCACGTAGATGCTGTTGCCCTTGGCGAAGCGGCTCGGCGGGAGTGTGCTGCTGGTGCTCACCACGCTGCTGTCCACGTACCAGTCGTACAGGAAGGTGACGGTGTCGCCGTCGGCGTCGGCCGAGGCCCCGAGGATGACGGAGAGGGTATCGCTCTCGGTGGGGGCGTACTCGGAGAGCACGACGCTCGCGAGCGTCGGCGGGGTGTTGGAGATGGTGAGCGAGGCGGAGGTGACCGCCTTCCCGCTCTCCTCGCCGTCCCAGGGGGTGGTGCTGCAGACGACGGTGTTACCCTTGTCGAAGACGCTGCCGGTGAGGGTGGAGGCGGTTCCCGCCGGGGTCCCGTCGACGGTCCACTCGTACAGCCAGCCCTCGGGGTCGCCGTCCGCGTCCACGAAGCCGGCGGGCGCGCAGGTGAGCGTGGTGGCCTCGTAGGCGGTGGCAGGGGTGATGCTCGCGCCGGTGGCGGTGGGGAGGCTGTTGCGCACGACCGACTCGGCCGACAGAAGAGGAGCGCCGTCCGCGAACCCGTCGTTCGGGACGACCTCGACCGCTATGGTCTGGTGTTTGGCGAAGGAGCCCGCGGGCAGGGTGTCGCTCGCGCCGGACAGCACTTCGGCCCCGTCCACAGACCAGGTGTAGGTGTAGGTCACCGCATCCCCGTCGATGTCACTCGCCTCGACGAGGGCCGTGACGTCCTGCGTCACGTAGGGCGCGTCGGGTTGGAGGGTCACGGAGACCATCACGGGCGCCGTGTTCTCGATCGGGACCGCAGCCGTGACCTGCTCGCCCGCTTCCTCGTCGTCCGAGGGGGTGACGGTGACCTCCCACCGCTGCCCCGCCGCGGTATCCTTCGCGGTCACGGTGTCGGTGGTGTTGGCAGTTGCCTTCCCGTCCACGCTCCAGGCATACGCGAACGTGACGACGTCGCCGTCCGCGTCGGTGGCGGAGGCGACGGCTACGACATCCTCATCCGCAGCGGGCAGCAGGGGCTCGAAAGTGACGGCCGCGACGGGTGGGGTGTTCGCGATCTCGACCGCGGCGCTCGCCGCCTCGCCCTCGATCTCGCCGTCGTAGGGGGTGACCGTGACCTCCCAGACGTCGTGCTTCGCAGTCTCGCTCGCGGGCACGCCGTCACCCGCATGCTCGGTCGGCGCGCCGTCCACGGTCCAAGCGTAGACGAGAGACACCGCATCTCCATCGGCGTCGGTCGCCGTGGCCACCGCTTCGAGATCGTCGGCCGTCGTGGGCTCCCACGGTTCGATCGTGACGGTCACGACCGGCGGGGTGTCCACGATGGTGGTTCCGGCGCTCGCCGGTTCGCCGTCCGCCTCTCCGTCGTTCGCGGTGACCTTGACCTCCCAGGTCTCACCCTTGGCCGTCTGGGACGCTGGCACGGTGTCGCCCGTGAGGTCGGTGCGCGGCAGCCCGTTCTGCTTCCAGGCGTATGCGTACGTGACCGTGTCCTCGTCCTCGTCCTCGGCCGGTTGGTCGATGACCACCACGAGATCGTCATCGGTGCCGGGCTCTGTCGGACCGATGCTGACTACGGGCGCGCCGGGAGGCGTGTTGTCGTGTCTGCAGGAGGCGAGGAGGAGGGAGACGAGGATCAGCGAGAAGAGGCGCATCGTGGACACCTTATCGGGGGTGGGCAGTGGTCGTGGGAGTGGGTTCAGGGAACGGTGCGAGCGAGGCGGAAACCGATGTAGGAGTACCGATCAGTCGGGCGAGTGCCGCCACGGAGAGCTACGCGCTCGCTGTCCGTGTCCAGGCTGCCCCAACTGCCCCCGCGGACGACGTGGTCGGTGGAGGATATCGCCCCCGTGGGGTCGGTAGCAGGACTGGACGACAGGCTGTCGAGCCAGTCGTTGTTCTGTTCCCACACATTTCCACTCATGTCGTACAGGCCGCAATCATTGGGATCCTTGCCCGCCACCGCGTGGGGCGTGGAGGAACTGTTGGCACCGTACCAGGCGACGTCGCCGATCGTGTTTGAACCTGCGTACATGTAATCGGTGCCACAACGCGCGGCGTTTTCCCACTCAGCCTCGGTCAACAAGCGGTACCCGGAGCAAGTGTACGGGCTCCCCGACGTGCTGCACGACACGCTTGTTCCACTGCCGGCGCAGGTGTAGCAGGACGTGAGGCCCGCGGCGGTGGACATCGCGTTGGCATAGGCGGCGGCCATATGCCACGTCAGGTACTCCACCGGGCAGTCCCCGCCGCACGAGGAGAAATACGAGGGGTTGTAGCCCATCAACGCTTCGAACTGGTCCTGCGTGGTCTCGGTCTGGCTCACGTAGTAGTCGTTCGTCAGCGTCACGCTGTGGAGCGTCTCGGCCTGGCGCCCGGAGGTCACGCAGGTCGACCCGGCCCCTGCCGTGCACCCCATGTCGAAGGTACCGCCGCAGATGGTCACGAAATCCACGCCCGACTCGGTCAGGGTGACATCGCCCCAACCGCACGCACTCAGGACGTCCACACTTGTCTCCGCCACGGCCGAGTCGTCGTCGCCGTCCGTCGCTGTGGCGCTACAGGTCCAGGTCTCGTCCGCCGCCACATCGGCGCCGTCCACCACGCTGTCGAGGATGTCGTCGCTGGCGTCTGTGTAGGCCGTGCCATCCACGTCCCACTGGAAACCGTATGTGATGTCGTCGCCGTCCGCGTCCGTGCTCTCGGTCGTGACGGTGCAGGTGAGGTCGTCGCCCTCCACCGCGTCCTCGGGGGTGATCTCGACCACCGGCGCGCTGGGTGGACTGTTGCTGACGATGATGGTGGTGCTGGTGGAGGCAACGCCGTCGTCCTCCCCGTCGTTGGGCGTGACCACCACGTAG
>JBFYZZ010000126.1:0-13761 GCA_041309225.1 Deltaproteobacteria bacterium | reverse complement strand
CTTCCGATCTGGCCGGCCGCACCCGCCGGTCCCGCGGCGACACCGCCGGCCCCCAACGTGGCCCCCCATGTCCCCCCGAAGCCGGCGGCGGGCGTGCCCACCCACCGGAAGCGGGGGCTGCCCGAGGACACGGTGGAGGAGCTGTTCCCCATTCCCAGCCCCGGCCCCGCGGCGCGCCCGACCGCGCCCGCCGGCTCGCCCCCCGTGGCCGCGGGCGGTCCCGGGGCTCCGGCGCCGGGCTCGAGGAGCGAGACCACCGCGGGCCGTACGCTCGTCCCCGTGGAGCCCGCCCCCCCGCCCTCGTCCGCCACGCCACCGGAGCGCAACCTGCCCGGCCGGTGGGAGGAGCTCCCGCTCACCGACGCCCTGGATCGCCCGCTCGAGGACCTGCCCGCCACCCCGGACGACGACGGCCCGCTCCCCGACCTCCGGCCGGCGTGGAGCCGCGCCTTCGACTTCGTGCGCGGCGACGCCTACGTCGTGTTCATGGTGGTGGCGTTCGGCGTCATCCTGCTCCTCTCCGCCGTCCTCTGGCTGCTGAAGCACTGACGGCCGCCTGCCCGGGAGTCCGACATGCGCTGCGAGGTCCGGCCCGACCTGTCCCTCGACCTCGACTGCGATCTGATCGGGATCGGGGTGCTCGGGGACGCCCCCCTCCCGGATCCCCTCCTGGCGCGCTTCGGGCCCGAACTCGCGGCCTCCTGCACCGCCGAGTCGTTCACCGGCCGGGCCGACGCCACCTTTCCGGTGCACACGCTCGGCCGCATCCCGGCCGCGCGTCTCGTGCTGGTCGGGCTCGGCCAGGGCCGCATCGACGACGTGCGGGGCGCTGCCGGCGCGGTGGGTCTGGCCGCCCGCAAGGCGGGGGCGATGCGGGTCGGCCTCGACCTCACCGCCGCGGGGACGGGGAGGGAGGCGGTACAGGCCGCCATCGAGGGCTTCGGGTGCGGCAACTACCGGTTCGACGGCTACCGCGACGCCGGCAAGCGCAAGGCCCCGTGCGATCTCCTCGTGATCCGGGGCGATCCGGTACCCGTGGACCGGGCCGTCGTGGTGGCCGAGACCCAGTCCTGGGTCCGGGATCTCGTCAACGAGCCCGCTGAGGTCGTCTACCCCGAGACGCTGGCCGAGCGTGCCGTTGCGCTGGCTGGCCCGCGCGTCACGGTCGAGGTCTGGGACGAGGCGCGTCTCGCGGCCGAGGGCATGGCCGGTACGCTCGCGGTCGGGCGCGGCGCCGCCCACCCCCCGCGCGTGATCCACCTGCACTACACCCCCGACGCCCCCACCCGCCGGGTGGCCCTGGTGGGGAAGGGCCTCACCTTCGACTCGGGCGGCCTGTGCATCAAGCCCGCCGACGGCATGGACACCATGCGCTGCGACATGGCCGGCGCGGCGGCGGTGCTGGGCGCGGCGCGCGCGGCCGTGGCGCTCGAACTGCCCGTCGAACTGCACGTCCTGGTCGGCGCGGCCGAGAACATGCCCGGCGCCGCGGCCTACAAGCCCGGAGACATCCTCCGCATGCGCAACGGGCGCACGGTCGAGGTTCACAACACCGACGCCGAGGGGCGGCTCGTGCTGGCCGACTGCCTCTGCCTCGCCAGCACGTTCGGCGTGGAGACCTGCGTGGACGTGGCCACGCTCACGGGGGCTTGCGTGGTGGCGCTCGGGTTCCGCTACACCGGCCTCTTCACCGAGGACGACGCCCTCGCCGCCGATCTCGAGGCCGCGGCCGAGGCCGCCGGGGACGGGATGTGGCGGCTGCCGCTCGCCGACCACTTCCGCAAGCTCCTCGAGGCCGAGTGGGCCGACCTCAACCACATCGGCCCCCGCTGGGGCGGCGCCTGCTCCGCCGCGGCGTTCCTCTCGGAGTTCGTCGAGGGGCCGCGCTGGGCGCACCTCGACATCGCCGGCCCCGCCTTCCTGGAGAAGGCCGACCGGTACTGGGCCAAGGGCGCCACGGGAGCGCCCCTGCGGACGCTGGTCCGGTGGCTGGGCGCGGCGTGAACCACCCCGATCCGCGATCCCGGTGGTCGCGCATCGCCCTGGCGCTCGTCGCCGGCACCCTCGCCTACAACGTCGTAGAACTCGTCGTGGCACTCGCAGCCGGCCTGGCCGCCCATAGCGTGGCCCTGGTGGGTTTCGGGCTCGACAGCGGCATCGAGTGCGCCGCGAGTGTCGTGGTCCTCCAGCGCGTGCTCCTGGAGGCCCGGGGCGCGGACGTGGAGAGGGTCGAGGCCGTGGAGCGACGGGTTGAGCGGTTCGTGGGGATCACGCTCGTCGTGCTCGCTGCCTACGTGGTGATCCAGTCCACGCTCGTGCTCCACCGTCGCGACGCACCCGACGAGAGCCTCGTCGGGATCGCGCTGGCCATCCTTTCGCTCGTCCTCATGCCCCTCCTCGCCTGGGGCAAGTTCCGTGCGGCCCGGGCGCTCGGGAGCTCCGCCCTCGCGGCCGAGGCCAAGGAGACGCTCGCCTGCGCGTGGCTCTCGCTCGCCCTGGTCCTGGGGCTCGTGGCCAACGCCGTCGCCGGATGGTGGTGGGCCGACCCGGTGGCCGCACTGGCCATGGTGCCGTTCCTGGTCCTCGAGGGCATCGAAGCCGTCCGGCACGAGGACGACGACGAGGGATGACGATCAGCCGGGGAGCTCCGTCCCGTCGGTGGGCGGCAGGGGGGAGGGCGCCTCGGGCACGGGTCCGGCGGGTGGGGGAGCGGCCGAGGCGGGGTTCGGCGCCGGCGGTGTGAACACGGCGAGGGGGAGGGGAGCGTCGCCCACGTCGGGGACGGGCAGGAGCTCCCGGGGCACGCGGCCGCGCCGGAAGCCGACCCACGTGGCGCCGTGGGGGACGAGCACCACGTCGTCGGGCACGGGGAAGCGCTCGCCGGCCGGCTGGTCGAGGGCGTTCACGATGCGGATCCAGGCAGGCAGGGCCGCACGGCCCCCCGTCTCCTTGTCGCCGAGGGTGAGCGTGCCGTCCGTGCCGATCCAGACCGCGACGGTGTAGCGCGGGGTGAAGCCCACGAACCAGGCATCCACGAACCCGTTGGTGGTCCCGGTCTTGCCTCCCCGATCGTAGCCCTCCCGCAACGCCTTCCGAGCGGTCCCGGCCCGGACGACCTCGCGCATCATGTCGAGCAGTTCGTAGGCCACGCCCTCGGGCAGCACCCGGGTCCTGGGCGTGCCCGGCAGCCGGGCCGTGACGTCGGGGCCGAGGTGCACGATCTCCCCTGCGTCGGCGAGCGCCTCGCCGAGCGCGTCGGAGAGGTGATCGACGAACACGGCGTCCACGGGGGTGCCGAGCCGGGCGATCGTGGCGTAGCCGAGGGCCTGGTCGAGCGGCGTCACCTCGCTCGATCCGAGTGCGATGGTGGGGTCCGTGCGGAGGGGTGTCGCCACGCCCATGGCGCGGGCCGTTCGGGCCACGGCCTCGGGCCCCTGCTCGAGCACGAGCCGGACCGCGACCGTGTTGAGCGAGCGGGCGAGCGCCGTCCTGAGGGGCACCCGCCCGAAGAACTCGTTGTTGTAGTTCCGTGGTCGCCAGATCCGCCCGTTGGCGCCCGGCAGCGCGAGGGGGGCGTCCACCACCACGTCCATCTGGCCCATGCCTGCGAGCAGGGCGGTGGCATAGACGTAGGGCTTGAAGGAGGACCCGGGCTGCCGGCGCGCCTGGGTGGCGCGGACGTAGCCCTCGAGCGTGGGGGCGTACCCGCCGATCAGCGCCACCACCCGGCCCGTGGCGTTCTCCAGCACCACGGCTGCGCCCTCGCCCCAGGGGCGGGGATCGAGCCGGACACCGGTGCCGTCCGACCGGCAGACGCGGACCACGTCGCCCGGGGACAGGGCGTCGCACAGGGGCCGGGGCACGGGCTCGCCGGTGGCGAGACCCGTGCGGACCCGGATCCCGCACTCGGAGGGGTCGAGGCCGAAGCGCCAGGTCGAGGCGAGGATCTCGTCGGGCCGGCCCGACCCGCCCACCAGGGCGGGGAAGCACTCGCCCGCCTCGGGGGGGCGGAGCCGGCCGGTGGAGGGGTCCTGGTCCAGGCCCTCGCCCCGGTCCAGGAAGGCCTGCCACTCCTCGGGGCGGAGGCGCTGGATGGGACCGCGGCGACCCTGGCGCTCCTCCAGCGCCCGGACCGCCTCCTGGACGGCGGTCAGGGCCTCGGCCTGCACCCGCACGTCGAGCGGCGTGAACACCTGGAGGCCGGCGCGAAAGGGCATCTCGGCCCCGAAGAGTTCGCGGACCACCCGGCGCACCCGCGTGAGGTACGAGGCGTTGGGGTCGGCGCCGTGGGGGACCTCCCGGGGCACGAGCACGGGGTCGTCGTCGAACGCCACCGCCTGTTCTGCGGAGAGGAGGTGGTCCTCCACCATCCGGCGCAGCACGATGGCACGGCGCGCACGGGCCAGGTCGGGGTGGTTCCGGGGCGAGTAGCGGCTCGGCGCGGGCACCAGCCCGGCGAGGAGGGCGGCCTGGCCCGGGTCGAGGTCGCGGGCGGACACCCCGAAGTAGTCGCGTGCCGCCGCCTCCACCCCGTAGTTGCCGGACCCGAGGAAGACGTAGTTGACGTACAGCTCGAGGATCTCGAGCTTGTTGAGCTGGCGGTCGAGGCGCACTGCGAGGATGGCCTCCCGGAGCTTGCGCTCCAGCGACCGCTTCCGCCCCACCACCAGGTTCTTCACGAGCTGCTGGGTGATGGTGGAGCCCCCCTGGCTCACCGTGCCGGCCCGGAGGTTGATCCACGCCGCCCGCGCGATGCCCATCCAGTCCACGCCGGGGTGCTCGAGGAAGCGCCGGTCCTCCGCGGACACGAAGGCCATGTAGGTGGTGGGCTCCATCTCGGTGATCGGCACCCACACCCGGCGCTCGATGTAGAACTCATCGACCTTGGTGCCGTCGTCGGCGTAGACCTGACAGGAGGTCAGGGGCCGCCACTCCCGGAGTTCGGATAGATCCGTGGGCAGCGTCGGAAGCACCGCGCGGGCGAGCCAGACCCAGCCCACGGCGGCGGCCAGGAGGAGCACGAGGAGCACGACTGCCACGATGCGGGCGATCCGCACCAGGTACCGCCAGGCCACCCGCCTGATTCTCGCCGTCGTCTCGGCCATGCCGATGGCCTGCGCTCCGTCCGTCGAGCCGGTTCTCCGCTCCGATAACACGACGCCCCTGCCGGCCCCCCGCGTCCCCGCCCGGGCGGTGGTGGAGGTTCGCGTGGAGCCACCGGCGCCTGCGGGTGCCTTCCAGTGGGAGGCCGAGACCACGGGCCTCGTCACCGCGCTCCTGGAGACCGGCCTCGCCGACCTGCGCGACGTGATTCCCGCCGTGGAGGGAGCGCCCCCGGCCCTCGCCTTCGACGGCCACGTCCGGGCAGGGGCCGCCCGGTGGACGGCCGGCCTCGCCCTGGGGGCCGACCCCGCGGCCCTGGCGGTTCAGCTCCACCTCTGCGACGACCAGGGCGCCTGCACGGACCTCGAGGCCGTCGGCACCCGGGAGTCCCCCTTCGAGGCCGTGGCCGCCCTCCTGGCCGACCTGGCCGCACACCTCCGGCTCCGCACCGATCCCGGCACCCGTGAGCGACAGGCCCGCCCCCTGTCCCCGGACCGCTACGCCGTGCTCCTGTGCGGACGGGCGGCGGCCACCTGGTACGGCCGGCTTCCGCCCGTGCCCCCCGAGCACACCGGGGATCGCGGGAAGGACCCGGTGGCTCGCTCGGTCTACCTCGATCCCGGCATGCACCTCGCCTGGTGGGTCGTCGCCCGGCAGGCCGAGGGGCAGGGGGACCTCGCGACCGCGCTCGTGGCCATGGACCGGGCCCTGGTGATCGACCCGGACCGCGTGCCCTACCTGGCCGAGCGGGCGGCGTTGCTGACCCGGCTGGGGGAGCCCGACGAAGCCCTCGCGACCTGGACCGACGTGGCGACACGCTTGAGGAGGGGAGACCTTCGTTTCCAGCTGGCCCACGCCCGCACGGCCCTGGACGCGGGCCGTGCCGCGATGGCGTCGGAACTCGTGGCCGGACTGCCGGCCCCGTACTCGGACGACCCGGGCGTGGTGGCGCTCGAGGCCGACGTGGCCCGACACGGGGGCAGGGAGGACGAGGAGCTGGTGCTCCTGGCGCGCTGGCAGGCGCTCGCTCCGGAGGCCCCCGAGCCCGTGGAGCGACGCGTGGCGCTCCTGCTGGCCCGCGCCCAGCGCCGGCAGGCCTGGGAGCTTCTGCCCGAGCTCGCGGCCCGGGGCCGGGCCGCCCAGGCGGCTGCGCTCCAGGTGCCGCTGGGTCTCGACGTCGGCGCATTCGACCAGGCGCTCACCTCCGCCGAGGCCCTCGGCCTGCCCGCGGTGGTGGCCCGGATCGAGGCACGCCGCGACCTCACGGCCGATCCGGCCGCCGAGGTCCGATCGCTGGCCGGTGCCACCGACGCGGTGGGGATCCTCGCCCGTGGTGAGGCCCGGCTGGCCCGTGGCGAGGCGAGCGGTGCGCTGGAGGACGCCCGGGCCCTGCTGGCGGCGGATCCATGGCTGCCCGAGGCGCTCGCGCTCGAGGCCCGCGCCCTCGGGGCCCAGGGCAACGAGTCGGGCAGGAGCACCGCACTCGACCAGCTCGCGCTGGCCGACCCCGAGGGCACCTACCTGCTCGTCACCGGCCGTCAGCGACCGGTGAACGGCGGCTCGCCGGCGGGCGCCGGTTCGGGCGAGGCCCCGGACGCGGGCGGCTCCAGTTCGGGTGGGGGCCCCAGCACAGCGCCCGGCAGCACGGGCTCCACGAAGCAGGCGCAGTCGACAGGGCCGTAGCAGGCCTCCGGCGCCGGGAGCACCACGACGCCCCCGTCCGCCGGGTGATCTCCGGGACAGACGAGGCCACCGCCGAACCCGACGACGGCCACGGGACCCGTCGCCGGGCGCTCCGGCGCGAGCGGATCGGGCAGGCCGGGGCCCGGCGCCAGGACGGGCTGGCAGCGTTCGAGGACGGGGTCCACGAAGCGTGACTGCCACGCTGCGGCCTCGAGCCACGCGGGGACCTGGCGATCGACCCGCGCCGTGAGCGTCTCCAGGTCGGCCCGGGCCCGAGCGTCGAGCACCGGGGCCAGCGTGGACGAGGAGGCTACGCGGCGCAGGCGGGCGAGGTCCATCCGTGCCGTCTGGGCCGAGGCCCGCCAGGCCGCGAGGAGCGACGACGTCCGGGCCAGCGTGGGATCCTCGCAGAGAACCGCGCCTTCGGCCGCCAGGCGCTCGGCCAGCCGATTGTGGATCCGCTCCAGGGCGACCTGGGACGCCTCGGCTCGGACCGCCTGGGCCTTGAGCGTGGTGACGGCCGCGTCGAGCTCGGTGAAGCCCGGAGCGAGGGCCGAGGGATCCGCGAGCGCGGAGCGCACGGCGAGAAGGGCCAGCAGCAGGGCGGCGCACATGGGAGTGGCGTGAACGTATCCCGCCCGCGATCCGCCACACTCGCGGGGCGTGGGGACTCCAGGGGATGCACACCCCCCTCCTCCCCGGACCCTCGCGCCTCGACGGGCACGCGACGGCGGGGTGAGGGGGGTGTACCTCGACACCGTTCCGGAGGGCACATGGCGACCATCCTGCACAAGGGCAACCCCGTCCACACCCTGGGCGACCTCCCCCCCGTAGGGAGCCGCGCCCCGGACTTCCGACTCGTCGGGACGGACTTCCGGGAGGTCGGCTCCTCGGACTACGCCGGACGACGCAAGATCCTCAACATCTTCCTGAGCGTGGACACCTCCGTCTGCGCCATGTCCGTGCGCACCTTCCACGCCCGGGCGGCGTCGCTCCCCGGCGTGGCCGTGCTCTGCATCTCGGCCGACCTGCCCTACACCCACAAGCGCTTCTGCGGGGCCGAGGGCATCACGGGTGTGGAGAGCCTCTCCACGTTCCGATCCTCCTTCGATCGGGACTGGGGAGTACGCATCATCGACGGGGCGCTCCAGGGCCTCTGCTCCCGAGCCGTGGTCGTGCTCGATGAGGACGATCGCGTGGTCTACACCGAGCAGGTGCCCGAGATCGGGCAGGAGCCCGACTACGACCGCGCCCTGGCCGCCCTCGGCGCCTGATCGCGCTCCTCGTCCGGGGTCCGCGCCGTGGGGCTGCCCAGGAGCACGTGGGCGAAGCGGGTCACCTCGCCAAACCCGATGCGCTGATAGAGCGCGTTTGAGGTCGGATTCTCCGCGTCGGCGAAGAGCAGGCACATCCGCTTGCCATCGGCCAGCGCGAGGCGGCAGGCGTCGGCGACCGCAGCGGACGCGTACCCCCGTGCGCGATCCTCCGGGGGCGTGTAGACCATGGAGATCCGCGTGCCGTGCAGGGTCTCGCCCTGGCTGCACACCAGGGCGACCGGGCGCCCGCCGTCGTCCCACAGCCAGGTGGATCCGTCCTCCACGAGACGCCGGGCCATCCCTTTCGGGGTACCGTGGAGGGGGAGGCCCACCTCGACGTGGAAGGCATCGATCCATGCGCTCAGCAGGGGCTCGTCGGCGGGTCGTACCTTCCGGAGGCGACCCGGGGGCAGCGGGCGGTCCGACGATCGCACCGCATCGAGCCGGTAGACCCGCATCTCGAGCAGCGTCGCGGGCACGCCGCCCGAGCGCGCGGTCCAGGCGCCGGCGAAGGCGAGGGCCGTGACCCGCGGCGCGAGCACCTCGTGAAGGTCGGGGAGGCAGCCCCGGAGGTCGGTGACGAGGGCCTCCACCTCCTCGGGGCTCGCGCCCGTGACGACGGCGCCGTACGGGGGGGTGCGCAGGAGCGCGGCGGTGCAGGCGCCGCCGGGCCCGTGGACCGTCACCAGCGTGTTCCGATCGGGGTAGCGGGCGGGATCCCGACGCAGCTCCAGCGCCACGCCCACCATCAGGTTGTTCTCGGCCTCCGAGGCTTCCAGGAGGGGCCCTGCATCGGCCAGGAAGGAGGCGGCGCTCCGGTGGTGGCGAAGGCGGACGGACAGGGGAGCTCCCGCGCCCGGCTCTGGAGCCCGAGCCAGGAGGGACAGGATAGCGGGAACGGGACGACCCGGCACTCGCGGACGTCCCGCGTGCCCGGTCCCTGGAGGTCCCATGCGGAAGGCGCACCTCGCGGTCCTGGCCCTGCTCGCCCTGCTGGCCGGATGCCACAAGGCCTCTTCCCCCACGATAGCCCTGGAGGAAGCGCAGGCGTACGGGGGCGCGGCCGACATGGCCTACCCGACGGAGAGCGTGTCCCGCCGTGCCAAATCCTCCGAATGGGACAACGCCGCTTCGCCCAGGCCGTCCGCCGCGCCCGCGGCCCAATCGATGCGGGCGGAGGGCGGCCCACCCGCCCAGCCCCCAGAGCCGGCCACACCCCAGCAGCCCTTCGTCGAGCGCAAGGTCCACTACAACGGGTGGGCCCGGCTGCGCGTCGCCCGCACCGAGGACCTCGTCAAGCAGGTCGCCGAGCTGGCCACCTCCGCGGGCGGAGGCGTGGAGACCATGGATCCCCGTCGGATCACCGTTCGCGTGCCCGTCGACGGGTTCCACGAGGTATTCGCCAAGGTGCTGGCCCTCGGCGACGTCCTCGACAAGTCCGTCACCGCCGAGGACATCACCGAGGCCTGGAGCGAGGTGGACTTGAGGCTCCAGACCGCCCGGGCCACCCGCGAGCGGTTGATGTCCATCCTCGCCCGCACCAAGGACGAGAAGCAGAAGATCCAGATCCTCAAGCAGATCCAGCGGCTCACCGAGGAGATCGACGGCCTCGAGGCACGCCTCCAGGTGCTCTCGGCCCTGGCCGCCTTCTCCCGCATCACGGTGGAGGGCGTGCCTCGTCGGGCCCTCGAGGATCAGCCCCACGAGGACGAGATCGCGGGGTTCGAGTGGATCCGGGCCCTGTCGCCCTTCCGCCGCGACGTCGCCTTCTCGGGCAAGGCCCTCCGGCTCGACGTGCCCGAGGGCTTCGTGCTGCTCGACGACAAGCGGCACTTCGTGGCCGAGAGCGCGGACGGCGCCGTCCTCTGGGCCTCCCGGCTCGAGGACGTCCCGCGGGGCGACGCGCCGTTCTGGGTCGAGGCGGTCCGCTCCCGCCTCGCCCCCGAGTTCTCGTCGGCCACGGTCTCCACTCTCGGCGCCTGGCATGTGCTCAGGCTGGTGGATCCCTCCGCTGCGATCCCCGCTGTGGCACCACCCCGGGCGCCCGCGGCTGGAGAGGCGCCCGAGAACGGCCCGTACGTCTACATCGTGGCGATCCAGGTGGTGGGCGACGAGCGCTGGCTGGTGGAGGTCTACTTCGCCTCGCCGGCCCAGGAGCAGCGGTACGGGCCCGCCGTGCGCGCCACCATCCAGGGGAGGGTCGGATGATGCGCCGCGCCATCCTGCTCGCCGTCCTGGCCGGCGTCCCGTTCCCGGCGCTCGCCGAAGATACCGTCGTCAACGCCTCCCTCGTCCTCAAGGTCACACAGGTGGAGCCGGCGGCCGACGCGCTCGTCGCCCGGGCGCGCGAGGCCGGCGGATGGTTCTCCACCCGCACGGGCGATCGGGTCGTCCTGAGGGTTCCCTCCGCACGGACCGAGGCCTTCGTGGCCGGCGCCGAGTCGCTCGGCGTCGTGGTGGACCGCTCCTTCCACAGCGAGGACCGGTCGCTGCAGCTCGCGGACCTGCGCTCGCGCGCCGCCGCGCGGCGCCAGATGCTGGCCCAGTACATGGCGCTCCTCCAGACCGCCGAGCAGGACAGCGTGCTCACGGTCGAGCGGGAGATCGTCGCCCTGGTGGCCGAGATCGAAGGGTACGAGGGTCGGATCCGCTTCCTGGAGGACCGCGTCGCCTATGCGGAGGTGGCCGTCGCCTTCCGGTTCCAGGACCGTACCGCGCCGGTCAACGACGGCTCCTCCTCGTTCGCCTGGCTCAACACGGTGAACCTCTCCGATCTCCTCGACGACTTCCAGACGCCCAACGGCGCCACCCGGGCCCGCGGGATCCGATCCGAGGCACCGGAGGGGTTCGCGATCTACCCCAAGGGCAAGGCGTTCCGCGCCGCGAGCCCCGACGGCGTCCTCTTCCGCGTCCGCACGGAGGCCCACGAGCCCGACGCCACGCTCGCCTTCTGGAAGGAGGCCCTCCGCAAGCGGATGCTCGACGCGGGCTACCGCATGCTCTCCGAGACGGACGTCGCGGCGGGCGACACCTCCGGCTACCTCCTCCAGCTCACGGCACCCCTCGGCGTGGAGGATGCCCTCTACGTCGTGGGCGTGTTCCCCGCGGGCAGGCGCCTGGTGATCGTCGAGGCGGCGGGCGAGGTGAGCCGGGTGACGGCGCGCCTCGAGGCCATCCTGGCCGCCGTGGCCGCGTTGCAGGCGGGGTAGGGGCTTAAGAACCGCCGCTACACCGGCTCGAACACCGCCGTGAAGTGGGGGAGCACGGCGGGGCGCTCCACGAAGCGCACGCCGCGGATCGTGCGGCGCATGGCGTAGAGCTCGGTGAGGGCCTCGACCACGTAGTCCATGTGGCTCTGGGTGTAGACCCGGCGCGGGATCGCGAGGCGCACGAGGTCGAGCGCGGGCCAGTGCCACGCGCCGGCGTCGTCCTGGGCCCCGAACATGACGTTCCCGATCTCGCACGAGCGGATCCCCGCGTGGGTGTACAGGGCGAGGGAGAGCGACCACCCGGGGAAGCGGGTGTCGGGGAGGTGATCGCAGAAGCGGCGACCGTCGAGGTAGACCGCGTGGCCGCCGAACGGTTTCAGGAGCGGCACGCCCGCGGCCGCGAGGCGCTCGCCCACGTAGGCCGTGGATCGGATCCGGTAGCGGAGGTACTCCGGGTCCAGGATCTCCTCGAGACCCACGGCGAGCGCCTCCAGGTCTCGGCCCGCGAGGCCCCCGTAGGTGACGAACCCCTCGGTGAGGATCAGGGCCGTCCGGACCTTCTGGGCCCACCCGTCGTCGTCGAGGGAGAGCACCCCGCCGATGTTGCCGAAGGCGTCCTTCTTCATCGACATGAGCGCGCCCTGCGAGCAGGCGAACATGTCGCGGGCGATCTCGATGGGCGCCCGGTGCTCGTGGCCGGGCTCGCGCTCTCGGATGAACCATGCGTTCTCGGCGAATCGCGCGGCGTCGAGGAGGAGGGGGACCGCGTGTCGGTCGCAGATCTCGCGAGCCCCACGCAGGTTGGCGAGGGAGACGGGCTGGCCGCCCCCCGAGTTGTTGGTGACCGTGACGAGCACGAACGGCACCCGGCCCGCGTGGGTCGCAAGGGCCCGGTCGAGGGCAGGAAGATCGATGTTGCCCTTGAAGGGGAGGAGGATGTCGGGATCGTGGGCCTCGGGCACAGGGAGGTCGAGGGCCGTGGCACCGGCGGATTCGATGTTGGCCCGGGTGGTGTCGAAGTGGATGTTGCCCGGGATCACGTCCCCGTGTCGTACGACCGCGCTGCACAGGAGGCGCTCGGCGGCGCGGCCCTGGTGCGCGGGGATGACGTGGCGGTGCCCGAACACGGAGCGGACCGAGGATTCGAACCGGAAGAAGGACCGGGCCCCGGCGTAGGACTCGTCGCCCTCCATGATCCCCGCCCACTGCCGCGTGCTCATCGCCCCCGTGCCCGAGTCGGTGAGGAGATCGATGAGCACGTGCTCGGCGCGGATCCGGAAGGGATTGTGGCCGGCCTCGGCGAGCCATCGCTCCCGCTCCTCGCGGGTGGTCATGCGGATGGGCTCGACCACCTTGATCCGGAAGGGTTCGATGATGGTCTTCATGGAGGCTCCGATTCGGCCCCCGATGTATGACGGCGCCGCGCCCGGCGCGACCGTCCTGGATCGGCGACGTCAGTCGCGCGTGGCTTCGAAGCCGCCGGTCCAGCCGACGAGGGTCCCGGACCCGGACCAGCCACCGCCGAACGAGCCGACGACGTAGTCGTCCTTCAGCCACCAGCCGATCCAGTCGCCCTCGGTGTCGGGGACGCCGGTGTACTGGACGAGCACGTCGCCGTCCATCTGCTCGATGCCGGACCCGGTGAACGTGACCGCCAGGGTCCCCGAGAGGGGGCCGTCGAACGTGCACGACGTGGCGATCGTGAGGTCGGGTTCGGCGTCGCGGGCGAACGTGAACGAGATGGGGGTGGAGCACTCATCGGCGATGGAGGACGTGGTGGTCACCGTCACCGACCCGGTGAACGTGCCGGTGTAGTGGCCATCGTGACGATGATCCGGGTCGGCGTCGGCGTCGGTGTCGGCGTCGGTGTCGGCGTCGGTGTCGGCGTCGGTGTCGGCGTCGGTGTCGGCGTCGGTGTCGGCGTCGGTGTCCGTGTCGGCGTCGGGGTTGGTGTCGGAGGTGTCGTCCTCGTCGGAGGTGCAGGCCACCGGGAGGAACAGGCACAGGGCGAGGGGGAGGAGACGTGTGCGCATGGGATGACGATACCGCCCCGGCGCGGGATGGTCAATGTCGTGGGAACCTGGAGTGGCCCCTGTCCGGGGGGGCCTGGTGAAGGGAGCGGCGCGGCGCGACGGGCGATCCGGGGTAGGACCGCGGCACGCCGGACAGTCGAGACCGAGACCGAGTCAGAGACCGAGACCGAGTCCGATGTCGTCGCCCGATCCCTGCCTGTCGCGACTTCAGCCGACCTGCGGCCCGTGCACGTTCCAGATCGGGGCAGGTCCTGGGAAGTTCCTTAAGTCGCCTCCCTCCGGAGGGCCGGGCGAGTGGGGGGCTCGGGGCGCGCCGGTCCGACGGGTCGTGGCGCCTCCCGGGAGTCCATCCGCGTGAACGGCGCGGGGGCTCCAGCCCTGCGGGCCTGCCCGCGGGTTGCGAGGTGCCTCCGGCCC
>JBFYZZ010000125.1:0-5186 GCA_041309225.1 Deltaproteobacteria bacterium | reverse complement strand
TCCGACTCGGACGCCGATGCCGACGCCGACACCGACGCCGACGTCGACGCCCCGGTCTGGGAGGGCCAGATCACCTACAAGACCACCGTGGACGGGGAGCCGGTGTGCGACGCGGTGGTGGCGCTCGTGGGCAGCCCCTACACCGGGCCCTGCATCAGTCGCAAGGGCGACCAGTGCGACTTCGCCTACAACATCGACGCCACACTCGTCGAGGACAACGGCACCGCCGCCTGTACGGGGCTGAACCCGTTCTACACCTACCTCGAGGACCAGCCGGGCGGCGCCTGGTTCCGCGATCCCGTGCTGGCCTACTGGCACGCGTACTCCTACAAGGGGTACGACTTCTACACCCACCTCATGCTGTTCGGGTTCGGGGCCGACTACACCGCCTACGGCGGCGGCTTCTACCCGGGTCCCTACTGGTACTTCCTGGCCTACGACGGTTCCGCCTACTACGGCACGGCCGACTACGACTACCCGATGGTGCTGTGGGAGCTCGACTCAGTCTCGTACGGCTACTCCTACTACTACAACTACTACAACTACTGCCCGGGCGCGGTGGCCTCGGACGCCACCGAGATCCGCGCCGGCGCGTGGACCGCCACGGGCCAGATCGACACCTCTGCGGGCTTCCTCCTCGACGTGTGGGGCTTCACGGTGTCCGACACCGTCACCGACCCGGTCTACGTCAACGTCGACACGGTCGACGCCAAGACCGGCTGCTGGATGGGCGCCTTCCTCAACAAACCCGACGGCTGCTCGGACGTGTTCGCTCGCAGCAACATCGACTGCACGTTCCCGGTCGACGCCGGCAAGTACACCTGCCCGGCCATCGATCTCGAGGGCTTCACGCCCGGTGAGTACGAGCTCGTGGTCTACTCCATGGGCTGGTACGACCCGGCCCCCCTGGCGGGGTACCAGATCCGGATCGATGCCACGTACGATCCGCTCCTGCATCCGATCGCCGACAACATCCCGCTGTTCGGGTCCAAGTACCTCGGAAAGACCGCGTTGCTCGTCTCCGGCTGGGGTCAACCCACCGACGACTAGCGGCGACACCAGGCGACGCGATTCCCGTTGCCGGCGCCTCCCGCTCGGGGGTAGCCTGGACCCGTCGCACGGACACGGAGGCTTCCATGGACGCCCGCATCCCGATGGTCCTGCTGTTCTTCGGCCTCTCCGCCTGCCCCGGCCCGGAGGAGGACGACACCAGTCCGATTCCCGACGACACGGACACCGACGCCGACACCGACGCCGACACGGACACCGACGCCGACACCGACGCCGACACGGACACCGACGCCGACACCGACGCCGACACCGACGCCGACACCGACGCCGATGCCGATGCCGATGCCGATGCCGACACGGATGCCGACGCCGACGCCGACGTGGCGTTCGAGGGGGAGGTCACCTACCTCACCGACGTGGACGGCAAGGTCGTGTGCGATGCCGTGATCGCCCTCGAGGGCACGCCCTTCACCGGCGATTGCCGCGACTGCGAGTTCGCGTTCGACATCGACCCCACGATCACGAGCGATGCGGGCACGCCGGACTGCCTCCTCCACCCCGTTCTCACCTACATCGACCGCGACGTGGTCTGGTACGCCAACCCCATCCTGGCCTTCTGGACGTCCTACGAGTACTACTACTACCACCACGGCGTCCGGCCGTACGACTGGACCGACGTCCTCGCCACCGGGTACTCCCTCGACTTCACCTCGTACGGCGGGGGCTTCTACCCGGGCCCCTACTGGCGCATCGTGGCCTACGACGGCAGCCGGTACGGCTCCGCCACGTTCGACGGCACGAACCTCACCTGGGACTTCGGGTACACGTACACGTACTACGACTACTACGGCGGCTACTACTACGACTGCGGGACGGTCCGGGACTCCCGCACCTCCAGCGGGTTCGGGGGCAAGTGGACGGGGACCGGATCGGTCCCGGCCACGGGCGAATCGCTGCTCGACGCCTGGGCGTTCACGGTCGACCCGTCCAAGTCCGAGATCGTCTACGTCACCGTGGACACGGCCGATGCCGCCACGGCCACCGACCTCGCCGCGTTCGTCAACAACCCCTCGGGGTGCACGGTCCAGACCGGCGACGACAACTTCGAGTGCACCTACCCGCCGCCGGCCTTCGGGTGCCCATCCTTCGACCTGCGACGGCTCGACGAGGGCACCTGGCTCGTGCTGGTCTTCAGCCTCGGGAGCCACGACGGCAGCACCACCACGGCCAACTACGTCGTGAGCGTGGACACCACCTACGATCCCGAGCTGACGCTGATCGCGGACGATGTGAGCCCCTACCCGGCAGGCTCGACCGTCACGGTGGCCGTCACCGGCACCGGGACCCTCCTGCCCGACTAGCCGGGGGCGTCGCTCGTCGCTCCGGCCGCGGGCGGGGCGGGAGGCGCCGGGGGTGCCGGCGCGGGCTTGCTGCCGACCGTGTCGAGCTGGCGGCGGCCGATCTCGAGCGCCCGCTCGTAGGCGGCCTGGGCCTCGGCCTTGCGGCCTAGGCGGGAGAGCGTGTTGGCCTTGAGCATGGCGCAGGCGGGGTACCTTGGATCGAGCGCGATGCACTCGTCCACCGCGGCGTCCGCCTCGCGGTACCGCCCGAGGTTGAAGAGCGCCTGGGCGTAGGAGTGCCCGGAGGGCACGTTGGGGGGCTCGGCCAGCCGGAGCGCCTCCAGCTGCTCCAGCTGCTCCTGGAAGCGGTGGGTCTCGGCGTAGATCTCGACGAGCAGCTTGCGCGCCGGGATGGCCCGGAAGAGGCGGATCTCCTCGAGCAGGAAGGACTCGGCCTCGTCGGTGCGACCCTGGGCCCGGCGCACCACGCCCATGCTGTAGTTGCAGAAGGGCTGCTCGGCGTCCTCGGCCAGCGAGGCCAGCAGGATCGGCTCGGCCGCGGCCCAGTCGGAGCGGGCAGCGGCCAGCACCCCCTCCATGGCCCGCGGGCCCCGGGCGTCCGGGACGAGCTGCCGGGCGCGGGCCACCTCGGTCTCCAGGCGTACCATGTCGCCCGAAAGGAAGAGGGCGTGGAGGTACGCCTCCCAGGCCCGGGACAGGTAGGGGTCCATCTCGAGCGCCGAGGCCAGCCACTCCACCGCCTCGGCCTGTCGCCCCATCTGGAGCAGGATCGTGCCCCGCATGGCGCGGGCCTGGGAGGAGGGCTGCGCGGCCTCGAGCGTGTCCAGCGTGGCCAGCGCGGCCTCCACCTCGCCCGCCCGGAGCTGCAGCGAGGCCAGCATCATGCGCGCGTCGTACATGTTCGGCTCCTCGGCGAGGAACACCTCCACGAGGCGCCGGGCGCCGTCGAAATCCTCGTTCTGCACCGCCTGGCGCGCCTCCTCGAGCTTGCGGAGCAACGGGAGGCGCTGGACCGGATCCGGCAGGCCCTCGCCCGGGGGCTGGGAGGCCCGGTCCGAGACGCCGGTGACGTACCCGAGGGCCTCCAGCTGGGCGAGGCGCTCGGGGCTCTCGGACGCGGGCATGGCCGTGCCGGTCGCCGGCTCGAGCGTGGCGACGAGGGCGTCGAGGCGGCCGAGGTCCGCGGCGAGGCGGGCGGGATCGCCGGGCGCGAGGTTGGATCGCTCGTGGGCGTCCGTGGCTGCGTAGATCTCGGGGGTGGTGGAGGCGATGAACTTGCGGTCCCGGTCCACCAGCGCCTTCTGGGGTGCCCAGCCGTAGTGCCGCCAGGCGTAGAGGCTCTCCACGTAGATCTGCCGATCGGGAGGGAGGGCGTCGGGGGCGCCCTCCATGGCCGGGACCAGGTCGAGGCCGTCGAGGCCCTCGGGCACCGGCACGCCCGTGAGGGAGAGGACCGTGGGCACCACGTCCACGAGGCTGACCGGATCCGCCACGGTGCGCGGCGCCGGCAGGCCGCCCGGCGGCCGGATCACGAGCGGGACGTGGGTGGTGGCGTCGTAGAGGAGCACGCCGTGCATGGCCTCGCCGTGGGCACCCAGGCCCTCGCCATGGTCGCCCATCACGACGACCCAGGTGCGCTCGAGCCGGCCCTGGGCCTCCAGGGCCTGGAGGAGGCGGTCGAGCTGGCTGTCGGCGAAGGCCACCTCCGCGGCGTAGGGCCGGCCGGCGAAGCGCGATGCGAAGGGCTCGGGCGCAGCGTAGGGGAAGTGGGCGTCGAAGAGGTGGACCCAGGCGAAGATCGGCGTGGGGTCGCCGCCGCGGGCGGCGTACCAGGCCAGGGCGTCGTCCACGACGGCGTCGGCGCGTCGCTCGATGCGCCAGCGGTTTCGCTCTCCCTTCTCGTCGGGCGGGCCCATCTCGTCGTGGAAGGCGTCGAAGCCCTGCGCGAAACCCCAGTGGTGGGAGGTGACCTCGGCCCCCACCGAGGCCATCGTGGCCCACCCGGCGGCCCGGAGGAGTTCGGCGAGCGTGGTGGCCTGGTCGGAGAGGGTGAAGTCGCCGTTGTCGCGCACCTGGTGCCGGGGGGGGAGGAGGCCGGTGAAGATCGAGGAGTGCGCGGGGATGGTGAGCGGAGTCACCGTGAAGGCGCGATCGAAGCGGATCCCCTCGGCGGCCAGTCGGTCGGTCGCGGGTGTGGCCCCCACGGTGCTGCCGTAGGCCCCCACGACGTCCACGCGGGTGGTGTCGAGCGTGACCACGAGCACATCGGGCCGCTCGGGGCGCGGGAGGGGCGCGACGGCGCCGGGGGTCGGGCCGGCGTCGCGCCGGCACGCGGCGACCACGGCCAGGGCGAGGAGGAGTGGGGAAGGACGCATGGGACGACCTCCGAGGCGCCCACCCGTAACCCGCCGGGGACGGCGTCCGTCCGCCTCCACCGTACGGTCCCGGGATAGGGGAACGCCATGGTGACGCTCGTGTTCGCACGGTCGGGGGCCGAGTGGCTGCGGTGGCTCGACGGGGTCGCGGGCGCCGTCCCGGGCCCGCTGCCGGACGTACTCCACCTCGTCTCGGATCCCGTGGCCGCCGAGATCACGCGGGAGCGGATCCTCGCCGGGTCCGGCGGGCGGGCCTTCCTGCCCGAGGTGGTCCCCCTGGGCGGGTTCCTGGTCGACCTCGCGGCGCGCCACGGGGCCGGGTTCGCACCCCTCCCCGCCGCGGCCCACGCCTGCCTCGCCGAGCAGCTCCTGGCCGCCGGCAGGGGCCGCTGGCCCTGGCTCGAGGGCCTCCAGGCCCGCGGTCCCCTCGGGGCGGAGC
>JBFYZZ010000124.1:0-5871 GCA_041309225.1 Deltaproteobacteria bacterium | reverse complement strand
GCTCCGCCGGCGGGCGGATCGGGAACCAGGCGGGCCGCCACCTCGCGGCCCCGGCCCGCATCACCGGCCACCACCGACCACCACAGCCGCTCGGTGAGCCGGGCGTGCCCCGTCGCCTCGGCGTACGGGAGGTCCACGCCCTCGCTCGCGTGGCAGGCGCCGCAGGCCTCGGCCACGCGTGCCAGGCCGTCGCCGGCCTCCCCGGCATCGACCGCGGCCACGAGGAACCCTGCGGCGGCGTGCAGATCGTCGAGCGCCCGACGCCCCACGGGGTTCGCGTCCTCCACGAGCAACCCGCCGTCCAGGCGGCGCGCGGCGTCGGCCACGGCCTCGAGGTCGCCGGCCTCGACCGCACGCAGGAGCGCCGGGGCGTCCTCGAAGTGGCCCGCGGCCGGCGCGCCGCCCCCGGGAGGCCCCGGAGCGCACCGACAGGCGGCCAGGACGAGCACCGGCACGGCGAGGCGCATGGGGAAGACGCTCCGGAAGGACGGGGGGGCTCCCCGGATGGGGAGACCCGGCATATCCTGTGCGTCCATGGACGCCGCCCCCCGCCGCCGAGGACCGGGCCGCATCACCCGCTGGGCAGCCCGCCGCATCGGGCACGGCCAGCGAGGCGTACGGGCCACGGAGGATCTGCTCAGGCTCGAGAGCGTGATGCGGTTCGTGGCGGTGTACGCCCTGACGATCGTCGCACCCGCCATCCTCCTCGGCTGGTTCGGCATCTCGGACTCGCTCCGGGGCGAGGCGTCGATGCGGGCCGCGGTGGAATCCGAGATCGGCTCGAGCCTCCAGGCCGCCGTGTCGGGCGTGGAGGTCCTCTTCGACCAGTTCGAGCAGAACGCGGCCAACCGCCTCGCCTCGGGCCACTCGGTGCAGGAGTCCCCCGGGGAGATCTCGCCCTACCTCCTCCTCGCCGTCCGCCTCGACGAGCGTGGGGAGATGGTGTCGCCCCGGCCGGACACCCGGGCCGGCGGCCTCCCCGATCACCTCTTCTTCCTGATCGGCGACTACGCGTCCGCGCGCCGCCTGGAGCAGCAGGGTGACTTCGCCGGAGCCGCCCTGCTCTACCAGCGGGCGGCGGCGGAGGCGCCGGGCGTGGTGCTGCAGGGCACCGCCCGCCTCCAGTGGGCCAGGGTCCTGGCCCGGGCGGGGCGCATGCGCGAGGCCGAGGCGCTCTACACCGAGACCGCCCGCATGATGGGTCCCCGGCCCGCGGTGTGGGGCCTGCCGGTGGCCGGCCTGGCCCGCCTCGGCGAGGGCAAGGTCCTCCTCCAGCGGGATCCCCAGGCCGGCGTGCGCGTGCTGCGAGCCGTCGTGGAGTCCGTCCTGGCGAGCGCCCCGTCCCTCGACGAGGCGGGCGAGCTCTCGGTGGCCCTCCACGCCCTCGATCACCTCGAGACCCGCACCGACGCCGACTGGCTGGCCAGCCGCAGGAGCCGCCTCGACGTGCGCGCCCAGCAGATCTACTGGGCCCGCCGCCTGCTGCCCGAGATCCAGCCCTTTGCGGCAGGTGGCCGCCTGCTCCGCGTGGCCTCCGGCGCCTTCCGCTACACCGTCGGGGACGTCGGGCTCTGGGCCACCACCTGGCAGGGCGACCAGCTCTACGCCTTCGCGCTCGACCTCGCCGCCGTCCTGGACCAGGTCCTCGTCGCCGTCCGGCAGTCCATGCGCCCCGACGGCCAGGTCGCGGTGACGGTCCTCGCTCCGGAGGAGCCGCCACCCCCGAACACGTTCGAGCGCCGCAGCCTCGCGCCCTGGATGCCGGGCTGGTCGGTGGCGGCCCACCCTGTGGACGCCGAGGGGCTCGTCCGCGCCCTCTCCCAGCGCCGCATGCGCCGCATCCTGCTCGTCCTCCTCTCCATGGCCACGGTGGCTCTCGGCGCCACCCTCATCTCCCGCCTCGTCTCGCGGGAGATGGATCTGGCACGTCTGAAATCCGCCTTCGCAGCCAATGTCAGCCACGAACTGCGCTCGCCGATCACCCAGATCCGCTTGAAGGGCGAATCGCTCCAGCTCGGCCTCGCCGAGGACGAGGACGATCGCCAGCGGCACTACGACACGATCGTGCGCGAGGCCGAGCGCCTCTCCCGCCTCGTCGACAACGTGCTCGACTTCGCCGCGATCGAGCGGGGCACCAAGAACTACACCCTCCGGCCCGCCGACCTCGCGTACACGCTGCGCGTCGCGGTCGAGACCACGCGCTACTCGATGGAGGTCCGCGGGGTGGACCTCGAGGCGGACATCCCCCCCTCCCTCCCGGTGATCCCCCACGATCCGGACGCCATCGCACAGGCCCTCACCAACCTCCTCTCCAACGCGGCCAAGTACGGGGCCGAGGGGCACTGGATCAGCGTGAGCGTGACGGTGCTGCCCGAGGAGGTGCAGGTCCACGTCGCGGATCGGGGGATCGGCGTCCCACCCGACGAGCGGGAGCGCATCTTCGACCAGTACTACCGCGGCAAGGACCCTCGAGCGCGGCGTTCCAAGGGCACCGGCATCGGCCTCGCCATCGTGAAGTACATTATGGACGCACACGGCGGCCGGGTGTCCGTGGCCCCCTACCCCGGGCGGGGCAGCGTGTTCACGCTGCACCTGCCGGTCCCCTCGAAGCCCTGAAGGAGACAGCGCATGGTCCGGATCCTGTTCGTCGAGGACGAGGCCGAGGTCCTGAAGACCCTGAGGGTGTTCTTCACGCGCGAGGGATACGAGGTCCTGGCGGCGCGCGGGGGCGGCGAAGCCCTCGAGCTGGCCACCGACCGGTTGCCCCACGTGGCGGTGCTCGACGTCATGCTGCACGAAGGGCCGGAGGGCCCCGACGGCATGGACGGGTTCGAGGTCTGCAAGGCCCTGCGCAAGCAGGGCTTCGAGGGGCCGGTACTGTTCCTCACCGCCCGCAACGCCGAGACCGACAAGCTGCTCGGGTTCGAGCTCGGGGCCGACGACTTCGTCACCAAGCCCTTTTCCCTCCTGGAACTGGCGGCCAGGGTCAAGGCGCTGATCAAGCGCACCGGCGGGGCCCGGAGCACCTTCCAGTTCGGGGACGTCTTCGTGGATCTCGACAACTACCTGGTCCGCCACCCCGGCGGGGAGGAGCGCCTGTCCAACCGGGAGCAGGAGCTCCTCCGGTACCTCATCGAGCACCGTGGCCGGGTGCTGCCTCGGGAGGAACTGCTCACCAGCATCTGGAAGTACGCCCCCAACGTGACCACCCGCACGGTGGACACCCACGTCCTGAACCTCAGGAAGAAGCTCGCCGACAACGCCCAGGAACCGAATTTCATCGAGACCATGCACGGCGTCGGCTACCGGTTCGTCGCCGAGGAAGGAGCGGAGCCCGGGTGATCGCGACCCTCCTCCTGCTCGTCGCCCGCACCGCCGTCGGGGTGGAGACCCCGGGGGACTGGGCGCTGCTCAACGACATCCGGGTCTCGGAGGTCGTGGACGGGGTCACGCCGGCCACCGTGGAGCGGTTGGAAGCCCTCCTGGCGCGGCTGGACGCCATGGACCGGCTGCACGGCGAGACCGCCTACTGGCTCGCGCATGCGCGCCTGACCCTCGGCGATCGGGAGGGGGCGCGGAAGGCCCTCGAACTCGCGCTGGAGGATCCAGACGCGCGCGAGGCCGCCCTGGCGCTCCAGGCCCAGATGGACGCCGTACTCGCCACCGTGGACCGGCTCCCCTTCCGCCACGACATGGAGGACGGCCGGGGTCCCTTCGTCCACTCCTGGCTCTACGGGGATCGCGGCGACGTCCGGGTCGCGCCCGTGGACGCAGACCACGGCCGGGCCATCCGGTGGACCTTCCTGATCCGCGACCGGCAGGAGGACCAGATCACCGTCTCGTTCGCGTCGAGCGCCGGCAACCTGACGCGGTTCCGATGCGAAATCATGGGCCAGGGCTTCCCCTCCTTCCTCCGCATCCTCGTGGAGGACCGTGGGGGCCGGGAGTTCGCCACCGATCCGTTCGAGGTGCCCGCCGGGCGGTGGATCCCGCTCGACGTCGCCCTGTCCACCTTCCACAGCACCAACCCCACCACCCCGTCCGAACGGCCCCGGGGCTCGGTCCTGGCGCTCCACCTCAACGACGTGACCGCCTACCTCTCGGCCGATCGCGGCGTGCGCGAGGTCTGGATCGACAACCTCGAGATACGGTAGCGTGCCGGAGGCTCTCGTGGCCGTGGTCGTCCAGAAGTACGGCGGCTCGTCGGTGGCCGACATCCCCCGCCTCCAGCGGGTGGCGGAGCGCGTCGCCGCCACGGTGCGCGACGGGCACCGCGTGGTGGTGGTGGTCTCGGCGATGGGGAACACCACGAACGAGCTCCTCACCCTGGCCCGGCGGGTGTCCCCTCACCCCGGGCGGCGCGAGCTGGACATGCTCGTCTCGGTGGGGGAGCGAATCACCATGGCGCTGCTGTCCATGGCGGTGGCCGACCTGGGTGTGCCGGCGGTGTCCTTCACCGGCTCCCAGTCGGGCATCATCACCGACGACCACCACGCCTCGGCGCGCATCCTGGAGGTCCGCCCCGATCGGATCCGGGCCGCCCTCGAGGAGGGCAGAGTCGCCATCGTGGCCGGCTTCCAGGGGGTCAGCCGCAGCCGGGAGGTGACCACCCTGGGGCGCGGGGGCTCCGACACCACCGCGGTGGCCCTGGCCGCGGCGCTCCCGGCCGACCTGTGCGAGATCTGCTCCGACGTCGACGGCATCTTCTCCGCCGACCCCCGGGTGGTCCCCGAGGCCCGCCACCTCGACCGCCTGTCCTGGGACCAGGCGCTCGCCCTGTTCCGGGGCGGGGCCCGGGTCCTGCACCCGGAGGCCGTGGCGTTCGCCGCGCGTCACGGCATCACCCTCCACGCGGTGGCCACCGAGGCGAGCACCGGCGGCACCGAGGTGGGCCCCCCCCGCGGCGGGGAGACCGCCGGGCAGGTGCTGGCCGTCACCGTGGACGGCCAGGTGGACCGCGTCACCCCGGGGGTGGGCGGCCTCCCGGCCCTCCTCGACGCGCTGGTCCGGACCCAGGCCCCCGTGCGGGCCGTGCGCTCGGACGGGGTCCTCGTGGACCGCCGCGACTTCCCCCAGCGGGACCGGGTGGCGTGGCCCGAGGGGGTGCGCCTCGAGCCCGTGTGCGTGGCCACGGCGGTCGGACCGGGCTGCGGGCGGCCCGAGCGGCTCGCCGAAGGCGCCCGGGCCCTCGAGGCGGCGGGCCTGTCCGTCACGGGCCTGGAGGCGGACGGCGACCGCCTGGCCTGGACGCTGCCCGAGGGCTCCGCGCCGGTCGCGGAGCGCGCACTCCACGCCGCCCTGGTCGGCCGGGCCCCCTGACCTCGGGCGGGTGTACGGCGCCCGGAGCCGGACGGGCGGCGTCCAGCGATCTTGCCGGCAGGAGCAAACGCCGGTATCCTGGAGTCCGCCCCGGACGGATGTCATGCTCCGCCAGTTCCTCAGTCCACCCAACTGGTTCACCGCCGCCAACCTGTTCTGCGGGTTCTACGCGATCCACCTGCTCATGCAGCCCGGATCCGACTACCGGATCGCGGTGCTGGCCGGCTGGCTCGTCGTCTTCGGCGCCGTCTTCGACATGCTCGACGGCCGCGTGGCCCGGATGACCCGCTCCGACACCGCGTTCGGCACGCAGCTCGACTCCCTGTCCGACATCGTCACGTTCGGCCTCGCCCCGGCCCTGCTCGCCTACGAGTGGTGCCTCCACCAGGCCGGGCTGCTCGGGCTGGCGGTGGCCTTCCTGTTCGTGGTGTGCGGAGCCTTCCGCCTCGCCCGGTTCAACTGCCACGTCGACGGCAAGCCGGTCCAGGAGAGCTGCGGCATCACCATCACCATGGCGGGCCTCACCCTCGCCCTCCTCGTGGCCGCCTTCGC
>JBFYZZ010000123.1:0-10342 GCA_041309225.1 Deltaproteobacteria bacterium | reverse complement strand
GCATCACGCCGTCCGGGAACACCCGGGGGTCGCCACACAGCGCTGCGAGGTCGTGGGCCAGGCGCCGGTAGGCCGTCTCCTCGCCGTCGTCCGGGTGCAGGACCATCCACCGGAACCCGAGGTTGCGCAGCCGGGTCGGCGACCAGCGCTGGGGCAGCGGCCGATCCCCGGTGCCGAAGAGGGTCCGCTGGTGCAGGATCCACAGCACGGGCTCGTCCACGGGAAGCAGGCGTGGGGAGTACAGGAGCCGGGATCCCACCGAGGAGGTGGTCGGGCGCCCGTGGAGGGTCTGATCGAAGACGAAGCGGCTGCGGACGGCCTTGATCCGCGGGATGTCCTCGGGAGTACCGGTGATGGTGAGCGGGAGGTCCACGACCGCCCCGGACCCCGCGGCGGCGAGGACACGGGTGTATTCGGGATCCCGGGCGGGGAAGGTCTGGACGGGCAGGGTCACGGGAGCGGTGGCCCAGGACTCCCCCATCCAGGCCGCGAGCATGAGCACCGGCACTGCCCGGGCGAGTCGGGGCAGGCGTCGGGCCAGGTGGGCCTGGATCCAGGCGGCGCCCTGGGCCGCGGCCAAGGCGAAACACAGGTGCAGGGGGAACAACCGGCGATCCGGGTTCACGAGGACCTGTTTCAGGCTTTCGAGGAGTCCCGGAGCTCCGTCCGTGACCTGGAGTACGATCCGATGGGTCCAGGAGGAAGGGACGACGATGTCGATCAGGAAGGGCAGCGCCAGCGCCATCCAGAACCGGCCTCGTCGATCGGCCAGCCCGAGGAGTGCGAGTACGGCCAGGACCGCGTAGATCTGCTGGTTCAGCCAGAGGTCGCCCGTGAGGAACATCCTCGCCTCGGGCACGTGGCGCTTCCAGGACTGGTGCACGGCGCCCCAGTCCGCCGACGCCACCTGCTGGACGAGGGGACGCGGATCCTCGAGGGGTGGCAGGAGGATGCGGGCCGCGATCGCGAGGGCGACGGCGCCGGCGGCGAGGCCCGCGAGCGACCAGGCGAGAGCCCTCCCACGCTCCCGGATCCGGAGCAGGCCGAGCCCGCACGCGAGCGCCCCGGCGGACAGGCAGGCCACCAGACCCCCCAGCCACACCTTCATCCCGAGCAGGAAGAGGCACAGCGCCACCACACCGGCGAGCCGGGCCGCCCGCCGACGCTCCGGAGGGGCGGGAGGCGCCCCCACCACCGGGTGGCCCAGGAGCATGAGGAGGGCGAGGACGAGGAGGGGGAACCAGGGGTTGGCGAGGTTCTCGACCGCACCTCCCTGGAGGAATCCGAGATGGTGGGGGCAGAACGCCCAACCGAGGCCCGCGATCGCCGCCGCGCCTCGCCCGACGCCCGTCCGGTGGGCGAGCAGGCTCGCGGCCCAGCACCCGGCGGCGCTCGCGCCGAGGACCGCCACGTTGTACGCTGCCACGGGGCCGGCCAGCGCCGTCACCGGGAGGGTCCAGAGGGCGTCCCCGAACGAGGCCAGGTAGTAGCCGACGTCGAAACCGTCGGGAAAGGCGAGGAGCGGGCTCCACGCCGGGTTGACGTGGTGGACGGCGAGGGCCTGCCAGGTCCACCAGTGCTTCCAGCAGTGGGAGTACGCGCCCACCAGCGGGCTGCCCGGCAGGCGGGTGCCGAGGTGGAGGGCGAGCGGCCAGGTGAACGCCACCCCCGCTCCGAGCCCGAGGAGGAGGAACTCGAGGTGCAGGTGCGGGATCCGGCCGGCGACGGTCCGGAGCGGACGCATGAGCATGCTAACGGACCTCCCGACCTGCGCCCGGTGACCCCCCGACGGTGTAGAGGACGAGGGTCCCATCGGGCAGTGCCTCCTCGCTCACCGGCGGGCCGAACAGCCCGCGCAGGAACCGCTCGGACCCCTCGCCGGCGTCCCCGAGCCCGCTGATGCCGGGGGGGGGCGGGACGCTCCCAGGGCAGGCCCCGTCCGGTCGACGGGTCTCGCGGGTGGGATCCGGGACCTCGCCCTGTGCGTAATGCTCGAAGCGCCGCCCATCGGACCGATGGACCACGACGTGCGTGAACCCGAGCCCGGCGAGTGCTCGTGGATCGACCGGACCGGCGTACCCGGCGGCTCCGCGTGCGTCGCTCCATCGCGCCGTGAGTGCGAGGAGCCCGTGGCGCTCCTGGAGGGCCACGAGGTCGGGCGGGCGGAGCTCACGGGGGAGGTCGAGGCAGCAGGTCGGTCGCCCGTGGTGGATCTGGGCGAGGCGGGGGTCGTACGCCGCATGGTGGGGCCAGGCCAGTTCCAGGATGGCGCCCGGGCGCCCGGCCAGCGCCCGGTAGGTGTCCGGGAGCGGCGGGACCTCGAGGACCGGGAGCGGAAGCAGTCGGTGGACCTGCAGGGCCGCCAGGACCACCAGCGCGATCGGGAGGGCCGCGAGCGGGCGGGATCGGGGCAGGCGCTCCCTCGCGCGCGTGATCCCCAGGGCGGCGAGCACGGCCAGTACGGGAGCCGCCAGCAGGAGGAACCGGTAGGGCCAGTGGAATCGACCGAAGAACGGAACGACGTACGGGAGCCACCGATACGGGGACGGGATCGTCCCGAGTCCGCGGACGTGCGCGAGGTCCGGGCCCGCGGAGAGGACGAGCAGGACGCCGCCCGCGATCCACCAGGGCAGGGCGCGTCCCCTCCCCGGCACCAGCGCGAGGAGCGCGGCCAGCGGCAACACAGGACCCAGCGAGACGGGCAGGCCGGTGGGGCGGGGGTCGAGGAGGGACTGGAGGGGGACGTCCACCGTGAGGCTTCGGCAGGTCCAGGTCCGGAGGGCCTCCGTGTCGCCGGGCAGCCACAGCCAGCGGGTGCCGAGGCCCGAGATCCCGTAGGCGAGCATCGCGCCCAGCAGGGCGACCATCCCGAGACCCAGAGCGACGGCGCGCCGGGAGGACCACGCCGGGCTCGCGATCCCGGAGCGCCGCTCGCCGCGAGCCGAGAGCCAGGCCCCGGTGCCGAGGGCGGGGAGGAGGACGAGCGCCATCATCGCCGCACCGGCCCAGGCCAGGAACGAGGCGCCGAAGGCGGCGACCGAGAGGAGGAGGTCGGCCCGCCGCCCGGCTCTCCAGTGTCGGAGTCCCCAGGCCAGACCCATCGCCAGGAGGCCGAGGCTCATCTCCTCGACGCGTCCGGCGAGGGCCTCCTTGAGGAGAATCGGCGAGGTCATCGAGAGACAGCCCGCCATGGCGCCGTGGAAGGAACTCCCCGACACCTCCCGGGCCAGCAGGGCGACACCCAGGCCGTTCAGGGCGAGCATCGCCATCACCACCGCGTCGTGGGCCGCCAGCGGCCCCAGGAGCGCGGTCACCGGCGTGCCGACGAGAAGATCCAGGTGCCCGCCCCAGAGCGTGCGGAGGTCGAGTTCGGCGGGGAAGGTCAGCAGGTTCGACCGGAAGGGATCGAGCCCGTGGGCGAGGGCACGCCAGACCCACCAGTACTGCCAGACGTGGAGGGAGAGGTCCTCCTCCATGTGCGCGGGGTTCGAGAACAGCCGGGAGGTGGGCCCTGTGAGGATCCGCAAGACCGCGATCCCCCAGATCCCCGCCAGCAGGCCCGCCGGCAGGTATCGGATCATCCGGCGGGCACGACTCGCGATCCCGGTCACGTTCCGCTCACCCCCTCCGCCTCGGCGCTGCGCCCGGGGAAGCGCCAGCGGAGCCCGTCGAGCCGGAGGTCACCAGCCCGGATGGCGATCCGGACGCACAGCTCCGCGGCGGTCTCACCCTCCTCGGGCGTGAGGGTCGCCCGGACCGGCCCCCACCGTGCTCCGGGAGACCTGACCTTCAGGCCGCGGAACACGGTCGCGGCGCCCGCTCCGGACACGCGCGCCATCAGGCCGATGCCCGAGGCCTCGTCCGCCCCCGGATCGAGGCGCCATCGCCCGCGCACGCTGCGGGGTCCCCGGAGGGGAACCGGTCCGGACTGGCACACGAGGAATGGCCGCCGGACCAGGGGAGGCGAATCGACGTGGACGTGAAGGATCCCGCCCTCCTCCCGGATGCGGGTGCCGGGCGGGGGACCCCAGAGGGTCCGCCAGCGCCCGGCGAGGTCCCGGACCGGGGCCCTTCCCTCCTCGAAGCGCCACGCGTCCGCCCCGTAGAACACCGCCTGCTCGAGGATCCGGAACCGCTGGGCGAGACCCGACATGAGCTCGGGGGTGGGCTGCTCGTTGCCGCGCAGGAGCCAGAACCGCTCGGCGCCCGACGCACGCACCGCCGTCTCGACGGCGGGGAGGTCGTCCTCCCGGCAGGCGCGCGCCCCGCCCCGGACCTCGGAGCCGAGGCGGCGGAAGTAGTAGTCGTAGATGCCGGCGCCACCGCAGGTGACCACGAGCTCTCGACCCCATGCGCGCTCCTCGGCCACCACATGGGCGACCGCCTCGCGGTACTGGGTCCGTTCGGGCCGGATCCCGTGACCGACCCCGAACACCAGGTGACCGGCGAAGAGGAGCACGAGGCCCGATCCGATCCAGACACGTGGCCGGGAGCCCACGGGCAGGTGCTCCACCGCTTGCGCCACCAGCAGGAACGCGGCCGGCAGGCTCACGATGGTGTAGCGGTGGGTGAGGACGGGCAGGGACAGGCACGACGCGAGGAACGCGACGGCGAAGGGGCCGACGAACCAGCCGGCGACCAGGAGGGTGGGATCGAGGAGGGACACCCCGACGTTTCGCCGCCGTGCGACCAGGAGCGTGTGTCCGGCGGCCACCGCCCCGAGCAGGAGCAGGACCGCGGCCACCCCCTCCGAATCGTTGGCGTTCCAGGCCACCCACGCGCGGATGGTTCCCAGGTCCGGTCGGGGGAGGTAGAACGACGGCCGGTCGTGCTGCGTCCTCATGGTGCCGAGCCAGGGCAGCAGGCCCGCCAGTATCAGGAGGTAGGGGATCGCGACCCCGAGGAGCTTGCGGGGGCGCTTGAGGTGCCGGATCCCGAGGGCACACCCCTGCAGCGCGATCACGAGCAGGCCGAAGTAGTGCGTGTAGGCGCACAGCAGGGACGCAAGCACCAGGCCGGCACGAGACGCGAGCCCCGGCCGCGGTGTCTCCGTGGGGAGGTCCATGAGGTCGAACCAGAACCACGTCGCCGCGAGCGCGGCCGCCATGAGCATCGCGTAGGGGCGGGCCTCCTGGCTGAAGAACACCGCGGGTGCGGACACCGCGAGGAGCGCCGCGGCGAGGATCCCCTGGCGCCTTCCGAAGAGACGCGTGCCCAGGAGGAAGGTCAGCCAGACGCCGAGGCTGCCGAAGAGGACGGAGGGGAGGCGGAAGCCGAACTCGTCGTCCAGGCCGACACGGGCGAGCGCATGGAGGAGCAGGAAGTGGGCCGGCGGGTGGACGTCCCGGGCCACCACCTCGATCACACGCGCCACGCCGGGCTGGGCGACCATGCGGGCCGACGCGATCTCGTCGTGCCGGAACGAGGGCAGGCCCACATCGACGAGCCGCAGCAGGAGCGCGAGGAGGAGGATGGACCCGAGCAGCACGATGGTCGCGCCCCCCGACGGAGGGGGCGCCTCGACCGGACGACGCTCGGAAGACGGGCTGGTCATCGGGACGGGACCATACGCGGCCGGGCCGCGCGAGGTCAAGGTACATCCTGCGGAGTCCCTGCGCTCCGCGCCGGACGGTCTCCGATCTGCGTGCTATCCTGCGGCTCTCCGGTCCGGCTGCCCTCCCATGCTGCGCGTTCCCACCCACCTCGATCAAGCCGTTCCGGTCCTGATGGACCTCCACCAGAAGCTGGAGGTCGACGGCCGTGCACCCTTCGTCCTCGTCGCGGATGCCCGCCTCTCCCGCCGGCTCCTCGACGATCTGGTCAGCATCGGGCTTCGCCCCGTCCACCTCACCGAGCCTGCCGCGGTGCTCGCCGCCTGGATGGAGACCCGCGCCCCGCTCATGCTTCTGGACGCGCGCGTGCCGGCCCACCTGTCCTTCGGTGCCGACCTGAAACTGCAGCCCTACCTGCGCGACCTCCCCCTCGTCGCCCTGGTGGCCGAGCCGGGGGCCGACACCCGCAACGAGCTGCGCGATGCCGGCATCGACGACTGGCTCGTCGTGCCCTGGACCGCCACCGAGCTCGCCGCGCGGATCCGGGGCAACAGCCTCGTACCGCCGCCCCTCCTCCGGCCGGACCGGCCCTTCCACGGGGAGCCGCACACCCCCGTGCGCGTCCTCGTGGTGGACGACGATCCGTTCGTCCAGCGGATCCTCGAGCACCACTTCCGCCGCCGGAAGTGGGAGGTGGTCCGCCTGGAGGACGCCACGGAGGCGTTCGACCGGGCGCGGGTGGAGTTCTTCGACCTCGTGGTGGCCGACGCCCTGGTTCCCCCTGCGGGCGTGTTCGAGCTCCTCTGCAACCTCCGGTCCCTCCAACCGGCCCGCATGCCCCGCGTGGTGGTCACCGGGGCTCAGGATCCCGACGCCACGTGCGTGCGGGCCCTGGGCTGGGGGGCGGACGATTTCATCGCCAAGCCCTTCAATCCTTCCGTTCTCGCCGCCCGCGTGGGGCGGCTCGTTCGAGCGTCTTGACTCAGCCCGCCCCCGCGTGGGTCTCGGTCCTGGGTCCCCTCTGGACGGTGGGCCTGTACCGGGTGCTGCTCTACCTGGCAGCGGCGGAGTTCGTGCTGATCCTCGCGCAGGTCGCCTGGCTGTTCACCCGCCTCTTCCGGGCCACGGCCAGCGAGCGCGCCCGGGTGCGCTTCGAGGAGGCCTGCGGGCCGGGCTTCCTCTCCGCCGTGGACGGCCCGGACCAGCGACCGGCGTGGATCCTCGAGGCAGCTCGCTGGAAGCCCGACATCACCGCGGACTACATCCACACCTACCTCCTCAGGACCGAAGGGACCTACCACGACGCGATCGCATCGCTCTACCGGGATGCGGGTCTCCACCTGCACGACATCCGCATGCTGCGCTCCTGGCGATGGCCCCGCCGCGTGCGGGCGCTGCGCCGGCTCTCGGAGGTGGCCCGTCCGGGGGATCGCGTCCACGTCGTGGTCCGGCCTCGTGATCCGTACCCGGTCCAGGTCTCGACCCTGATCCTCCTGGCCCGGATCGGGGACGCCGAGGACGTCCGGGGCGTGCTGGCCACACTGCGCCCGCCTCGTCGCCTGATGGAGCAGCCCCTCCACGCGGCCCTCCTGGGGCTCTCCCGGCCCGTGCTGGCCACCCTCATGGACAGCTGGGATCGATTGCCGGACCCCATCGTGCGCCGGGTGCTCCTGGCCGCCGCCGCGCAGCGCGTGCCGAACGCCTGCGCACGCTGGCTGCCCGGCGCCGCCGCCCACGCCGATCCCGAGATCCGTGTCGGGGCCTGCATGGCCGCCGGGCACCTCGGCACGCCGGACGCCTTCCGTCTCCTGCTCACGCTGCTCGGTGACCCGAGCTGGATCGTTCGGGCCCGTGCCGCGAGCGCGCTGGGCCAGCACGGCGAGCCGACCGCGGTGGACGCGCTCGGCTTCGCGCTCGGGGATCCCGTGCCCTGGGTTCGACAGAACGCGGCCACAGCCCTCCGTCTCCTCGGCGAGGAGGGCCTCGGACGTCTCCAGGGCGTGGCCGAGGCCTCCCACTACCCCCTCGCCCGCCGCACCGCCGAGGCGGAGATCGGCCACAGCCGCGTGCTCTCCGAGAGTCGGGGAGACAAGACATGATTCTGCTGCTCGACTCCCTCTTCCTGGTGTACTTCCTGGCGGTGAACCTCCTGTACGTGTGCCTCACGGTGTTCGCGCTCCTCGACATCCGCAACCGCCGCTACCTTCGCATGGTGGAGTACGACGGCCGCGTGCTCTCGGACATGGCGACCCCGCCCATCACGCTCGTGGCGCCGGCCTTCAACGAGGAGAAGGTCATCGTCGAGAGCATCACCTCGTTCCTCCAGCTCGAGTACCCGACCCTGCGCGTGATCGTGGTGAACGACGGGAGCGGGGACACCACGCTCGCCCGCATCCTCGAGGCGTTCGACTGTCATCCCACGCCCCACATCCTCTGCTCCGACATCCCCACCCGGCCGATCCGAGAGATCTACAGGTCGTCCAGCGATCCGCGGTTCTGGGTCGTCGACAAGGAGAACGGCGGCAAGGCCGACGCGCTCAACGCCGGGCTCAACGCCTGCCAGACCCCACTGGTCTGCTGCGTGGACGCCGACACGCTGGTGGACCGCAAGGCCCTGCTCCGGATGGTCGAGCCGTTCCTGTACGACGATCGTGACGCCGTCGCGGTCGGTGGGTCCGTGTGCGTCGCCAACGGGAGCTCCGTCGTCCACGGCCGCCTGCGGCGCCTGCACCTGCCCTCGAGCTGGCTGGGACGCTTCCAGCTCGTCGAGTACCTCCGCTCCTTCCTCCTGGGTCGCGTCGGCTACAACCGCATGGGCGGGAACCTCATCGTGTCCGGCGCCTTCGGGCTCTTCTTCCGGGAGGCCCTGGTCGAGGTGGGCGGCTACCGGCCCGACACTGTGGGCGAGGACATGGACCTCGTGGTGAGGCTCCATCGGCACTTCGCAGAGAAAGGTCGCCGCTACGCCGTGATCCACCTGCCAGACCCGATCTGCTACACCGAGGTCCCCGAGCGGTTTTCGGTGCTCGCTGCCCAGCGCGATCGCTGGCATCGAGGCCTGGCCGAGGTCATGCTCCGCAACCGGGACATGATCGGCAACTCCCGGTTCGGCCTGGTCGGCTCGCTGGTCGTCCCGGTCTTCTTCGTGTTCGAGCTCATGGGCCCTCTCGTGGAGCTTGCCGGGTACTGCGTGTTCACGATCCAGTACGCCCTGGGCCTGGTGAATCTCGTGCTGTTCCTCCTTTTCTTCGTCATCTCCCTCTTCGCGGGGATGCTGTTCTCGTTCCAGAGCGTGCTGACCGACGAGCTCAACGCCCGCTGGTCCCCGGGGGACCGGCCGCCCATCCAGGATCCGGTCCGGTACCGCATCGCTCTCCTCGTCGTGGCCCTCCTGGAGAACTTCGGGTACCGCCAGTTCACGCTGCTGGCCAGGATCCGTGGCCTCTGGCGCTTCGCCCGCGGCGTCCGCTCGTGGGGTGCGATGACGCGGTCCGGATTCCAGCCGAGGGCATCGTGATCGCCGCCTTCTCCCTCCTTCTCACCCTCGACGCCGCGGCCGCCGACTGCCCGGAGGCCCGCGTCGCCTGGCAGGGCGGGGCGCCGTTCGCGGCGGAGGCCGCCGCTCGGATCTGCCTGGAGGCCGATCCCCAGGATCCCGAGACCCAGGCGCTCCTGGCCCAGGCTGTGGCCGCGCAGGGGCGCTCCGCCGAGGCCCTCACCCTCCTCGCCGATGCGCTGGCCGGATCACCCGGCGACGTCACCCTCCTCCTCACCCGGGCTCGGGTGCTCTGGTGGAGCGGAGCCATCCCCGCCGCCTGGGAGACGATCCGGGGCCTGCCCCCCGAGGCGCTCGCGGACCCCGACGCCCTCCGGCTCGCCTCGGCCGTCGCGCTCGCCTCGGGAGAGGCCGGCGCGGCGACGGGTTTCTACACCACGCTCCTGGCCCGGGATCCCACCGATGCCGTGGCGCGCCTGGGCCTCGGCCGTGCCCGGCGCCTCGCGGGCGACGATGCCGGGGCCCGCCAGGCCTTCGACCAGGCCTGTGCGAGCGGCCTCGGGGACGCGTGCCGCGAGCGCGCGGAGACCGATGCCCACACGGCTCGCTTCCTCACGGGTCTCTACGGCACCTGGAGCGGCGTGGCCGGCCGGCCGGACGGCGCTGCGCTGAAGGTCCGGGTCGATCGCCGGCTGGCCGGGATGTCGCGCGCCGGGGGCGAGGTGGAGGTCGAGACCCGGCAGGGGGGCCTCGTCACCGACGTCCTCCTCCAGGCCACCGGGACCTGGGATTCCGGCCGGGGGGGCCGGGTGTCGGGGGCGGTCGGTGGCGCCCCCGCCGCCCGGTTCTTCCCCCGGGTGAGCGCATGGATCGAGCCGGCGTGGCGCATTCGGCCCGGCGTGGTCGTGGGCCTGCGGGCCTGGTGGATGGACACCGCCGACCGTTCCGTGCCGGTGGGCAGCCCTGTGCTGGAGATCCAGCCCGGGCCCTGGCTCCTGCGGGCCCGCTCCTGGCACGCGCCCGCCCACGACGGCACCTGGCACCACTTCGGCCTCCTCGGCGTCGCGCGGGAGCTGCCCGCCGGTTTCCTGGTGGAGGTCGGCGCGGGAGGCGGCAACGGTGCCGACTACCTCGTGTTCCCCGTCCGCGTTCCCGACCGGGCCTGGCTCACGCTCCTGGACGGCGCCTGGGCACCCACGCCGCTCTGGCGCTTGCGCCTGGGGGGCTCCTGGCGAAACGAGACCGCGGGGGACCTCTCCTACCGGGAGCTCCGGGTCACGGCCGGGGTGGAACG
>JBFYZZ010000122.1:0-9391 GCA_041309225.1 Deltaproteobacteria bacterium | reverse complement strand
CCTCCTCCCAGTCGTAGCAGACCGGGCGCTCGGCCAGGGCCGCGCCCGAGAACGCGAGGATGGCGAGGCAGGTGGGGATGAGGAACTTGCGCATGGTCTCTCCAGTTCTCGATCGGACCGCGGGATCCTTCGCCGGGCGGGCGCGGTCGGTCTGTTGGGATTGGACATGAGACTCCCCGGCGAACGTACGAAGGCACAGGGCCGGCTTCTCCACCATGGCCCGACCCGGGCACCGCCGATGGGGCGGAGGCGGGTCAGGTCAGGGAGTGGCGAAGTGGGCGTGAGCCATCGCCAACGCAGTGGGACGACCGGCGATCCGGGATCGATCTTTCTTCGAGCCCCTCGTCGCCCTCGCCCCACATCACCGGTGACGGCCCCTTTACGAGCGAGAAGTCGATGACTCCCTGTGACCTGGTCCTGGGGGTGGACTGTCCCATCCGACGCTCCCATCCCGGGGCAGGCCAACTTCGTTCCACGCTGGCGTAGCCCATCCCACGGACGGCTACCGGTAGGGGGAGGAGGGGTGGGCGGTCAGCCCCTTCCTCCTCTTCAAATACCGCTTTCGCGACACCGCGACTGGCCTGCGAGAAGACGAGCGTGGGGAACCGCGCCACCCTGGCTTCCTGGCTCGACGCCAGCGTCCACTACGCCCACACGGACATCCTCTCCTCCGACAGCCACGACGAGTTGGCCGTGGTCGACGCGATCCTCCATCACAACGTCGGACCGTTCGCCCTTGAAGGTCCGTCTCGGCAACGAGTGGCACGCGCCGGGCGTCCTACTGGCGGGCACCTGGTGACCGCCATCCAGGGCACTGATTCTTTACTTGCGCCTTTGGCGAAATAGGACTACAGCCCTGTCATGCCGACCGACCATCCCCTACCCTCCGCTCCGCGTCCACCGGACCCCGTCTTCAAGCAGCAGGCCCGGATCCTCAAGGCCCTGGCCCACCCCTCGCGGCTCGCCATCGTCGACCGCCTGGCGAAGGGCGAGGCGAGCGCGGGCGAACTGGCCCAGATCGCGGGCTGCGCTCCTTCCACCATGTCGAAGCATCTCTCCATCCTCAGGGCCCACGGCATCGTGGACGACCGGCGGGAGGGCACGGTGGTCTGGTACACGCTCCTCACCCCCTGCGTGATGAGCTTCTTCTCCTGCACGCGGGCCGTTCTCCGGGCACGAGCATAACGTCTTTTCTACCCTTTTTTTTCCAATTTTCGCAACAAGCGAAACAGGCTCATGAGACCCAGCGTCAAGTTCGCCCTCATCGTGGTGGTCTTCCTGGCCGCCTTCTTCTTCCCGGTGGCCATCCTCCCCGTGGGCGGTCCCAGGCTCCAGGGCGCAGGGGTGGAAGCCCTGGCCATGCTCCACGAGTATGCCCGCGCCCACGTCCTATTCTGCCTCGTACCGGCATTCTTCATCGCCGGGGCGATCTCGGTCTTCGTGAGCCAGGCCTCCGTGATGAAGTACCTGGGCGCCGACGCCTCCAAGTGGGTCGCCTACCCGGTGGCGGCGGTCTCCGGCACCATCCTGGCCGTCTGCTCCTGCACCGTGCTCCCCCTGTTCTCGGGCATCCATCGCCGGGGCGCGGGGCTCGGACCGGCGACCGCCTTCCTCTACTCGGGGCCGGCCATCAACGTGCTGGCCATCATCCTCACGGCACGCGTGCTCGGCCTCGAGATCGGCGTGGCGCGTGCGGTCGGGGCGATCTCGTTCTCGATACTCATCGGGCTCGCGATGCATGTGCTCTTCCTCAAGGAGGAACGGGAGCGCACGAAGGCCACGCTCGCCACCCCCCCGGCCAAGGAGCCCAGGCGACAGCTGTGGCAGGACAGCCTCTACTTCGCGTCCATGGTGGCCTTCCTCGTGTTCGCCAACTGGGGTCGACCCACGGCGGGCGATGCGGGCGTCTGGGCGTCGATCTTCGCCCTGAAATGGTACATCTCGGCGGCCTCCCTCGTCGCCCTCGCGCTCATGCTCTGGCGCTGGTTCGACCGGGACGAACTCAAGGACTGGGTGGAATCCACCTGGACCTTCGCCCTCCAGATCCTCCCGCTCCTCTTCGGCGGCGTGGTCGTGGCGGGCTTCCTGCTCGGTCGGCCCGGAAACGAGGGGCTCATTCCCTCGGATTGGGTCGCGGCCCTGGTGGGCGGAAACTCGCTGCTGGCGAACCTCTTCGCATCCGTGGTCGCGGCCTTCATGTACTTCGCCACGCTCACCGAGGTGCCGATCCTCCAGGGTCTCATGGGTTCAGGCATGGGGAAGGGCCCCGCCCTGGCCCTGCTCCTCGCCGGTCCCGCCCTCTCGCTGCCCTCCATGATCGTCATCCGCAGCGTGCTCGGCACCCGGAAGACCGTCGCGTTCGCCTCCCTCGTCGTCGTGCTCTCCACCCTGGCCGGCGTCCTCTACGGCACGCTGGCCTGACCCCAGGAGTTCCCCATGGAAATCAAGATCCTCGGAACCGGCTGCTCCAAGTGCAAGAAGCTCTACGCGGAGGCCGAACTGGCCATCCGAGAAAGCGGGCAGCCCGTCACCCTCACCAAGGTGGAGGACCTCGACGGCATCCTCGCCTACGGCGTGATGATGACCCCGGCTCTCGTGATCGACGGCGAGGTGCTCTCGATGGGCAGGATCCCGCGTTCGGCGGAGATCGTCACGATGATCACGAGCCGGCTGGCCTGACCCATGGCGACCGATTGCTGCTCCGCAGGGGAGACCACCCTCCTGTACGCGTGCTCGGGCTGCTCCCCCGTCGGCCAGGCCACCCACGAGCTGGCCGCACGGTTCTCGACCGAAGGCGTCGGCGCCATGGCCTGCCTCGCCGGCGTGGGTGCCCACCTGTCGGGCTTCGTGCTCTCCGCGAAAGAGTGCGACCGGCTCGTGGTCATCGACGGCTGCCCGCAGGAGTGCGCGGCGAAGATCTTCGCCCACCTCGACATCCACCCTCACGTCCACTTCGTCCTGTCCCGCGAGGGCCTCACCAGGAAGCTCGGCCAGCGGTGGGCCGAGGAGGATGTGGCCAGGGCGCGTGAGATCCTGCTCGAACGCCTGGGGACGCCCGCCTGATGGACGCCCTCCTCGTCAACATCGAGTCGTACCTTCACACCAACCCCCTGTTGGCCCTCGTCGCGGTATTCCTGGCCGGGCTGCTCACGGCGTCGAACCCCTGCGTACTCGCCACGATCCCGCTCATGATGAGCTTCGTGGCGGGCCGCCGCGAAGAGGGCGCGAGCCTGCTGCGCTCCTTCGGCTACTCCCTCACCTTCGTGCTCGGGCTCGACGTGATGTTCGCCGGCATGGGGGTGATCGCCGCGCTGGCGGGCCAGCTCTACGGCGACGTGTCCGGGATCTGGAAGTGGGTGGTCGCAGCGGTCTGCGTGGTCATGGGTCTCCACCTCGCCGAGGTCATCCACGTCCCCATTCCCGGCCTCACCCGCTTCAAGCCCAAGGTCACGGGGGTGCTCGGCGCATTCGTGCTGGGGCTCCTCTTCGGCCTGGTCTCGGCCCCCTGCGCCGGACCCATCCTCATCGTGCTCCTCACCTACCTCGCGGGCGCCAACGCCTCGGTGGCCTGGGGAGCCCTCCTGCTGCTCGTGTACGGGTTGGGGCACGGCGCCCTGGTGATCGTCGCAGGGACCTCCGTGGGGGCGGCCCGGAAGCTCCTCGCCTCGCGTGGCCTCAACCAGGCGACCACCTGGCTGCGACGGGGGGCGGGAGTCGTGATCGTCGGTGTCGGGCTGTTCTTCGCGTGGCAGGCCGTGAAGGCGCTTTGAAAGGAACGTCCTCATGAAGATGTTCGACCTGTCCGCCACCCCGCCAAGGGACGCGACCTTCCATCCCGCCATCCTCCACCAGGGGGAGACCGCCACCATCCGGCGCATCGCGCTCGGGAAGGGGGCGGTCATCCCTCCGTGCCCCATGCAGGACGACGCGGTGTTCGTGGTGCTCTCCGGAGCCGTCCGGTTCCGCGCGGAAGACGAAGAAGCCCTGGTCCGGGCTCCCGGTGCCGTCTGGATTCCCGCGTCTGCCGCGACCCGTGGCATGGAAGCCGAGGCGTTTTCCGTCGTCCTGGCCGTGCTCTGCCGCACGCCCACCGGGTCGGCGCCGTGATCGGACTCTGGCTGGCCGCGATCCTCGCGGTCCTGCTGTCCTTCGTCGCCGACCGGCGACGCACGCTCCCCGCGCTCCGGCGCGCCCTCCGTGGGTTCCTCGGGCTCCTGCCCGCGCTCATCGGCACCCTGGCCGCTACCAGCCTCGTCCTCGCCGCGCTCGACCCCGCGACCCTGGAGTCGGTCCTGGCCGGAGAGGGTCTCCTGCCCGTGGTCATCGCCATCGGCGTCGGGAGCGTCGCCCTCATCCCCGGGTTCATCGCGTACCCCCTTGCGGGGATCCTCCGCGATCAAGGGGCCTCCATACCCGTACTCGCCGGGTTCCTGACCTCGCTCATGATGGTCGGCGTGCTCACGCTGCCCGTCGAGGCGAAGGTGCTGGGCTGGAGAGTGGCCCTCCTGCGGAACCTCCTCGCGCTGGTCGGAGCGGCCGTCGTCTCAGCCGGCATGACGTGGGTGCTGGGATGACGGTGGTGCGCTTCCTCCTCCGAGTGACCACGCTGGCCTGGCCATGGGTGCTCGCGGCGGTTGTGGGCGCCCTGTGGATGATCTCGTCGATCCGAGGCACGCCCGGCGTGGGGCTGGAGGCGGGCCGGTCCTTCGCCTCCTTCCTGGGGGAGATGGCCCTGGTGCTCCCGCCGATGTTCGTTCTCGTGGCCCTCTTCGACGCCTGGGTCCCTCGCGAGGCGGTCGAGCGTCGGGTGGGGGCTGGTGCGGGATTCGCCGCCGTGCCCTGGATGATCGGGCTCGCCATGCTCCAGGCGGGTCCGCTCTACGTCGCGTTCCCGGTCGCCATCTCCCTGTGGCGCAAGGGGTGCGCGCCCAGGAACGTGTTCCTGTACCTCGGAGCGTTCTCGACCATGAAGATCCCGCTCCTGACCTTCGAGGTCGGGTTCCTCGGCTGGCCGTTCTCGCTGACCCGCACGCTGCTCTCGGTCCCCGTCTTCTTCGCCCTGGCCCTGGTCCTGGAGCGCCTGCTGCCTCCGGGCTTCACGCCGCCGGGGTTGGGCGAGCCGGCGGAACCATCCAGGAGCCCGACATGACCGACTTCCTGCACCTCGCCGCATCTCTCTCCCTCGTTCTCCTCACCGCCTGCGCCGACGGCGTCACCCCGGCCCCACCAGGACCTGCGGAGGCCGAGGCGTCGGCCAAGGGGGTTTGCCCGCCCTTCCCCCTCCGGGATGCCGGCGGCCTGGTCATCGATCCCGTCCACGGCGTGAACGACACCGTACCGTTCTCCCCCCGCCAGACCTGCGGCGCCGAGGGGTGCCACGACTACGAGAAGATCACCGAGGGCTTCCACTTCACCCAGGGGCGCGGTGAGGAGATGCCCGACTCCTGGAAGGCGCGGTTCGCATGGACGCTCTACCCAGGAAACTACGGGGGGAACTGGTGTTCTCCCGCACCCTTGTACCGGGCGCTCGCCCCCAAGCACAACGAGGTCGCCCGCGAGATCGACATGACCTCCTTCGACTTCGTGACCGCGACCTGCGGGACCTGCCACCCGGGCGGTGGTCCCATGGAGACCGACCGGGACGGCCTCCGCTACGACACCCACATGGAGGATCCGGCGTCGGGCCTCACGTCGGGCGGCGAGAACGGCCTCGACGGGGACTACTACAAGGCCCGCTGGTCCGAGACGGGGGTGATCGAGGCCGACTGCCTGCTGTGCCACCAGCCGGAGTACGACTTCAAGCGGCGCAACGCCCAGCTCGCGGCCCTGAATTTCCAGTGGGCGGCCACCGAGGGAGCCGGCCTCGGCGAGGTGACGGGCAAGGTGGCCGACGGCACCGCAACCGTCGTGCGGTACGACCCGACCCGCTTCGACGCCGACGGGAATGTGGTGGTCCACATTGCCCCTGAGCCGCGCAACGAGACCTGTCTGACCTGCCACGCGAAGCCCGACTGGAAGAAGCGAGGTGCGTCCTTCACCCCACGCACCGACGTCCACATGGCCGCCGGGCTGCGATGCGTGGACTGCCACGGTGCGGGGGAGGATGCCCCGGATCCGCGCATCCGCGGCCACGAGGCCCACCAGTTCGGTAAGGGCGACGATCCCTCGGGCTTCGTGCGGAACGACCTCGACGACACGGTCCGATCCTGCGAGGACTGCCACCTGGAGGGCTGGCGCAACGCGCCCCTCGCCCGTCACACCTGGCTGCCGCCCCTGCACCTCGACGAGATCGCGTGCCAGACGTGCCACATCCCGAACCGCGCCGCGAAGTCCGCCCTCGTGCAGGCCAGCGACGTCTTCAACCCGGCGCCCCGCATCACGCCTCCGCCCAAGCACATCTGGACCTTCTACGACCAGGAGCGCGCGTTCTGGAACCACTACGGCGAACTGGACCTGTTCACGGTCAAGGACCAGCCGACCGACGTGTCGTTGCCCACGTTGTTCAGGTACAAGGGGAAGATCTACCCAGGCAACCGCGTCCACAGTGCCTGGGTCGGGTTCGAGGAAGAGGGGAAGCACAGCCTCGGCCAGGTCCTCATGAAGGACTTCTACCAGATGTGGATGAAGCACCGGGCCTCGCCGGAGACGACGTACCCCGCCCTGGCGGCCGTCCACGACGACGACGGCGACGGGATGCCGGAGGTGAACCGGCCCGAGGAGATCGATGCGATCCTCGCCGCAACCCGCGAGCATCTCGCAGCGACCGGGTTCTCCCTTGAGAAGCGCCGGCTCGTGTGGGTCTCGGACGACCGGGCCTTCTCCTCCTCCACCGAGAGCCGCGCCGTCCCCAAGGAAGACCACGAGGCCAGCCCCTACGCCTCGGTCTACAAGTTCTCCCACGACGTGGCCCCCGCGAGGGCTGCGCTGGGATCCGGGGGATGCACCGACTGCCACGCCTCCGATGCCGGGTTCTTCGACCGGCCCGTCCTGGAGCATGCCTTTGGCGAGGACGGCCGAGCGGTGTGGACCTCGGGGGCCTCGCTCCTTGATGCGTCCGACGCGCAGGTCCGCCTCGGCGCGTTCCGCGAAGGTCGCCTCAAGCCCGTCCTGTACGGTCTGCTCGCCCTTGCGGCCAGCCTGCTCGCGGGTCTCGGTGGCCGGATCTGGACGGAGCGGATGGTGGGATGGGGTCCGACCGGAGGCCGCCGCTTGGGCGTCCTCCTGTTCCTGGGCACCGTCGGTGCAGGCGCCGTCGTACTCTCGAGACCGGGCCTCGCAGCCTACATGACCCTGTCACGGTTCACCCTCGACGCCGGCCACTTCCCGGTGGCCATCGCGATCCTCCTGCTCGGCGCGATCTCCAGCACGTTCCCTGCCCGCGGAACCGGCGGAGCCTTCTTGCGGTGGACGGGGCTCCTCGCGCTCGCGTTCTCCGCCGTCTGCGGCATCCTCATGCTCGTCAAGGTGGAGGTGCTGGAGGCCGTCGCCCGGTACGCCTACACCGGCTTCGACCTCGGGCTCGCCTTGTCCCTGACGGCCTCGGTAGCACAACTCACAGGCCGCCTTCTCCGACGAGAACGCCCGTGAGCCGGTTCGGCTCTACCAGAGGTCCACAGCCATGAGGGTGCACCTGGTCCTGTTCCTCGCACTGCTCACCGCCACGTGTGGAAAAGCGCCCGCGCAGGGGGCGTCATCGAGGACGGCGGACGCCGCAGCGACAGACTGGTGAGGAGATCGGGGGGCTGCTGTAGAGGCCGGAGAACCTGGCTGATCCTGCCGCACGCCGCGTCGTGAGCGAAATGAGATGGCGAGGACATCACGCTCGGTGGTGGAGGCGGGCTCGTGGTCCGGCCTCGGCCCCTCGACGAGCGCCTCGGCGTGCCGGAGGAAGGCGGGTGTCACCGGCTGTCTGAATCCGCTTGAATCTGGCGAATAGCGCAGGCTGAACGCCATCGACCATGGCGGCGAGGTGCGCGACCTGGTGGTCGCCGGGGAAGGAGGAGGCCGCGCCCACCGCGTCGCGCTGTTCCCTCTTCAGCGACGTGTGGGCCTTCTTCGAGGCCACCGCCATCAGGATCAACATCGCGCCCTTCCGCCGATCGGGGTCGGGGGACAGGCGGTGGACCTCCGACCAGAGGGCGATGGCCGAGTCCACGTCGCCCAGGTCCTCGTTGAAGCGCCGGGCGGCGGTCATCAGCGTACCGAGGTAGGGACCGAGGGCGGGGCCAGCGACCCGGGGCAGGACCTGGGATCGCAGGAGCGCGAGGATCGGCGCTGCGGATCGGGTTTCACGGACCCGGGTGGAGAAGAGGAAGAGGTCCATGCTGGCCTCCTGGGTGTGAATCCACGCTCTTCAGAGTCCGCTCGGCATGCGCACCGAGACCTCGATCTCTCCCGCGGTGCCTGTACCCTCCTCGTCCGGCACACCCTGCATGCCGGCCGTGGCGTCGAGGGTCGCGGCCAGGACGAGTGCCTCGCGGGCCGTGATGGACCGGATTCGGCTCCGCGTCAACCCGAACGCGATCGGCACGAGCGGCATGCCGCACCACGCCTCCACCGCCCGGCAGGCCCAGGCCGGTTCCGCAGTCAGGGTCAAGCTGACCAGGTCGATCCGCCGCATCCCTTCCGGCTGGTCGCGACGGGCGAGTTCGACCACGCGCCGGACCGACCCGGGTTCCGGGTAGAGCGCGAGGCCGTACTCTTCACCCGCTTCGCCCAGGATGGTGCACTCGTAGACCCGTGGAAACGCGCCTCGCACCTCCACGACGAGGGCCTCGTCCGCCGGCAGGCGGTCCCACGGATGGGCCATCCAGAACCGAGCTGCGGCGCGGATCAACGACCGGAGTTCCCCCTCCGCCTGCGGGCCGTGCCGGCCGTGCTCGAGCACCATGGCCAGCTGGGCTCGAAGGGCGAGCACTTCGTCCGGAGCCCGCATGGATCGGAACCCTGCCCCCGGCGCAGCGTGCACCAGATCGGGCAGGCCGTGCAGGGGGGTCCCGGCCGGCACCAGCGCGGCGAGCTCCGCGAGTGCGTGCTCGGGGTCGTGCGCCCTGGTGGGGCCCAACAACTGCCCATCCCGGAAGCCCAGGAAGACGAGCCCCGGCCCCTCCCGGGTCTCGATGGGGCCGAGGGAGAACGCGAAGAGGGCGGATGGATCCACGGTGGTCTCCTCGGAACGCAGCAGGCAGCCCTATCCGGGAGGGGCGTGCCGAGGGCAGGCTCCTCCATCTCAGGGCGGCGTTCCCACGCTCGCCGCAGTGGATGACCAGGGGCACGCGCTTCGGAAGTTGCTCCATCTCGCCGCCCTACAACGAGGCATCCTTCTCGTACCGCCCCAGCGTCGCCTCCCTCCACGCCTGCTCGAAGGTGGCGAGGTCCGTGCCGAGCACCC
>JBFYZZ010000121.1:0-2872 GCA_041309225.1 Deltaproteobacteria bacterium | reverse complement strand
CGAACGCCGCACCCTGGACGCGGACACGGAACGGCCCGCGGGCCGCTTCCCAGCCCTCGTCGAACGACAGGACCACGCTCGTACCGGGGTAGACCCACCAGACGGCGGGGTACCCCGCCCGCTCGATCGGAAGGGCGGGATCGAGCGCCACGGTCCACTCGGCGGCCCTCCCCTCGGCGGTAGGCGTGAACACGACCCGACCCCGGAGGTGCGCGAAGGCCCCCGAGCAGGTGGACAGCTCCTTCGCGGTGGTGCGCTGGCGGAGCGGCGTGCCGTCCTCCCGGACCAGGAGGGGGGAGACAGGCCCGAAGCCGGCGGCGGCGACCGCGCGCTCGTCGAGGAAGGCCCAGTCCGGCAGGTCGATGGCGCGACCGCAGGGCGGATGCGCGTCCGTGGGGGGGCCAGCCGCCACCGGGGGTGGGCTGCCCTCGCGGACCGGGCGGGCGGGTACCAGGGGCACGATCGCCGGCGTCAGGGGGGCGCCGGAGAGCACGCCCAGTGCGCGCAGGCGCCCGGCCAGCGCCTCGGTGAGCGCGGCGCGGCCCTCGGGGCCCAGGTGCATGCCGTCCTTGAACTGCGCCTCGCCGAGGGGCAACTCGGTGAGGTCCACCCAGCCGGCCCCGAGGGCGTTCAGCGTCCGGACCACCGCCTGCTCGGTCCGGGGCGGGACCCGGCCCACCTCCTCCTTGGCGGGCGAGACCGGGCTGCGGACGAAGACGATCCCGGCACCGACCGCGCCTGCCAGGCCGGCCAGGTCGGGCAGGTAGGAGGACGCCGGATCCAGCGCGATCCGGCGGACGGCGTCCCGGACCTCCACGATGGGGATGGCCCGCCGCCGGCCGACCTCCACCTCCACCTGGTCGAACGCGAAGACGCGATCGAGGGCCGCATCCACGGCGGCGGCCCGTTCCGCCGGGGCTCCCCCGTTGCCCAGCACCGGCCGGGTCGCGGCGGCGCGCAGGCGGGCCATCAGGCCGTCGTGGAGCACCGAACGCCGCCGCCGGACGTGCGTGAGCCAGGGCGATCCGCCGAGGGTCTTGCGTGCGAGGACGTCGTCCGGTTCGGCGAAGTGCTGCGTCAGCTGGGCGAGATCCGAGGCCGATCCCACCTCGGTGGAGAGCATGGGCGGAAGGTGGGCGAGCACCAGCACGAGGCGTGGCCGGTACCCCGCCTCCACCACGCGGTACTTCAGCATGGCGTACATGTGCGGCCCGGTGGCTGCGGCCTGCCCGAGCCGGGTCACCCGGAGCCGTGCCTGGCCGAGCGCCTGCCCGAGGAGCGCGGCGTCGAGGTCCGTGTTGGCCTTGGAGTTGCCCACGACCACGACGTCGACCCCGGAGGCCAGGGCGCGATCGTAGGCCTTGACCGCGTCGGACGGCGTCCATGGCTCCCGGGACGAGAGCACCGCGACCGCGGTACCCAGCACCAGGGCGGGGCCCAGTGCCGCGGCGATCCGGGCCACACGCGCCGTGCGGGATCCGGCACCGGCGGTCGTCACCATGGCTCCCGCCCAGGCCCGCCACCGAGACGCCAGACCGCGAGCTTGTCGCCCCCGAGCTGCCACGTCGCGAGGGGGGATCCGTATCGCCGGCTCAGGAAGGTCATGACCGTCCCGCAGTCGGGAGGGCCGGCGCCCGGCCGCTGAGGTGGACCCGTCGCCTCGTGGCACGCGGCCCCGTGAACGACCACGTGGCTGAATCCGATCGCCTCCAGGGACGGCCCCTGATCCGGTTCACCGACACCCCGTAGGAGCCAGGTGAGCACGGGGGCCCGGTCGGTCTCCCCCGGTCCGGCCAGCGCATCCCGGGGCACGTCGGCGCAGCAGAGCGGCGCACCGTGCACGAGTGCGGCACGGAACCGGTCGTAGAGGAAGGGCTGCCGGCCCCGAGCGCGCATCCGGTCTCCGGGGGAGGAGAGTTCGAGCACGGCGCGGGGTTGCTCGGCGGCCAGGAGCGCGACGACCGGTGGCAGGTGGCTCGGCTGGACGGCGCGAAACGGCCAGCCCGCGGAGACCTGGACCCACCCGAGGAGCAGGAGGAGCAGGGCGGGCACCGCATGCAGGAGGATCCTCCGCGCCGGCCGGGCCGGGCCCGAGGCGGGACGCGCACCCAGGGAGGCGAGGCCCAGGGCGACCAGGACGGCGAGGCAGAGGTCGGCCGCCATGAGGAACCGGTGGGGGAACTGGACCCGGAGGAGGAAGGGCACCACGAGCGGGAGGTAGCGGTACGGCGAGCCCACGACGGTGTGCGGTCCGACGGCCCAGGTGGTACCCAACGCGGCCAGGTGGAGGCCGACCGCTCCACACCACCAGGGCAGGGTCCGGCGGCGTCTCGGGCCGACGAGGGACAGGAGGGCGGCCAGGGGCAGGACCAGGCCCGATCCGGCGTGGGGCACCTCGAGGGACGGCTTCACGAGGTCCCAGGGGTCGAGCGCCCCGTGGCGCCCCTGTTCCACCCACCCCAGCCAGGCCGGATCCTGGAGGAGCGCCGGGTCGAGCAGGGGGGTCCGGAACGTCCCGACGTGCTGGGCCGCGAAGCGCGTGGCGAGGAGCGCCAGGAGGGCCAGGACGGCCGCCACCGCCGCGAGCCGGACGGCCAGGACGCGTCGCGGCAGGCCGGGGGTGTCGGACCAGCCGGCGAGGAGCGCGCCCAGGGCCAGGAGGGGCAGGAGGCAGGCGGTGAAGATGCCCAGGTGCAGGTAGCCCGCGATGCCGGCCGCGAGCGCGAGCGCGGCGCTCGCCAGGAACCGGGGGCCCGCGCCGCCAAGCCACCGGATGCCCCACGCCAGGGCGAGGGCGAGGCACCCCACGGCGCCCACCTCGACCCTGCCCTCGGTGAACTCCTGGAGAAACACCGGGGAGAGCACGAGGAGG
>JBFYZZ010000120.1:0-31237 GCA_041309225.1 Deltaproteobacteria bacterium | reverse complement strand
GCCCCGCCGGCGGGGGGGACGCACGCGGAACCGGGCCCCGGCGGGCCCGTCGCGGGCCTGCCCGGTCGAGGCGTGGCCCGAGGGGACGATCGGGCCGGTCCGGCGCGCCGGTTGCGGCGCGTCGCCCGGCTCGGACATCTCTAGGGGGAGCGTGGTGGCGCCCTGGTCGGAACCGGTCGGCGCCCCGGGCCGCGGGAAGGCCGTGCCCGTCTCGATGGACTGGAGCATGGCCGCCATCTCCCGCACCGTGCAGCGCCCCTCGGGCCGCACCGCCATGGCCGCCGCGAGCACCTCCTCGAGCGCGAGCACGAGGGCCGGGGGCCCGTCGGGCCGGTGCAGACGGGCCGGGAGGCGCTGGATCAGGATCTCGCGGGCGTCCTCCGGATCGAGCCGGCTGGCCATGGCCATGAGCGGTTGGCCCTGGAGGCAGAACCAGAGGACCGCCCCGGCGGCGAAGACGTCGGTGGCGGGGGAGGGGGGGAGGCCGTCGAACTGCTCGGGCGCCGCGTACTGGGGCGTGCCGATGAAGGCGCCGGCCCGCGTGAGCGTGTCGCCGAAGGAGGTGGCGATCTTGGCGATGCCGAAGTCCGCGACCCGGACCAACGGGACCTCGCCGGGCTCGGGCACCGCCTCGATGAGGACGTTCTCGGGCTTGAGATCGCGGTGGATGACCCCGACCTGGTGGGCCCGATCCAGAGCTTCGAGCATCTGCCGGACGATGCCCGCCGCCTCCCGGAGCCCGAGCAGCCCCCGGCGCTGGACGTACTCGTGGAGGCTGCCGCCGTGCTCGAAGCGCGTCACGAGGTAGGGCGACTCGCCCGTGCGGTGGACGAATCCCCGGTAGACGACGATGTGCGGGTGGTCCAGCTCCTGGAGGATCTGGGCCTCCTGGGACAGGCGGCGCAGGTAGGATCCGTGGTCGCGGCTGGCCCACAGGACCTTCACCGCGACCTCCGGTCCCGTCTCGGCGCCGTCGGATCCGATCTCGCGCGCGAGGTAGGTGATGCCGGCGCCACCCGTGGCGAGGCGGCGGACCACCCGGTAGTGCCGGTCGATGATCTCGCCGGCCTCGTGCAGGCTGCCCCAGCCCTCGCCCGGCCGGGCCTCCCGGCAGGCGAGGTTGGGACAGGAGTCGAGGTCGCCGAGGAAGGTGGTGAGGCAGTGCCCGCAGTACCAGGAGCGTCTGGCGGGTTCTGCCATGGCCGCCTCCCTCGGCGCCCGGCGAGGGGCTAGCCGTTCCGGGCTTCGAAATCCTTCATGAACGCGACGAGCACGTCGACCGACTCCATCGGGCAGTAATTGTACACGGATGCGCGGATCCCGCCCACCGAGCGGTGGCCCTTGAGGCCCGAGAGACCCGCTTTCCCGGCCTCGGCCAGGAAGGTCTCCTCGAGCGCCGGGTCGTGGATCCGCCAGGTGATGTTCATGCGGGAGCGGCTCGCCTTCTCGGCGTGGGGCTTCCAGAAACCGGAGCGGTCGATCTCGGCGTAGATCTTGCCCGCCTTCACCTCGTTGTTGCGATCCACCGCCACCAGGCCGCCGAAGTCCTCGATCCAGGCCAGGATCTCGTCCACCACGTAGATCCCGACGGTGCAGGGCGTGTTGAACAGGCTCTGCTCCTTCACGTGGGTGCGGTAGTCGAGCATGGTGGGGAGGCCGGCGGGCACGCGGTCGAGGATCTCCTTCTTGAGGATGACGACCGTGACGCCGCTCGGCCCGAGGTTCTTCTGGGCGCCGGCGTAGATCAGGTGGTGCCTGGAGACGTCGATCGGCCGGCTGGCGATGTCCGAGGACATGTCGGACACGAGCGGGAGGCCGTCGCTCTTCGGCGTGCGGAAGAACTCGGTGCCGTAGATGGTGTTGTTCGTCGTGTAGTGGAGGTACTTCGCGTCCGGCCGGACGGTGTACTCGTCGTCGGTGCAGACGTGCGTGTAGTTGGCGGCGGCCCCGTCCCAGGCCGTGCGGACGTCGCCGACGAGCGAGGCCTCCTTGATGGCCTTCTTGCTCCACACCCCGGTGTTCAGGTAGTCGGCCTTGTCGCCCCGGTTCAGGAGGTTCATGGGCGCCATGATGAACTGGAGGGAGGCCCCGCCCTGGAGGAAGAGGACCTCGTAGTCGTCCGGGATGGAGAGGATCCGCTTCAGGCGGGCCTGGGCGGACCGGACGATGGCGTCGAAGGTCTTCGAGCGGTGGGAGATCTCCATGAGCCCGATGCCCGAGCCCTTGAGGTTGGGGAGCTGCTCGGCGAGCTTCTCCACCACGGAGAGGGGGAGGACGGCGGGGCCGGCGGCGAAGTTGTGGATGCGATCGTACGTCATGGGAGGGTCCTGGGAGGGGAGGGTCAGGGGTTGACGCAGTTGAGGGCCTCGCCCGAGGCCTGGAAGGTGCGGACGATGCGGACGGCCTCCTCGGCGACGGCGTCCTGCGCCTGCTCGGTGGAGGCGCCGATGTGGTGGGTGCCGTAGACGCCCGGCAGGGTGGCGACGTCGTCGGCGAAGGCCACGTCGTTGGCGCCGGGCTCGGTCCAGTACACGTCGAGGCCCACGCGAACCCGCTTCTCCTGGACGACCCGGACCAGGGCGGCCTTGTCCACGATCTCGGCACGGGACGTGTTGATGAGCATCGCGCCGGGCTTGAGGGCGCCGAGCACGGCTTCGTTCACGAGATTCCGGGTGGCGGGCACGAGCGCGAGGTGGATGCTGACCGCGTCGGACGCAGCGGCGACCTCGACCGGGGTCTCCATCTTGGCGCAGCCGGGCGCGGCCTCGGCGGGGACGAAGGGATCCCAGAAGACGACCTTCATGCCCATGGCCTGCGCGACGTGGGCCACCTCGCGGCCGATGTTGCCCAGGCCCAGGCACCCCAGCGTGCGGCCGCGCAGGCCCTGGGCCTTGGAGTACTCCTTCTTGGCCCACCGGCCGGCCCGCAGATCCGCCACGTTGTCGCAGATGCGACGGTCGAGGGCCACGAGGAGGCCGATGGTGAGCTCCGCCACGGCGGAGGAGTTCTTGCCGGGGCAGTTGGTGACCTTCACGCCCCGGGCGGTGGCCTTCGCCACGTCGATGGTGTTCACGCCGGCACCGGCGCGGACGATCATCCTGAGGGAGGTCCCCGCGTCGATCTGCTCGGCCTGGACCTTGGTGGAGCGCACGACCACGACCTCGGGATCGTGGGCGCGCACCGCTTCGGTGAGCGTGGGGCCGTCGAGGGTCGGATCGACGTGCACCGTGCAACCGGCCTCCTGGAGGGAATTGGAGAACCAGGCGGGGACCTTGTCGGCGATGAGGACCTTCACGGTGGACTCCTGTGGTGGGGCGACGATGCCCGGGGAGGAAACCCCTAATCCGACCCGGCGGGCTCCGCTCCCCAGGGCCCGTGCCTGCGGCCCGGGCTCTGGCGACGCCCTGATCCAGGTCGCGGTGGCCACCCGCATCCCCGCCGGCCGGGCACCCGGCTACGTTCGGCGGGCCATGCCTCCCCTCGTCCTCCTCTCGCCTGCAACCTGCCTGGACCTGGGCGACGAACGCCCGGTGATGGCCGTCGGCACGTTCGACGGCGTCCACCGTGGCCACCAGGCCCTGCTCGATCGCCTCGTGGCCGGCGCGCGCGCGCGGGGCCGGCCCGCCCTCGTCCACACCTTCCATCCCGCTCCGGCCACGGTGCTGGGTCGGGGCGACCCCCGCACCATCCTCCCCATCGAGGATCGGATCCGCGTCCTGGGCGAGCACGGCGTGGACCGCGTGATTGTCGAGCGGTTCTCCCGGGCCTACGCCGCCCGCTCCGCCCGCTGGTTCGTCCGGGAGGTCCTGGGTCGCCTGGTCCGCCCCTCGGCCCTGGTCGTGGGCAGCGACTTCCGCTTCGGCCATCGCGGGGGGGGCACCGTCGAGAGTCTGGCGGCCTGGAGGCCGGACCTGCCCGTGGACGTGGTGGAGGCTTTGGAGGTCCAGGGCGGGCCGGTGTCGTCCTCCCGGATCCGCGAGGCCCTCTCCGCGGGCCGGGTGGCCGAGGCCGCCGCGCTCCTGGGGCGGCCCTGGGCGCTCACCGGGACCGTGGTCCGGGGCGAGGGGCTCGGCCGACGGATCGGATTCCCGACCGCCAACCTCCTCACCGACACCGACCTCCTCCCGGCCGAGGGGGTCTACGCCGTCCGGGCACGGTGGAGCAGCGGCCCTCCCGAGCCCGCGGTGGCCAGCCTCGGCACGCGGCCCACCGTGGGGGGCCAGGCCGCCGTCCTGGAGGTCCACCTCCTCCAGCCCGCCGGAGCCCTGCCCGACGATGCGCTGTACGGCGAACCCGTCGAGGTCCGCTTCGTGGAGCGCCTGAGGGGCCAGGAGCGGTTCCCGGACGTGGCCGCCCTCACCGAGGCCATCCGGGCCGACGTCGAGCGGGCCCGGGTCCTCCTCGGCGAGGCCCGCTGACGCCCTCCGCCACCCTGCCCGTCCCCTTGCCGCCCCTCCCCTCCACCGTCCTGATCCTCGCCACCGCGGCTGCAGCGTTCCTGGCTGCCCGAGCCCTGCTGCCCGACGCGACCCGGCGCCACGTGGAGGCCCGGCTCGGGATCCGGCGCGAGCCCCCCGTACGCGCCACCCCGCTGGTGGAGGCCACCCGGCCCCTGCTCCGCGCGCTCGCGCCGGTGGTCCGCGGGTTCGGCCTCCGTCGCTACCGCGAGGCCGTGGAGCGCGGATTCGTCGCGGCCGGCCTCGCCGGGGCCATGTCCACCGACGAGTTCCTGGCCTACAAGGTCGTGGTGGCCGTGGCGTCCTGGATCCTGCTCGTGGGGCTCCCGTGCGGGCTGCTCATCCGCGGGTCCGTTCCGCCGGCGGTCCACCTCCTGGTGCCGGGCGTCGGCCTGCTCGTCCCGGACCTCTGGCTCGCGGGCGAGGTGCGCCGCCGCCGGGAGGCCATCCGCCGCGCGCTCCCCGACGTACTCGACCTCCTCACGCTCTCGGTCGAGGCGGGCCTGGACTTCGTGGCCGGGCTCCACAAGGTGTGCGAGAAGTCCCGTTCCGGGCCACTCGTCGACGAATTTGCGCTCGTCCTCCGGGAGATCCGGGTGGGCGCGTCGCGGCAGCAGGCCCTCCGCGCCCTCGCCCGCCGCTGCGCCATGCCCGAGATCTCGTCCTTCGTGGCCCTGCTCGTCCAGGCCGACGTCCTGGGTGCGAGCATCGGGCCGGTCCTCCGGGCCCAGGCCGACCTCGTCCGCACCCGTCGCCACCAGCAGGCGGAGCGGGCAGGGGCCCACGCCTCGCAGAAGATCCTCTTCCCCCTCGTCCTCTGCATCATGCCCGCGGTGTTCGTGGTCGTGTTCGGTCCCATCGTGCTCCACTTCGTCTACGGCTCGGGGTGGATCGGTGGATAGGCGGGTCCGCGTGGTGAACCGCACCCGGGCCACCCTGCTGGCCGAGCGGGCCTACCACGCCACCCACCCGTGGAGCCGGATGCGGGGGTTGCTCGGGACGGCCGCACTCGCGCGCGGCGAGGGGATCGTGATCGAGCCCTGCCACCAGGTCCACACGCTCCTCATGCGCTACCCCATCGATGTCGTGTTCACCGCCCACGATGGCCGGGTGGTGGCGCTCGTGGAGGCCCTCGGGCCCTGGCGCGTGACCTCACCGCACCCGTCCGCGCGGCGCGCCGTCGAGCTGCCCGTGGGCACGGTGGCGGCCACGCGCACCGCCCGGGGCGACCTTCTGCTCCTGGAGCCGCTGGAGGCCCCGTGCGGCTCGTCGTGATCGAGGGTTCCCACCCGGGCGAGATCCTCCCGCTCCCCGAGGGCGAGACCCTCGTCGGCCGCGACCCCGCCTGCGCGCTCCGGCTCCCCTCCGCCCACGTCAGCGCCCGCCATTGTACCTTCACCGCGGGGTCCGACGGACTCGAGGTGCGCGACCTGGGGTCCACCAACGGCGTCTGGGTAGACGGGCGGCCGGTCCGGGAGGCGCGCCTCCGGCACCGCGCCCGGGTCCGCATCGGCGACTGGACGCTCGGCGTGGATCTCGGGGAGCCGCTGCCACCCCCGGTGGAGGGGGCCGGTTTCGGGCGGACCCCGGGCCCGGGCCCGGACTCCGGGGACCTCCCCACGGAGTCCCGCCCCATGCCCGTCGAGACACACCCGCCGCCCGGGGGCGGGGGGGTCGGGATCCTGCGCCGGGCCCTGGACCGGGGCCGGGGCCTGCCCTGGAGCCTCCGCCTCGGGTCGGTGTTCGCCCTGGCCGGTGCGCTCCTCCTCGTCGCGCCCGGCGGCGGCCTGCTCGCCCAGCAGGCGCGCATCGCCTCGGCTGCCGAGGAGCAGGCCGTCCTCCGTGGCCAGGCCCTCGCCCTCGCCCTCGCCGCCCGCAACGCCGACGCCCTCGGGCGGCACGACGACCTTCGCCTGGACGTGTCGCTCGCGTCCGACGCGCCGGGGGTCCGGCGGGCCCTGGTGACGGATGCCCTCGGCAGGGTGCGGGCACCCTCCGCAACGCCCCGGCAGTCGGCCGGCGACCGCGCGGCGTTCGCGCGCGCCGCGGAGCTCATGGCCACCACCATGCTCGAGACGGGCCCCGGGGTGTGGTCCATCCTGGTCCCGATCCGCGCGAGCCCCGTGGGCGGCGGGCCGGCCGCCCCGGAGGGGTGGGCCTGGGTGGAGTTCGACGCCCGGGCAGCGGCCCGGGCCTCCTCGCCCGGCCGGGGTCGCCTGGCGGGCGCGCTGCTCACCGTCGGGCTCGTGCTGGGTGGCGCGTTCGTGCTGGCCCGGCGCCTCGCCGTGCGTCCCCTGGCGGTGCTGCGCGACGACCTGGAACTCGCGCTCGGGGGCCACGCCCGCGCGGTGGGGGAGCCGCGGGGATGGGCCCAGGCCGAGGCACTCGCCCGCTCGGTCAACCGGCTGCTCGAGCGGTGGCGGAGGGCCGGGTGCGCGGGGGGCGACGCGCCAGGCGCCGCGATCGCGGACCTGCCGTCGCCCGTGATCCTGGCCGATGCCCGGGGGCGGATCCTGCACGCGAGCCGGGCGGCGTGCGACTGGCTGGGCGTGCCCCCCGGCGCCGTCCCGGGGCGGAGCCTCACCGACCTGCGCTCCGATCCCCCGCTCGTGGCCGCGTGGACCACCGCCGTGGAGCGGATCGCCCGCTGGGATCCGCCGCCGTCGCCCTGGATCGTGCATCTCGGCCCCGAACGGGTCACGGTACGGATCGCAGGGAGCAGCCCGAGCGGCGCGCTCCTCCTGCTCCACGTGGGATGACCCGTGTCCAGCCACGTCCTCGTCGGCATCGAAGGGAAGGTCCAGGGCCAGAGCTGGCCCGTGACCGCCGAGGGGCTGCGCCTCGGGCGCCAGCGGGGCAACGAGGTCCGGATCGACGACCTCGGTGTGTCCCGCCAGCACGCCCGTCTCGTACCGCACGACGGCGCGCTCTGGCTCCAGGACCTCGGCTCGCGCAACGGCGTCTTCGTGAACGGGGCCCGCGTGGTGGGCCAGCGGCAGGTCGAGGCGGGGGATCGGATCGCGCTGGGCACCCACATCCTGGAGATCCAGGAGGAGGCGTCCGGGGACCTGCCCGAGCCGGGGCCCCCACCGGACGGCACGCCCTCCCCGGCGATCCCCCTCGGAGCCCCGCTACCCGAGCGCGGAGCGCGCGGGGTCGATCCCCCGCGGCGCCGGCGCCTCTGGCCGGTCGGGCTCGCCCTGGTCGCGGTCGTCGTCGCCGTGCTCGCGATCGCCACTTCGGGCCGGGAGCGGATCCGGATCGCCGAGCCCGGTCCAGCCGATCCGGTGGCCGATCTTCTGAAATCCACTTCGGAGCCTGATACTCGGGCCGCCCCGACCGCCGGCCGGAGCACCGTCCCCAACGCCGGGCCGTCGGCCGACACGCCCACGATCCCCCCGCCGCCCGCCGGGGTCTCCGCCCAGGAGCTCGTCGAGCAGGGCACCCGGCTCCAGGAGGCCGGGCGGCTCCACGGGGCCCTGGTGGCCTACACCCAGGCCCGGACCCTGGACCCGGAATGCGCCCTCTGCACCCTGCGGATCGGGCGCCTCGAGGCGGAGATCGCCCGGGCTGTCGCCGAGCGCCTCGAGGCGGGGAGGCGCGCCTGGGACGACCTCCGCCACGCCGATGCCGTCCAGGCCTGGGAGACGGTCCTCCTCCTCGATCCGGACCCGGGGAGCCCGGCCCACCGCGAGGCCAGCGCGTACCTGGAGCAGGCCCGGGCCCGGCTGCCCGTGGAGCGGTAGCCCGCCGGCCGAGGTGCGCGGGGTCCGCGCCGTGATAGGGGTCCCCGACGGAGGACTCCCGCGGAATGAGCGGCCGCCGAATCGAGATTCTCGTCCGGCGCCAGGGGCAGCCCGAACGCCGGGTCACCCTCGAGCAGGGCACCTACCAGGTGGGTCGCGCGGAGGACAACGCGCTCGTCCTGCCCGACATCGCGGTGTCCCGGCGCCACGCCCGCATCACGGTCACGACCTTCCACGTCCTGGTGGAGGACGTGGGGAGCGGCAACGGCACCTACCTCCGCGGCCGTCCCATCCGGCGCCAGGAGGTCGCCGACGGAGACGAGGTCCTGATCGATCCGTTCCTCCTCGTCTTCTCGATTCCTCCGCCGACCTCGGGCGCCGAGGATGCCCCGCCCGTCGAGGGGGGACCGCGGCTCGACGTGGTCTCGGGCCTGGGCATGCGCGGCGCCTACCCCCTCGCGGGCATGGGACTCACCCTCGGGCGCTCCGAGCAGCGCGATATCGTCCTGACCGACCCCTCGGCCTCCCGGAAGCACGCCGAGGTGTTCCAGCAGGACGGGCGCTGGTACGTGCGCGATTTCGGGAGCGTGAACGGCACCTGGGTGAACGACCAGCGGGTCCGGGAGCACGCCCTGCAGGACGGCGACCGCATCCGGATCGGCAACGTGGACATGCGCTTCGTGGATCCGGCTCCCGGCACGGTGGCGTCCGCCCGGCGGCCGCTGGCCAGCATGGTGTTCCAGGAGACCGACGGCCACCGATCCGGGCCCCAGCTCCCGCCCGGGGCGGTCGTGCCCCCCACGGCGGTGGCGCTCGGCCTCGCCGCGCCCCCGATCACCTCCACACCGCTGCCGCTCAAGCCCTCCATGCTCGTGACCACCCCCCCGGCCGACACGCCGATGCCGGATGTGCCGGGGGTCCCGGACGGCCTGAAGCCCACCGCGGCGATTCCGAGGGCCGCGATCCTCTCCAGCGCCCGCGCAGGCCCGGGCGGCCCGCCCCGGTCGGGGGGTTCCCCGGCCTCGTCGACCTTCCCCCAGGCCACGACCGCCCCGCCGCCCGATCTCGAGGAGCCGCCGCCGACCGGCGTCGTGACCGGGCAGGCGGGCACCGCGGGCGAGTTCGGCACGGGCGTGCTCACGGGCTCGGATCGGACGGCGTACCTCACCGGCCAGCGGTCGAGGGGCTCGGTCACGGGGCCCGGCCGGTCGTCCGGAACGTTCCTGGACCGCAACGTGGTGTGGCTCACCCTCGGGATCGGGCTGCTGGCCGCCCTGCTCATCGGGTACAAGGTCGTCCGTGATGCGGTGCGCGAGCCCTCGGGGCCGTGGGTCTCCCCCGACACCGCCCAGGCCCTCCCCGAGCCGGCGGCATCGACCGTGGCCGGCCTCCTCGAGGAGGGCAACGCCCTCTTCCGGGAGAAGCGGTACGTGGAGTCGATCGAGAGGTACGCCGCGGTCCAGAAGCTCGATCCCCGCAATCCCGTGGCCGTGAAGATGGGCTACCATGCGTGCGAGTTCCTGGTCTTCCGGGCCCTGCGCGACGAGATCGCCCGCCGGACGACCAGCATGGAGGAGCAGCGCGCGGCCTACGAGCGCGCCATGGCCGCCGCACGGGCCACGGTCGCCGGCCGGGGGGGAACCCTCGCGGAGGCGGTCGAGGGCATGGAGGCGATCCGCGCCTTCTTCCCCGACGACGCTCCGCTCCGCGACCTCCTCGCCCGCCTCGAGGCCATGCGCAGAGGCCAGGCCGAGGCCGCCCGCCGCCGCCAGCAGGAGGCCCATACCGACGGTGTCTCCGGCCTCTTCGCCGCCGCCGAGGCGCTCGCGGGGGCGGGCGACCTCACGGCGGCCGTCCCGGCCTTCGAGGCCGTCCTGGCCGCGGACCCCGAGCGCCGGACATCCCTCTCCGCGCAGGCCCAGGAGCGGATCCGCGAGGCCAAGGCCACGCTCGCCACCCGGGGCCTGGCCGCCTACCGCCAGGGCCTCGATGCCGCGAGGGCGGACGACCCGCTGACCGCCCGGACCCGCTTCCGCGAGTGCCTGAGGCAGGATCCCTACAACCAGGCTGCCGAACGCCGGATGGAGGAGGTCCAGCAGGCGCTCGATCGCATGGCCAGGAACGCCTGGGCCGAGGCCCAGATTTTCGAGGCCTCGAACCAGCTCGACCTGGCCGTCGAGCGGTACCGGCAGGTCGTCGAGTACAGCGCCTCGAGCGCCGCGCCCCTCGCGCAGAAGGCCGAGACGCGCATCGATGCGCTGCTCCGGTAGCGTCGCGGCGCTCGCCGCGGTGCTCGCACTCACCGGGTGCGGCGGTCACCGCGCTCCCGAGGCCCTCGCCACGGCCTCGGCCGGGAGGGCACCCGACCCGGCCGCCCTCGCCGTGCTCCGCTCGGGCGCGGAGGATCTGGACGTCGAGATCCGGATGAAGTCCCTCGCCTGCCTGATCCGCTCCGACGCGGAGCCGGCGGGGGGATCCTGGTCGCCCCGGGCGCTCCTGGATCCCAGCCCCTACGTGCAGCGAGCGGCGCTGGAGGCCCTGGCGGCCCGGATCGACGAGCCCGCGGCGCGCGCGGCCGTCGCGAACACCGCTCGCCGGGTCGGCGTGGATCCCTACACCCGCGGCCTCGCAGGGGGGATCCTGGCCGATGCCGGCGAGCGGGAGGCGTCGCTGTCCGAGGCGTGGCGGGCCGCGATCGCCCCGTGGCAGGCCGCCCCCCTGGCCCTCGCGGCGGCCCGGATGGGCGATCCGGAGGCGGCCGCCGCCGTGGGCAGGGCCCTCGTCGAGGCCGAGTTCCCGCTGGAGGTCCCGTTCTTCCTCTCCATCGGCCACAGTGGCCTCCCGGAGCTGGCCCCCGCCCTCCGCGCCGCCGCGGGCGCGGTGGAGGAGGACCTCGTGCTCCCCCTGGCGGTGGCCCTGCTCGGCCTCGGTGCACCCGAGGGCGAAGCGCTCCTCCGGCAGGCGCTGGCCGGTCCGGAGGAGCAACGCATGGAGGCGCTCGACTACCTCGCCGACCTGGACGGGGACGCGGCCCGGCGGCGGGTGCGGGGGGCCCGGGCGGGCGGCGGCCCCGCCGCCCGCTACGCCCGACTCGTCCGGGTCGGGTGGGGCGAGGCCCCCCGGCAGGACGCCCTGGACACCGCCAGCGATCCCGATCGCGAGCTGCGCGCCCTCGCCGTCCGGGCCCTCGGGCGCGCGCGCCATGCCCGGCCGGGCCCGGCCGACGGCCGGGTCCGGGCCGCGCTGGCCGCGGCGCTGGGCGATCCCGAGCCCCTCGTCCGCCTGGAGGCGATCCGGGCCCTGAGCCTGACCGGGCGTCCGGAGGACCGCGGCCTGCTGCGTCCCCTCCTCACCCCGGAGGGCGGACGCGTGGACCTGATCTCGGTCGAGACTGCGACCGCGCTCCTGTGCCCCGGTCCGTCCTGACGTCCCGCGGGGCGGCCTCCCCCTACCGGCTGCGGTTGAGGAAGAGCAGGACCAGCGTCCAGAGCCAGAACGCGCCGGAGGACAGGAAGAGGATCCAGGAGATCCAGGGCACGGCCAGGAAGGTGGGCCCGCCCTGGCCGAGGGCGACCGTGCCGCCGAGGAGCGAGGCCACGGACATCGCCAGGACCAGGGCCTGGAGGTGACGGAGGTTCCGGGCCCGCTGGTCGGCCGGGGTGTACCGGTGGAGCACCTCGATCCGGAGCCGCTGGTCCTGGAGGTCGTCGAGCACCTGGGAGACCGCCCCGGGCAGGCGCCGGGCCAGCGTGCGCAGGATCATCGCTGAGTAGAAGGCCTCCTCACGGATCCGACCTGGTTCGAAGCGCTCTTTCACGAGCCGGTCGATCCAGGGCCTGGCCTCCGCGACCGGATCCACCTCGGGCACGAGCGCGCGCGCCAGCCCCTCGGTCGTGACCAGGGCCCGGAACAGGACGGTGTAGTTGGCCGGGGCCCGGATCCGGTGGCGGACGGCGCCGTCCGCCAGCTGCTTGAGGAAGCGCCCCACGTCCACGTCCCGCAGCGAGCGGTCCACCCAGTGCCGCTCCATCACCTCGGTCACGTCCCGCTCGAAGGCGTCGTAGTCCACGCGGGACGTCTTGGCGCCGAGGTCGTAGTAGATGCGGGCGATGCTGCGGAAGTCGCCGCGCTCCAGGGCGTACAGGATCGCGACGAGGTTGTCCTTCATGTCCGGGGTGAGCCGGCCGGCGTTGCCGAAGTCGAGGAGGGCGAGGGTGCCGTCCGGCTGGACGAGCACGTTGCCCGGGTGGAGGTCGGCGTGGAAGAACCCGTGCTCGAACACCATCTGGTAGGCGGTGGACAGGTAGTTGTGGCCAACGATCCCCATGTCGATGCCGGAGGCGCGAGCGTCCCGGATCCGGGAGCCCCGGAGCCGCTCCATCGTCAGCACCTCCATCGTGGAGAGGTCCGGGAAGACGGCCGGGATGCGCACCTCCGGCCGTCCCTCGAAGTTCGTACGGAATCGGCGGATGTTGGCCGCCTCCGTGGTCATGTCGGTCTCCTCCAGGACGGAGCGCTCGAACTCCTTGAGGATGCCCTTGGGATCGAAGAAGACCGCTTCCGGGAACTCCACGAGGATGCGCTGGGCCAGGAAGCCGAGCACCTGGAGGTCGGAGCGGATCCGCTCCCGCACGTGGGGCCGGAGCACCTTGACCACCACCTCCCGGCCGTCCGCCAGGTGGGCGGCGTGGACCTGGGCCACGCTCCCGGTGGCCAACGGCGTCTCCTCCAGATCGAGGAGCCGGTCGGGCCAACCCGGCCCGAGCGCGTGCTCGATCTGGGCCCGGATCACGGGGAACGCCTCCGGCGCGACGGCGTCCTGGAGGCGGGACAGCGCCTGGATGTAGGCCGGCGGCAGCACGTCCACGCGCGTGGACATGGCCTGTCCGAACTTGACGAACGTGGGGCCGAGCTCCTGGATGGCCGCCACGAGCCGCTCGGGCGTGGTCTCGCGGCTGTCCGCGCGGGCGCGGAACCCGGGGATGGGGACGCCCTGCACCACGAAGCCCAGCCCGTGCCGAACGAGCACCGCGGCCACCTCGCGCAGGCGGTTCAGGTCCCTCACGGTGTGCTGGAGGCTCATCGTGGTGCGAACGACGGGGCGAACGATGCGCATGGATCGCTCCGGGACGAGGCTCCCTATCGCGTGCGCCTCCTCCCCGGGCCTCCTCCCGGGCCGACGGCCCCACGCGCGGGCACCGCCGGCGGATAGAGGAGTGCGTTCGTCCCGAGGAGCACCCATGACCCGCGAACCCGTCCTCCCGACCTGGGCGAGGGACCTGAGGAACCGGTACCTCGCCGGTGAAGCGAGCATGTTCCTCGTCCACGGCAACGTGCGGGACCTCGTCCCCTGGGACGACGGGGACACCGTGTCCCACGTCCCGGTCCGCACCTTCCTCGAGCGCTTCCTCGCCCGCTCCAAGGAGATCGTCGCCTACTGGAACTGCTCCGAGGGCTTCGAGTTCCCGGACCGCGCCCACCGCGCCCGGTTCCTCCGCGCCGTGAACGCCCGCCGGGCGCTCGACGGGCGGCCCGCGGTCGACGAGCTGCCGCGCTCGCCCTCCGAGGCGATCCCGCTGGTGGAGGCCCTGGTGACGGATCCCGCCCAGCGCGCCGGCGTGATCCTGGACTACGTGGAAACCGTGGTCCCCGCGGGCGACCTCGCGTTCATGGGTGAGGCCGACAAGGCCAACCTCGTTTCGCTGCAGCGCTTCGCCTCCGATCCGGGCCTGCTCGCCAGCGACAACCTGCTCGTGCTGCTGGCGGAGAACCTCTCGGACCTCCACCGGAGGGTCGTGGCCAACGCCCAGCTCGCGACGGTCCACCTGCCCCTGCCGGACGAGACCGAGCGGCTGGCCTTCCTGCGCGCCCTGCCCCGCCGGGGGGTGACCCTCGAGATGTCGGAGGAGGTGCTGGCGGCGGTCACCGCGGGGCTCTCGCTGGTCCAGATCCGCAGCCTGCTCCGGCAGGCCCAGCAGTCGGGCGAATCCGTCACGTTCCAGGCCGTGAGCCGGCGGAAGAAGGCCATCATCGAGCAGGAGTGCCACGACCTCGTCGAGTTCGTGGAGCCCGACCACGACTTCTCCCACGTGGGTGGCTGCGAGCGGATCAAGCAGGACCTCCTGCAGATGGCGTCGGCCATCCGCAAGGGCCAGCGCTCCCGCGTGCCCATGGGCGTCATTTTCGTGGGCCCCATGGGGACGGGCAAGACCTACGTCGCCGAGGCCTTCGCCAGGGAGTCGGGCCTCACCTGTCTCAAGTTCAAGAACTTCCGGGAGAAGTGGGTCGGGAGCACCGAGGGCAACCTGGAGCGCATCCTCCACGTGGTCCACGCCCTGGGGTACGTCCTGCTCATCATCGACGAGGCCGACCGGAGCCTGTCCGCGAGCGGCGAGAGCGACGGCGGCACCTCGAGCCGCGTGGTCGCGCGCCTCAAGGAGTTCATGAGCGACACCTCTCACCGGGGCCGCGTGGTCACGCTCATGATGACCAACCGGCCGGACAAGCTCGACACCGACTTGAAGCGCCCCGGCCGCTTCGACGTGAAGATCCCCTTCTTCTTCCCCGAGAGCGCCGACGAGCGCCGCTCCGTCCTCGAGGCCCTCTTCAGGCGGAGCCGCACCGTCCTCGAACCCGGTGTCTCGCTCGAGGCCATGGCCACCGCCACCGCGGGCTACTCCAGCGCCGAGCTGGAGGCCCTGCTGCTCGCCGCGGGCCGCCTCGCCGGGAGCCAGGACCGCGAGGCCCTCTCCCAGGCCGATCTCGACGCCGCCCTCGCCGACGTGGTCCCCAGCCGCGACACCCGCATGCTCGAGTACATGGAGATGCTCGCCGTATTCGAGTGCTCGGCCCGGCGGATGCTCCCCGACCGGCACGCCTCGCTCTCCACCGAGGAGGTCCAGGCCCGCCTCGACGGCCTCCGCGCGCTGCTCGGGCCGCGCGCCCGATAGCCCGTCCCGGCTGGGGGAGGCGGCCCTCGTCCCCTCCCAGGCGTTACCCCATTTCGGGTCGGGAGAGGGCCTGGAACGGTTCGAACCGCCGAGCGGAAGGGGTCGTGGTGCAGGGGGACCCGAGCGTCTCGCAACTGGGCAGGTGACGGCTCACTCGGGGAGTCATGTCAGCCCCTCTGTGTCAAGAGGGGATGGGGTGCTGGGGAGGGGGACACCTCCCCCTCCCCACCCCCCGAGGTGTGGGGTGGGAGGGGGTAGGCGGATCATGGTGTGTGGTTCGTGGACGGGACGGCGCCAGGTGCCTGCCGGCTGTTCAGGTGCCTCCTGGGGACCCCCAGGCCGCAACGTCATGCGTGCAGGGTCCACGCCAAGGTGGCCCTCGACATTCTGGATCCGGGCAGAGGGGGAACCGGGAGGGAGCTTATTGTTGCGATCGAGGTCGCCCGGGGGGCGCCTCCAACTCCCATCAGCTTCCCTCCCGGTTCCCAGGGGACCTTCCACCCGGCAGGCACCGGCTGGCCGCCCGTCCGGGCATCCTACGCAGCCTCCTTCGTGGACGGATCGCCGTACCTGCCGGCTTCGAAGCCCACACCGTCGCGGGCGATGGCGTGCAGGATGCGCAGCAGGCGGCACATGTTCGCCACTGCGGCCTTCACGGGCTTGACCTTCTTCGGGCCCTCGACCATCCGGGTCCGCGGGACCTCGAGAGCACCTCCCCTGCCACCCAGGCGCAGCGCCGCCATGTACAGCAACTGGCGCGCATAGCGCCGGCCCCGCCGGCTGATGTAGCGGCGGCCCTTCCGCTCGCCCGAGGAGTGCTCCACCAGGTCCAGCCCCGCCATCTTGATGAGCTGGCGCGGGTGCGAGTAGCTGCGCAGGTCCCCGAACTCCCCGAGCAGGGTGGCCGCGGTGATCCGCCCCAGCCGGGGCAGGGACACGAGACGCCCCGCGTAGGGAACCTCCGCGAACCGCTCGAAGATCATCCGTTCCACCTCTCCCTTCCGGGCGTTCACCCACTTCAGCTCGTCCAGCAGTTGCCGGATCGCCAGCCGGTGCCCCTCCAGTCCCTCCCGGATGCCCACGGAGGTCCGGGCGGCCGCCTCCAACTTCTCCAGCCGTTCCCGGCAGGCCTGGCCCCGACCGACCCGCCGGAACGCCTCCCAGAGCTTCTCGTCCCCGAGCGCCAGAACGTCCGACGGTGTGGGCGCGTTCTGCAGCACCCATACGCTCGTCCGCCCCTCCAGGTCGGAGAAGATGCGCCGCAGCTCCGGGAACACCACGTCCAGGTGCCGGTGCAGCCGGTTCACCACCTGGCTGCGCCGCTTCACCCACTGCTCCCGCTGCCGGCACAGCACCTTCAGCTCCGCGAACGGACCCCGCGCCACCGGATACCGTACTGATCGACCCCGCCGGCACAGGTCCGCGATCACCCGCGCGTCCTTCGCGTCCGTCTTCCTCCGCGTCCCGTCGAACAGCTCCTTCGCCCGGCTCGTGTGCAGCGGCTGCACCGACCACACCTCCACCCCACGCTCCTCCAGCCACGTCGCCAGGGGCAGACCGTAGTGCCCGGTCGGCTCCATCGCGGCCACGAACCTCCTGGCCTCCCTCCTCCTCACCGCCTCCGAGGCGTACCGAACCAGCTTCTCGAACCCCTCCTGGTGGAAGCCGAACTTCAACGGCTTCGCCTCCTGCTCCGCGCCCGACACCGCGACCGCCGTCTGCTCCTCCTTCGCCACGTCGATCCCCACGACCACGATGTCCGACTGGACCGGAACGCACTGACGTGTTCTCCTGCTCATGCGCTTCTCCTTTGCCCTTTCCGGGCGTTGGTGGGCTGTTTGCACCCTCTCCAGTACCCGGCCGCGGGGGAGAAGCGCACTCCGCTTCAACGACCGCGGTCCATAGAATTGTTGCGAGACGCTGGCCGAGTTCGAGCCCGAGTTCGCGCCCGGGATCGAGGCCAGGACCGACGTCGAGCCGACCCGTCGGACCCGCGAGCCCCGATCCCCGATCGCCCAGCGTCCGCCCGCGGCCCGGCCACGCCACCCTCCGGCCCTGCACCTCCAGGAGTGCGGCAACGCCAAAGGGGACGTCAGGCGTTACCCCATTTCGGATTGAAATAGCACCAGGAACGGGGCGAACTGACGAACAGTAGGGGTTGGGGCTCGATCTCGGGCTCGGGCTCGATCTCGACGTCTACCGGCTCGCGCTCGATGTGGCGCGCTTCATCGCCACCTCCCGCTTCGCGCCCGGCATTGCGGATCTGCGCGACCAGGCCGTCCGGGCGTCGCGCTCGGTGGTGCTCAACATCGGGGAGGCGCAGCAGGTGGCGCTGCGCCGCGTGGGCGCCATGCTGGCGCGCACGGCGTGCGGATGCTCCCGGCCCTGCTCCACATACGATGCGCTGCGTACCTTTCCCGCCACGAAGGGCAGGAACCGGCGAAAACGATCCTGGATCCTGGATCCGTCGTGCCTGCCCTTGCCAGGCAGAGGTGGGGTCTCACAATCTGTGATTGCAAAGCCCAAAAAGGAGTGCCCCACCATGCATGTCGCCGCCTTTCTATCCGACCTCGCACGCCTCCCCTCCGCCGAACCCCTCCTGCGCCACCTGGAGGCCAACGCAGGACGCCTTCGAGGACCCCTTACCAAAGGCCAGTTCTGGGGCTACGCCCTTGCCGACGGCATCCGTGCAGCCCTCCTCGACGCCCGCCCGCTCCTCCGCCTCCTCCACTGGCTCCGCAGACCCGACCCCCCAACCCGACAACTCGCCCTCTTCGAAGCCCGCGCCTGACCCGATCCGTTCCACCCCACCCCAGCCCGACCCCCACCCGCTTGCCCGGGATCCGTCTCCAGTCCTCGATCCTCCCCTCCCCAGCGCCTACCCCGCCTCTGGACCGCCGTGGGCGCCGACCCCGAGCCCGAGCCCGAGATCGAAGCCGAGAGCGAGATCGAGAGCGACTCCGAAGCCCGGATCGCCCACCGCGCCACCCCGCTCCCTTCACCAGGCCCCCCTGGAGTGGGTCCACTCCACGGGATCCCACTTGACGGTGGGGGTGGACTCCGTCCAGGCTGGGGGTGAAGGAACGCAGCGAGCACGGACGGATCCTCCACCGGAGATCCCATGCAAGCGCATCTGTTCCTCCTCGTGCTCGCCGGCTGCACCTCGGATCCCACCGACACCGGCCCGGGGCCGGACGACACCGCGCCGGCCGACACGGGCGACCACCTCGAGCCCGGCGACCTGCTTGCCCTGATGGCCGCGGCCGAGGACCTCGCGTGGGCGACCTGGCCCCATGCCCAGCTCGTGGACGCGGCCGCCCTCACCTCGGAGAGTGGGGGCTTCGGGCCCACCCACGCCGCCGACTTCGACGACTGGATGCTGGTCCTCCTCGCGAACGACGGCTCGAAGGCCGGGAGCATCGAGATCCGCTGGACGGCCGCCGGTGGGTTCGTGCAGCCGATCTACCACGAGGATCCCTACTACGGTGTCATGGACGAGCCGATCCCCCGGACCCTGGACCTGGAGGCAGCCATCGGTCTCGTGGCCGAGGCGGGTCATCCCACGCGCTTCTGGGCGGTGGCCGTCAACACGCCGCTCTGGCCCCCGGTGGACGCCCGGTACGCGTTCTCATCGGCCGAGGGGCACGCGTACGTCGACATCGTCACCGGCACCGTCACCGTGGACTAGCGGCCCGGGCTACAGGTCGGCCGGATCCCAGGGGTGTCCGACGAAGAGAAACTCGGGGAGCACCGATCCGCCGTGGCCCTCGAACCACTCGGTCCGGAAGGAGGGACCGGAGAGGTCGACCTGGATGTCGGGGTCGTCCGGGAGCGGATGGGATTCCCCCGAGCCGTTGCACCCGTAGTACCTCAAACCCACGATCTCGTCGCCCCACCACTCCCAGTCGATGAAGATCACCGAGTGCCCGCTGCCCGTGGAGCGGGAGAGGTTCACGAAGTCGCCGGGGACGGCCGAGGGCCACTCGTCCTCGCGCAACCGCACGCCGATACCGACCTCCTCGAACGCATCGGCCGCGCTGGCGTAGCTGCCGGCGCCGAACCCCTGCCACCACTGGTAGAAGACACCGAGATCCACGTCGTCGACCGTGAGGGCGCCGAAGGGATCGCCGGTGGGGGCGTCGTGGGCGGCCTGCCACCGGAGGTAGGCGTCGAGGAAGACCTCGAGCGTATGGCCCGAGCAGAAGCAGTCGCCGCCGCCGGGGAAGAGGTCCTCGCCCAGGTAGGATCCGCCCCAGATCATGCCCCACGCCTCGCCGCAGGCCTCGCCGGTGTACGACCAGCAGTAGGGGAAGGTGCCGTCCTTGGGGTACAGCGAGGTGTCGTTGATGGCCCCGATCACGAAGCCGTTGAAGCCCGGCTCCGGCGGGAGCCAGCCCTCGTCGGGGATGAAACGCACGGTGTCGCGCGCGACGAGGCCGCCCGCGACGTCGAAGCCCTCGAGCACCACGGTGCGGGCGAAGTTGACGCCCAGGAAGTCGTAGGTGAACGTGTGCTCGCCAGGCGCCACCGCGAGGGGTGCCTCCTGGAGGTCCCAGCCGTCGCAGGAGAAGGCGACCGTGACGGCCTCCCCGGTGGTGGCGTACCGGAAGGTCACCGGGTTGTCGGCCACGTCCCCGTCGGACGGCCACAGGATGCGCACCGCATCGCCCATCTCCACGGGACCGGTGTCGTCTCCCACGTCGGTGTCGAGCAGGCAGGCGGTGAGCAGGCCGACGAGGAGCAGCGGGCGCACGGGCGAGCCTCCGGGCCGCAGTCTACCCGGGGATGAGGAGCCTGTGCAGCAGTTCGTCGGGCTCTCCGGACCAGGCGACCGTCTCCAGCTCGGCCCGGCTCCGGGCCCCCCGCATCTCGAGGCAGAGGTGGCGGGCCACCAGCCGCACACCCACACACGCGGCCGAGAGGCGGGCCCGGAGGTCGGCCGCCAGCTCCGCGCCCAGGCGCTCCTGGAGCTGGGTGCGCAGGGCGTGGTGGTGGAGGAGGCGGACCATGCCCCCGAGGCCCGCGATCCGCCCCGCGGGCCGGACCACCACTGTGGCCGTGCCGTGGAAGGGCACGAGGTGGTGGGCACACAGGCTGTGGAAGGGAATGCCGCGCAGCACGAGCGGATCCGTGGAGGTGGTGGCGAGGAGCTCGAGCTCGGGGGCGGGCCGGCCGGGGGCGAGGCCCGCCAGGAACTCCACGAAGCGGGCAGGGGCCTGGGCGGCCTCGGGATCCGCGTCCAGCCCGAGGCAGTGCAGGACCTCGGCCATGTGCGCTTCCGGAGAGGCGAAACGGGTCCTTCCGGCCATGCGGCCTCCGGTCACAGGCGCTCGATGGTGCCGGTGTAGAAGGAGTCGAGGAGATCCCGGTGGCGCTGCTCCACCTCCCGGCGCCGGATGTTCATCTTGGGGGTGAGCTCCCCGTTCTCCTGGGAGAAGTCGCGGTCCAGGATGGCGAACTTCTTGATCGACTCGTACGAGGCGAGCTCCCGGTTCACCGCGTCCACGCACTGCTGGACGAGGGCCCGCACCTCGGGCCTGGCGGCCAGGGACGCATAGTCGGTGAAGGGCACGCCGTGCTCGCGCGCCCACCGCGCGGTGGCCTCCTCCTGGATGGTCAGGATGGCGGTGCAGAAGTTGCGGCGATCGCCGTGCACCACGACCTGGGAGACGAACGGGCAGCGGGCCCGGAGCAGGTTCTCGATGTTCTGGGGGGCAACGTTCTTGCCACCCGCCGTCACGATGATGTCCTTCTTCCGGTCCGTGATGGAGAGGAACCCGTCCTCGTCGAGGCGGCCCACGTCCCCCGTGCGCAGGAAGCCGTCCTCCGTGAACATCGCGGCGGTCTCCTCGGGGAGCCCGTGGTAGCTCCGCATCACGCCGCGTCCCCGGATGAGGATCTCGCCGTCGGTGTCGATGCGGACCTGGGTGCCCGGGAGGGGGGGGCCCACGGTGCCGAACTTGAACCTGGACATGCGGTTCACGAAGCTGGCCGCGCTGGTCTCGGTGAGGCCGTAGCCCTCGAGGACCACCAGGCCCGCGGCGTGGAAGAACTCGGCGATCTCCCTCGAGAGCGGTGCACCGCCCGAGACGAAGAAGCGGATCCGGCCCCCGAAGCGGGCTCGCAGCTTGGAGAACACCAGGCGATCGGCGACCCGGTACCGGGCCGCGAGGAGACCGGTGGGCTCCTGGCCTCGCTGCCGGAGGACGCTCACCTGCCGGCCCACGTCCAGGGCCCACTGGAACACCGTCCACTGGAGGCGGCCCCCCTCCCGCGCGTTGGCCACGGCCTTGTTGTAGACCTTCTCGAAGATGCGGGGCACGGCACCCATGAAGGTGGGACGGGAGGAGGAGAGGTTGTCGATGAGCGTGTCGATGTCGCCGTCCACCACGGTGGGGATGCCGAGGTGGATGAAGGCGATTTCGAGTACCTTGGCGAAGGAGTGGGCCAGCGGGAGGAAGAGGTACTGGATGTCGCTGGATTCGAGGATCTCGGTCCCCTCCATGCCCTCGCCCTCGTAGACCCAGGCGTCGTGGGTGAGGATGACCCCCTTGGGCTTTCCGGTGGTGCCCGAGGTGTAGATGAGCGTGGCCACCCAGTCGGGACCGACCGCGTCGCCGATGCGGTCGATCTCCCCGGGATGGGTACGGTCCCACTCGGCGCCGCTTCGCTCGAGGTCCTCGAGCGAGACCACGAAATCCTCGCCGGGCACCTGGCCGCCAAAGAGGACAATCCGGCGGAGCTCGGGGATCTGTGCGCGCATCGACAGCACCTTGCGGGCCAGTTCCTCGTTCTCGGCGAAGAGCACGACCGTGTTGGAGTCGTTGAGGATGTAGGCGCACTCCGCGGCGGTGTTGGACGGGTAGATCGTGGTCGTGGCGGCACCGGCGGTGAGGATGGCCATGTCGGCCAGCACCCACTCGGGCCGGGTGGAGGACAGGATGGCGATGCGGTCGGCGTCCCCGACACCCATCGCCTTGAGGCCGCAGGCCTGGACGCGCACCCGCCGGCCCACCTCGCGCCAGGTGAGATGGCCCCAGCCCGCCTCGGTCCGGTGGAGGATCGCCCGAGCGTCGGGCGTGGACCGGATGCGGGAGCGGAGCATCTCGACCACGGAACGGTAGGAGGGCTCGGTCACGGGGGACTCCGGGGCTCGGATGGCGGGCCCTCCTATCACGGAGCCCCACCGAACCGGTCACGGCGTCACGTCGTCTCCGGAACGGCGCCGGACCTCCTCGGGGGGGACCCACCAGCGCTCGAGGTCGCCCCAGGGGTCGTCCACGTCCACCCGGACGTCCCGAAATCGCTCGTGGACAGCGACGATCTCGTCGGCCCAGTAGAGGAACGCGTAGGGCTGGTCCTCGTGGACGACGACCTGGAACCGCTGCCAGGCCGCGGCTGCCCGGGCGGGATCCGGCTCGGAGGGCACGGCGTCGAGGATGGCGTCCACCTCGGGGTTCGCGTAGCCGATGAAGTTGAAGGTGCGATCCGGACCCGAGTGCCAGGTGTCGGCGAGATCGGGCTCGAGCGAGGCAGCCCAGGCTCCCAGGAAGGCGTCGAAGTCGCCCTCCTTGAGGCGGGCCTGGAAGACGGCGGCGGGCACGGGCTCCAGCACCACGTCCACCCCCACGGTCGCGAGGTCGGCCTGCAAGCGGGCGGCCGCCGCATCGCGCCGGGGCGTACCCGTGGGCAGGAGGAGGTGGAAGCGGAAGGGACGGCCCCGGCGCTCGAGCACGCCCTGCGCCTCCGGGCGGGTCCAACCGGCCGCCTCGAGGCCCGCCCGGGCGGCTGTGGGATCGAACGGGACGGGCGAGAGCCCGTCGGCGTGGAGGGTGCAGAGCGAGGGGGAGATCGGACCCACGGCCGGCCGGCCGTAGCGCTCCCCGGTGACCTCCGACGTAAGGACCTCGGCGATCAGCCGATCGCGATCCACCGCGGCCGCGAGGGCTCGCCGGACGATCGGATCGCCAAACAGCGGATGGGCCAGGTTCCAGCCGACGAACTCGAGGGTGCGCCAGCCGCGGCGCCGGAGTGCGATCTCGGGGTGGGAGCGCGCGAGCTCGTCGGCGTCCGACACGAGGAGATCGCGCACCACGTCCACGCCTCCGGCCTCGAGCTCCCGGATCCGGGTGTCGCGATCGGGCAGGACCCGGAACGTGACCCCGGTCAGGCGGGGCGTGTCCTCAGTCGGCCCGGTGTAGCGATCGTTGGGCTCGAGCACGAGGGCGTCACCGCGGGTCCAGCGTGCCACCGACCAGGGGCCGCACAGGAGCGGCCGTTCGTTCGCGAAGTGGTGCTCGAGCGCGGCCCGATTGGCGCCGGCCAGCACGTGGCGGGGAAGGACCGGCACCGACGCGAGGACGGCCAGGGCGGCGTCCGCCGTCCGGGGGGCGAGGAAGCGGAACTCCACGTCGAGATCGCCCAGCACGAGGGGGCGGGCGACCGGATCCAGCCCCTGCAGGCGACCGGCCAGGCGGCTCCCCACCGCGGGGTCCGTCGCGAGATCGAAGGAGAAGGCCACGTCCCGTGCGGTGACCGGGGCGCCGTCCTCCCAGGTGAGCCCGGGTCGGAGCGAGAGGCGCACCGAACGGCCGTCCGGGGCCACCGTCCAGGACACCGCGACCCCGGGCGTCCAGATCGGCGCGCAGTCGAACCCGGAGCGGAGCAGGGGCCAGGCGAATGTGTCGAGGACCCAGTCCTCCGAGGCGGAGCGGGAGAGCAGCGGCAGGAGCGTGCCCACGTCGGCCGGCAGGGCCACGACGGCGCTGTCCGCGGACTCGAGGGCGGCGGGGGGCCCGCCCGTGCAGGCCACGAGGAGGCAGGCCGACCCGACGAGGACGTGGCGCGGGGGTGGGGACAAGGGGCTCCGGGATGCGGGCAGCGGACCGCCCGGCGATGGTGCTACACTTGCCCGTCACGCGCAAGCCGCGTGTCGATCCACGGACCCCGATGCCCCGTCCCGATCCCGTCCCCACGCGCCGCCCGTCCGCCTCGCGCGACGGCTCCAGGCGCACCCGGGTGCTCTTCGTGAAGTACCACGAGGCCGCGGACCAGCAGCCCATGTCCCAGAAGGCGGCCGAGAAGATGGGCATCTTCCCCAGCCTGGCCCTGGGCGCCCTCGCCGCACTCCTGCGCCGGGAACACTACCCGGTCGGCGTCCTCGACCTGCACGCCGAGAACCTGCTCGTGGCGGACGCCGAGGGACGGGTCCGGGACTTCGATCCTCAGGTGGTGGGGCTTACCTGCAAGACCCTCGGCTGGCCGGCGGTGATCCAGGTGGCCCGGATGGTCCGCCGGGCCGCTCCGAAGGCCCTCGTGGTGGTGGGCGGCCCCCATATGTCCATCTACCCGGAGGAGACGCTCACCTGGCACTGCTTCGACATCGCGGTCGCGGGCGACGGGGAGGAGACCCTCCTCGAGATCTGCGATCGGATCGAGCACGGCGGCGAGCCCTGGGACGTGCCCGGCACCGTGGCGCGGCGACCCGACGGCGAGGTGGTGCACAACCCGCCCCGTCCCTGGATCCGCGATCTCGATCGGTACCCGTTCACGGCCTTCGACCTGATGCCCATGGACCGGTATCACTGCCTCACGGTGCTCGAGCCCATGGCCACCATGGTCACCAGCCGCGGGTGTCCCTGGCACTGCGGCTACTGCTCGCAGGTCTACTCCGAGAGGATGCGCTTCCGCTCTCCCGAGCACGTGGTCGAGGAGATGGCGTGGCTCGAACGCCGCTTCGGGGTTCGGGAGATCGTCATGTTCGACGAGACCTTCACCATCGGGAAGGCGCGGATGATGCGCTTCTCCGAGGAGGTCCTGAGGCGGGGCCTCAGGGTCGTCTTCAACATCCGCGCCCGTGTGGACACCGTCGACGCCGAAATGCTGCGGGCCCTCAAGCGTGCGGGGCTCCGCTCCATCCACATGGGCGTGGAGGCTGGCACCGACCGCCTCCTCAAGATCATGAACAAGCAGATCACGCGAGACCAGGTGGAGCAGGCCTTCCGCCAGGCCCGCGAGGCGGGCATCGAGACTCGCGGCTACTTCATGATCGGCTACCCCGACGCCACCCCGCACGACATCGAGGAGACCATCCGCTTCGCGTGCAGCCTGGGCCTCGACTGGGCGTCGTTCTCGGTGGCCACCATCCTCCCGGCGACGGACCTCTACCGGATCGCGCGGGAGAGGGGCTACGTCCAGGGCGATCCGTGGCGCGACTACACCCTCCGGGGCGGCGGTCCCATCCCCCAGCTCGAGACCGAGACGTTCACCGCCGAGCAGTTGCGGCGCTACCGCACCCGTGCCTACGTCTCCTTCTACCTGAGGCCCGAGCTCCTCCTGCGGAAGGTCGCGCGTTCCGAGGACTGGGGGGAGATCCGTGAGATGCTCTCGGGCGCCGTGGTGCTATCGGAGATCGTGAAGGCCACCGCCCTCCGGCGGGTGCCGCGGGCGGGCGTCGAGCACATCGCCACGGTGTGAACCCACCGGTGACACCCGTCACGGTGATGCATCCTGGGGTACGCACGCTACCGCGGGCCACCGGAGGCCGGGAGGATGGGAGATGAACGACTGGACGAAGCGATCCGACGAACAGACACTCGCGCACACGGCCGTTGCGCTCTCGGCCAACGGCTTCGAGGTCCACCGCGTGCGCACCACCGCGGACGCCCGCGCGCGGGTGCTCGAACTGGTCCCGCCCGGAGCCGAGGTGCTCACCATGACCTCCGTCACGCTCGACACCCTCGATCTTCCGGCGGAGCTGAACGGATCGGGGCGCTACCAGTCCATGCGCGCCGCGTTCGGGCGCATGGATCCCCAAGCCCAGGGGCGCGAGATGCGCAAGCTCGGCGCCGGGCCGGACGTGGCGGTGGGCAGTGTCCATGCCGTCACCGAGAATGGCACGGTCCTGGTCGCTTCGTTCACCGGAAGCCAGCTTCCGGCGTACACCTACGGGGCCGGGACGGTCATCTGGGTGGTCGGGAGCCAGAAGATCGTGAAGGACCTCGACGCCGCCATGGAGCGCCTCCACGATCACCTGATCGAGGTCGAGAGCGACCGGGCCCGCAAGGCGTACGGCCTGGGTTCCGAGTTCCGCACCTTCCCCAGCCAGATCCTGCTCTTCCAGCGTGAGCTGCGGCCCGGTCGGGTTCACGTCGTGCTCGTGGACGAGGCCGTCGGCCACTGACCACCACGACTCGCATCCCTGGCTCCCGGATCCGGCCGATGGCGGACTCCCGCTATCGCCACGCCCGCAGCACGCGCTCGCAACCGGCCAGGTCCCGGAGCAGGGAGGTCGAGGCGAAGCCGGCCTCCCGGGCGATCCCGAGCACCGTCGGCCCCTGGTCGTGCCCGATCTCGACGAACGCCCCGACCCGGGCGCGCTGGGCGGCGAGGGCCAGGAGGCGGCGGATCACGTCGAGCCCGTCCGGTCCCCCGTCGAGCGCCCGGCGATCCTCCCAACGCGAGATCTCAGGTTCGAGCGCGGCGATGGTGCCGGACGGGACGTAGGGGGGGTTGGACACCACGAGGTCCACGGGACGGCCCGGCGGAACGGGAGAGAGGAGATCGCCGGTGAGGAGCGCCGTGCGCTCCTTGACCCCGTGGTCCCGGGCGTTGTCGCCTGTGCAGGCGAGCGCGTCGGCGGAGACGTCCACGGCCCAGACCCGCACGCAGCGGCGCCGGACGGCGAGCGTGACGCCCACGCAGCCGGTCCCGCAGCCGACGTCCACCAGGTACAGCGGCTCCGTGCGGTCGGTCGGGATCTCGGCGAGCACGGCGTCGACGAGGGTCTCGGTGTCGGGGCGGGGGACGAGCAGGCCCGGACGGACCCGGAACCCGAGGCCGTGGAACTCCCGGTGGCCGGTGATGTGGGCCACCGGCTCGCGGGCGGCCCGGCGCTGCAGCAGGGTCCGGACGGTGGCCAGTTCCTCCTCTGAAAGCGGGCGTTCGTGCTGCAGGTAGACCTGGATCCGCTGCAGGCCCAAGGCATGGCCCACGAGCAGTTCGGCGTCGAGACGGGGGGAGGGGACGCCGTGGTCCCCGAGGAACCGGGAGGAGAGGAGGAGGACCTCGCCGAGCGTGCGCAAGGGCGCGCCTAGGTCGGCTCGCCGTCCAGGTCCTGGGCCTGGAGCAGCTCGGCCTGGTGCCACGCCTGGAGGGCGGTCACGATCTCGTCGAGGTGACCCTCCAAGAACTGGTCGAGCTGGTAGATCGTGAGGTTGACGCGGTGATCCGTGACGCGATTCTGGGGGAAGTTGTAGGTCCGGATGCGCTCGGATCGGTCGCCGGTCCCAACCTGGGCCCGGCGGGTGGCCGCCTCCTCGGCCATCTGCCGGTCCCGCTCGATCTGCAGGAGGCGTGCGGCCAGCACCTGGAGCGCCCGAGCCTTGTTCTTGTGCTGCGACTTCTCGTCCTGGCACACGACCACCAGCCCCGTGGGGAGGTGCGTGACGCGGACGGCCGAATCCGTCGTGTTGACCGATTGCCCCCCGGGGCCCCCGGCCCGCATCACGTCGATGCGGAGCTCGGCCGGATCCAGGTGGACCTCGACCTCCTCGGCCTCGGGCAGGACCGCCACGGTGGCGGCGGAGGTGTGGATCCGACCCTGGGCCTCGGTGACGGGGACGCGCTGCACGCGGTGGACGCCGCTCTCGAAGCGCAGGTGGGCGTACGCGGTCTCCCCCGAGATCCGACAGAGGATCTCCTTGTAGCCGGTGGAGGCGCGTCCTCCGGCGCCGCCCACGAACACCTCGTGGAGCGAGAACACCTCCATGGGCCAGCGATGGGCCTCGCAGTAATGGCCGTACATGCGGAACAGGTCCCCGGCGAACAGGGCGGCCTCGTCGCCTCCGGTGCCCGCCCGGATCTCCAGGATGACGTCGCGGCCCTCGTAGGGATCCGGGGGCAGGAGGAGGCGCCGGATTTCCTCCACCAGGGAGGGGATCCTCCCATCAAGCGCGGCGATCTCCTCGCGGGCGAGCTCGTGCATCTCGGGATCGTCCTGGAGGATCCGGGCCTCCTCGAGAGCCCGGGAGGCCGCCTTCCACTCGCCGTAGGCCGCTGCCAGGGGGCGCAGCCGGGTGAGTTCCTTCCCCAGCATCGCGGCCCGCCGGCGATCCCGTGCGACCTCGGGGCTGGACAGCAGGCCCTCGATCTCGTCGATGCGCGGCTGGACCTCGTCGAGACGCTCGAACACGGCGGACTCCCCGGATGGGACGCTCTACGGAGGGTTAACGCACGACGGCCGCGGCGCCGGTCGGGAAGGCCTCGCCCTCGAGGCCCAGGGCGGAGTCCGCGTGGGCCTCCTCAGCCGCGAGCGTCGCGTGGAGCGCGGCGAGGGCCACCTCGATCTGGGCGTCGTCGGGCTCACCGGTGGTGAGCCGCTGCAGGGCGAGACCGGGCGCCGCCAGCCAGCGGGCCGGAGCGAGGTGGTAGTACCGGCTCGACAGCCGGAGGATCTCGTACGAGATCGACGCCACCGGAAGCAGGAGCGGGAGCTTCACCCCCACCTGCGCCAGATTGCGCAGGATCCGCGGCTCGATCCCGATGCTCGGGAGGAGGGGGAACACGGCCGCGAACACCAGGATGGAGATGGCCACCACCACCAGGAGGAACGACGTGCCGCAGCGCGGATGGAAGCGGGACCGGCTCCGCACGGCCTCGACCGTGAGGGGAAGGCCCTCCTCCCAGGCGTAGATCGTCTTGTGCTCCGCGCCGTGGTACTCGAACACGCGGCGGATGTCGCGGCTGCGGCGGATGAGCGCGATGTAGCCCAGGAAGACCGCGAGCTTGACGACGCCGTCGACCACGTGGAAGGCCGGGCCCTCCACGTCGAGCGGGATCCCGGCGAGGCGCCCTCCCCAGTCGGTGACGAGGTGGGGCAGGGCCACGAAGATGGCGAGGCCGAGCAGCAGGGACACGACGAGGGTGCCCCCCAGCGCGGCCTTCTCGCCGGCCGAGGGTCGGCGGTCCGATCCGTGGGAGCCCTCGCCGGCGGGGGCCGCCTGCTCCCCAGACCACGAGAGGGCCGACCACCCCAGCCGGAGCGACTCCCACAACAGGAAGATGCCGCGCAGGAAGGGCCACCGGGCGAACCGGAGCCGCTGGTAGAGCGGCGTCCAGGGATCCGTACGGACGCGGATGGAGCCGTCGGGCGCACGTACCGCCACCGCGACGGAGCGCGGTGCGCGGAGGAACACGCCCTCGATGACCGCCTGCCCGCCGATGTAGGGACGGCTCGCGTCCACGGATGGTTCCCCGCAGACCGGCTAGGCGCCCTTCTCCTCGGACCGGATGCCCCACTTGCGCATGAACCGCTCCACGCGGCCCGCGGTATCGATGATCTTCTGCTTGCCCGTGAAGAACGGGTGGCACTCGGAGCAGATCTCGATCTTGAGCTCGGGCTGGAGCGAGCGCGTGTGGAAGGTGTTGCCGCACACGCAGGTGATGGTGCAATCGACGTACTCGGGATGGATGCCCTTCTTCATGGCGGCTCCGGGCGCACGGGCGCCGGCATCGGCGCAGGATGCGTGGGGACCCCACCTCTTTGCCGATCCCGGGGCCGTTGTCAAGGGCCGGTCCGGTCCGGTGCACCCAGGGCGGCCTCCAGGGCCGAGAGCGGATCGGCAGGCAGGGAGGCCCGGGCCGATGCGACGGCCGCGGCGGCGGCCGGGTCGAGGAAGCGCCGGAGGCGGGTCGAGGAGGAGTGGAGGAGGTCGATCGCGGGGAACACGCCGACCCGGGCCAGGGCGTCGCAGAGCACGATCTCGGTCCCGGCCGTGGGGCGCACGGCCTCGGCCACGGCGTCGTCGGCACGGCTGCCCGTGCCCGTCAGGACCACCGCCACCACGGTGACGGAGCCCGCGCCCTCGAGGCGCCGGCCGGTGGCCAGGAATCGCCTGGGCCGGGTGAGTGCGGCCGGACCCAGGGCGTGGCCGAGATCGCCGGCCACCTCCCCGGAGGCCCTGGCGAGGGAGGTGAGGGAGTCGAGGAGGAGGACCACCGAACGACCCGCCTCGGCGTCACGTCGCGCGCGCTCCACGGCGATGTCGGCGGCCTGGACGTGGCGGGAGGCGTCCTCGTCGAAGGTGGTGGCCACCACCTCGCAGCCCGCGGCCTCCCGGACCTCCGCGACCTCCTCGGGACGGGCGGCGACGAGGAGGAGGGTGATCACGGCATCGGGGTGGTGCGACCGCGCCCCCTGGGCCAGCTCCGCGAGCAGGGAAGTGGCCCCGGCGCGCGGGGGCGCCAGCACGAGTGCGCGGTCGCCGAGGGCCAGGGGAGCGTAGCGATCGAGCAGGCGCCCCGCCGGTCCGCCCAGGCCGACCCGGAGGGGTCGATCGGCGGGGAGGGCGGGCAGGTGCTCGAACACGAGGGGACGGGGGCGGGCCTCGGGGTCGACGCCGTTGACCGCCTCCACCTTGTAGAGGGCGAGGTACCGCTCGGTTTCCTTGGGGGAGCGGACGCGCCCCTCCACGACGTCGCCCGTGCGCAGGTGGAACCGGCGGATCTGGGAGGGGGAGACGTAGATGTCGTCGGCACCGGGCAGGTAGGAGGCCGAGGGGGTGCGCAGGAAGCCGAAGCCGTCGGGGAGGGTCTCGAGGACGCCCTCGCCCCGGAACATGGCCCCGCGATCGAGGCTGTGCACCAGGACGTTGAACACGAGTTCCTGGCGGGAGAGGCTCGTGGGACGCTCGATCCCGTAGCGCTCGGCGGCCTGGACGAGATCCGCGGTGGGACGGGCTCGGAGGTCGAGGAGGACGCTGTCCATGGATGGTGGCGCGGGAGGGAGGCGCGGGAGGGAGGAGCAGGGGGAGTGGACGCCTATCATCCGTTGGCGATGGGCGCCCGTCCACAGGGAACGGGCCGATCCGGGGCGACCGGACCGGGGGTGGAGCGTCAGGGTCGGGCCAGCAGGCGCAGCAGTTCGTCGAGGTCGGGGTGATCGGGGAAGCGCGCGCGGGTGACCTCCAGGATGGTGCGGGCCAGTCCGCGCTGCTGGCGGGCCACGAGGCCGCGCACCTCCCGGCAGAGGGCGTAGGGGTCGCGCGAGAGCGTGCCGGCGAGCGCCCTGGGCGAGTCGGCCCCG
>JBFYZZ010000119.1:0-9095 GCA_041309225.1 Deltaproteobacteria bacterium | reverse complement strand
CCACCCGACCTGACGTCCGGCGCCTACTCCGCAAGTGGACCCGCATCCTTCGCCTGCTCGACTGGGACATCGAGGTCGAGGTCAAGCGCTACCACGAGATGCCCCACGACCTCGGCCGGGCTCACGTCAACCGGGCGGGAAAGCAGGCACGGATCGAGCTCCTGGACCCGTTCGACTTCTGCCTCGCGTGCACCTGGACCGACCGGGACATGGAGATCACCCTGGTCCACGAGCTGCTCCACGTCCACCTGCCGGGCGACCTCGACGCGGGGGAGGGGACCTCGGTCATGTACGAGGCGGGCATTGACGCCATCGCCCAGGCTTTGGTCCGCGAGCACAGGAGGGCGGCAGCATGAGCGCGAAAAGATCCCCCCCCGCCCCGGGGTGGTCCATCGAGGTCAAAGGAATGTCCCCGTGAAACCCCCCCACGACTCTAAATCTTGAAGGTAAAGATATGGCACGACGAAAAAACACCGATCCCGAGAATGTAACGGCCGATCGGATGACCTGGATACGCGCCCAGATGGCCACGCTTGGCGGGGACATCGCCAAGGCGCGGAAGGCGGGATCGTGGCAGGCCCTATCAGCGCTCCGGCGCGAGCTTCGGGCTCTCCGCGATCAACTGGACGCCGGGGTTGCGGCGGCCGACGAGCGCAAGCGGAAGGCGGGCCGGTCCGCCGATCCTGCGGACATGAGTCCAGACGAGCGGGCCACACTGAACGCGGCCGACGCTGCCGCCTGCGACGACTGCGATCTGGAGCTGTACGTCGGCGAGTGGTGCCGGCGGAATCACCTCCGGCTTGACGTGGTCGGCGGCGAGCCGCGCCTGTCTCGTGAGGATACGCTGCGTCTCGTGCGGGGGTAGGCTTGCGGTCCCTGCTTACCGACTACCGGGGGCGCTGGCGCCAGTGCAGTCACGCTGGGCAGGTGCGGTGGACGAACCCACAGCGGTCTTTGTTCGGGTCCCCCTACCGGCTCACCGTGTTCTGGGGGGCGAACGGGATTGGCAAGTCTCTGGCCCTCGCCGAACTCGCACGCCGGGCGATGGCCGGCGAGCTCTATTGGCAGCGGCCCGGGCCGAGGACGGTCATTCTCGCCGGCAAAACATGGAGCCAGCTTGGCACGACGATTCGGTACCTGTGGGACCTCGTGGACCCGCGTTGGTTCCGCGAGACGATCCGGTACGAGGCCGGCGGCCTCAAGGGCCAGCGGTTGCAGGTTTACGACATAGTGGGCGGCCCCGGCTCTAGTGGGGAGCTGCGCCTCGGAACGTTCAACGCCGAGAACCTGGCCGGGCCCCGTGGTGAGGTCGTAATCACCGACGAGCCGCTACCCGAGGACGTCCACAACGAACTGTGGCCGCGCATTTTCGGCCGTCAGGGCCGGATGTTCGAGGGGTTCACGCCCACGATGGGGACCGCGTTTGACCTTGGATACCTGTGGGAGATCGTAGATGACCCCGCGCGACCGTGGGCCGGCCAGATCCAGGTGGAGCTCGACTTGGATGCCGTGACCCCGCGCGGCGGTCTGTACGAGATCCCGTGGGCCACCGGGCAGGAGATCAAAGAGTTCGAGGAGGGGCTATCGGCCGTCCAGCGGGACATGAGGATGGGCCGGTGCCGGATTCCCAAGACGACGGAGGCCTATTACTCGGCCTGGGGTCCTCACCTGGTGCTCACCGAGCCTCCCGCGTGGTTCGTGAAGGCGTGCGGGGCCGGTGCCGGGCGGACACCCCGGATTGGGATTGGGATTGACCACGGCAGCAAGCCGGGGGCACAGCGGGCCGTCCTGTCGTGTGCGTGGGGGACCGGGTCCCACACCCGGATTTGGGTGCCCGACGAATACAAGGCGGACGGCCGGACCGAGGCGGCAGACGACGCCCGGGGGATCCTGGAGATGCTGCGCCGGAACGGGTACGCGATCGAGGACGTGGACCAGTGGGTGGGCGACCGGGCGCACGCGGGCGACTGGCGCGGGGGCAAGAAGTCAAACTTCCGGCTGCAACAGGCGATCGCCGAGGCCACCGGTCTGGACACCCGGACCCGGGGATGGATCGAAAAGCTCCCAGCGGCGTTGCGTCACATCGCCATCCCCGCGAAGCGAGACCGGTCCGTGTACGAGGGGGCCGACATCATCCACCGGGCCATGTTGCGGGGGCCGGAGTGGTATGCCGTTTCGGCCAGATGCCACGACCTCGACGAGGATCATCGGACCTGGAGGGGGACGAAAAACGAGCCAGCAAAGGACGGATGTGACGCCGAGCGGTACATCGTCGTGCCCCAGCTGGAGGGCCGGAGGTACTGACATCCTGTCGCGGCCCTTGACAAGTTGTCGCGGGTCGGATAGAAGCCACCCATGTTCACACCACGTCTGTCGGGCTACCGGAAGCGCAGCGATAGGGAGGAGCTCGCCCTGCGGGTTCGGATCTTGAACTCCACCCACACCCAGGACATCGCGCGGAAGGCCGAGGAAGAGCTGGGGGACCGGTGGGACAAGATTGGCCCGCTGGACCTGACGCGGAACCCGCTGGTCCGGTACGTTACCACCCTGGGGACCGCCCACGCGAGACCGGCCGGGATCTCTGGTGCGCCGGCTGGCCTCCTCGACATGATCGGCGGCGAGAGATCCCGGCCTTTGATCCGGTCGTATACGAAGGCCGGATACCGGCCGATGCCCGTGGCGCTCGCCGAGATCAGCGCCGATGCAGAGCGGTATGACCTCGGATGTCACTACTGCGGCGTGCGGGCGACCTGGAACGATAGGGGGGAGTTCCCATCGCTGGACGTGATCACGCCCGACACGCTGACACTCGACTACCGGTTGGACGACTCCCGCCGGCCGTCCGTGTACCGGCACGACCTGCGGCGCATGGTCGAGGGCCGGATGCAGGATGTGACCGACGTGTACGATCTCACTGACCCCGACGCGCCGGTTTTCCGAACCGTGGTCGGCCGGAAGGACGTGACGCTGGCCGCACATCCCGGGGGGGGGCTGACCGGGGACAACTGGCCGGGCGAATGGCGCACCGCGGACGGCGAGCCCCGGGCGCCCATCGTGGTCTACGGCAGGCCAACGAACCTGTCCCGGTTGCTAGAGCTGGTCGAGGGCACGCTGCGGGTCTGCGTCGGGTGGTCCTGGTGGTGGGCCGGTTATCGTGACGCCTGTTACAAGGGCCGGAACGTGCGCGGGATGGTTCTCGCCGGGTCCGACTCTGCGATGGACGCCGGTGGCGAGGGGGACGGGGGCACCGGAATCGCAACCGGGGCCGAGGACGTGCTGCGGTGGGTGGACACCGACCCCGACAAGCCGGGCGAGCACTGGCAGTGGGACGCGCCCTTCGACGCCAAGGCGATGGCCGAGTCGCTCCAGACCTACGAGAACGGGCTCCTGTCCCATCTCGGGGTCCCAGTGGACCTGACCAAGACCGGCGGCGAGCCGCTCGCCCAGGAGGCCGAGGCGTTGCGTCAGGCCGCGATGAGGCATTACGACGACTTGCGGGCCGGCGATGCCGAGGTGTTGCGGCTCGTGGCGATGCTGGCGAACCGGCACGGGGCCGGTAGTTTCGACGAGACCGCGCGGTATGCGGTCTCGTACAACGAGGAGATCGCGGAGGAACTGGCCGCGGCAGCGAGGCCGGAGCCTCCCGAGGAGGATTCGAATGGGCGAGGAATCGAGGATGGAGACACCGACGGCCGAGGGAGTCCTGGCGAGGGTGGAGGCAGCCCTGGCGCGGCTGACGAAGGCGGCGCCTGACCAAGACGCCCAGGGAGAACCGCTCGCCGGCAAGCCCATCCCCTACGAGCGGTGGTTCAAGGTGGACCAGCGCCGTGCCGCCGCCGAGGAGGCCCTGGCCGCCCTCCAGGTGGACGTCAAAGCATACCAGGCGGCCCAGACGGCAGCCCTCGCCGCAGAACGCGCCAAGATGGCAGCGGAGGTTGCCGCGCTGCAAACGAAGCACGGCGAGGATCTCGCGTTCGCCAGACGCGGGGTGGACGACCTCGGCCGGACCGTTATCCGGACCGGATGGGAGGCCACGCCCGCGGACAAGCGCGGGACCGCCAAGACCGCCGCCGAATGGTGGGAGGGGCAGGTCGCGGCCTGGGAGGCTCACGTCAAGGAACCGGACAAGGCGCCCGCGCCGGAGCTACACCCCACCCTGGCCGCGCTCCTACCAACGCCCGCCGCGCAACAGACCACGAAGGCCCGCGGTCCGGCCGCCCCTCGGCCGGGTGCCCCAAGATTGCCCGGGGTGGATCTCGCCGATCTCCGCGGCAAGGGCCGTAATGCAGTCCTCGAAGCGATGGGTCGTGCCCCCCCCAAATAGGCACGGGCTGTTGGTCGGTTTGACAGGCAGCCAGATCCGTGATAAAACGCAGAAAGAAGCCCCCGGGTCACGACCGTCAACAGTGTAGGGCACGAGACCAACCCTCTCCCTACCCTGGAGTACCCGATGGCTTCCGAACTCATGTGGTCAGGCGGCGAAGGCGCCGCTCTGTTTTCCGCCGCCCGCGTGTCGTCCCTGTTCATCGAGACGATCGCCGACCGCGACTATTCCGTCCTGGCGCACCCCGCCATGATGTATCTCGGTGACTTCGCCGGGTCCGGGTCCGAGGTGGCCGCGATCCCCGTCGTGAACCTGTCGGATGACGAGTTCTCGGTCATGACCGAGGTCGAGGCCGTCACACCGTCGGACATCACGACCGACCTGCCGACCATCACCGTGGCTCGGTATGCGCTCGATCGCGACCTGGCCGACTTCGCGTCCAGCCTCGACGCGACCGGCGCCCTCGACGAGGTGGCCCTCGCCGACGCCCTCGTCACTGCCGCGAACCTCACCACGCTCACCCTGCTCAACACCTGCATCGGGACGATCACCGCGATCGTCGGCACCTCCGGCGCCACGATGACCCACGCGACCATGCTGACCGCGAAGCAGACGCTCCGCACGGCACGGGTCGGCGGGCCTTACGTCGCGCTCATGCACCCGAAGCAGTTCAACGAGTGGGAGACCGACTTCCACAGCCTCGGCGGCGCGGTGGCCCTCAAGACGGATCAGGCGGTCGAGATGTCCAGGCTGACCGGCGGGTCCTACATGGGCTCGTGGGACAACGTGGACGTCTACGTCTCGACCAAGATCGCCACCGACGGCACCGACCACATCGGCGGGCTGTGGGGCATGAACTGCATCGGCTGGAAGTCCATGAGGGCCAAGCCGCAGCTCGGCCGCATCCTGCTCGCGGACGGTGGCTTCGTGGTCGCCGAGGCCGAGCGCAGCGCCAAGGCCGCCCTCACCTCCATCGTCGGGAACATGTACGTCGGCATCGGTCTGTTGCAGACCGCGGGCGGCGTGAATCTCCGGTCGGTGGACTAACCGACACCCCAACCGAGGAGCCCTCCCATCATGGCCGTACCCGTACAGGCTCAGTCTCGGGCCCGCACCGCAAGCGCGGCGGCGGTCCTGCGTCATCCCCCGATCGCCGACTTCGTCTACCTCGTGTCACCATCCGAGGTCGAGCTGGTCGACGGCGAGCTCCTCCCGCGCCTGGTCCGATTCGGTATCGTACCCGGCGTCATGGGGGTTCCGGCGCAGCGGAAGCCAGAGGATCCGGTACGGTGGGAGGGCCCGGTCGCGGAACACTGCAAGCGGTCCGGGCGCACCCTGGTCGACCCGCGGCGGTACGACATCGTGCCGAAGGTGGACGGCAAGCCCGTGGAGCCCGGACCCGGCGAGGATCCGGACGACCCGCGGACGTGGTACGTCGCCCGATTCCCTGGGTTCAAGGGTCCGGTCCACGTCTCGGTATGGCAGCGGCCCCGCGTCCTGGGGTCCCAGGTACTCTGGGACGTGGACAAGGCTGGTGAGACGGACTTCCGGCGCCAGATCGTGGCGAAGATGTTTCCGGACGGAACGGTGGACCCGCAGATCGCCGACGTGGTCCGGTTCGCGGCCGAACGCGAGCTTGCGAACCTTGAGGCCGAGGCGCGAATCAACCCCCGCATGACTCACAACGCCGAGGTCGTCAAGGCGGCCCTCGGCCCCCCGCAGTCTACCAAGCCCGCCAAGGCTGGCGGGTAGGAGTTTCCAATGGCTTACACCATCGCCGGATACGTCCACCGGAACGTCGGCGAAACCAATCCCGTCATCCGGTACGGGACCGGGATCCCGACCGACACGCCGACCGTCCCCACGGTCCACTTCTCGACCGACACCCTGACGACCTTCACCTACGCGGGTGCGGGCTGGATGTCCGACTGGATCACGAAGATCGGCACCATCGCCACCGCGGCGGTCAAGACCCTGCACGCAACCCCCGTGTCTCTCGTGGCCACCCCGGGATCCGGGTACTTCATCGAGGTGGATTCGATCCACTGGTTCCTGGACTACGGGACCGCCACCTACGACGCCGCGGGTGCCGGCGACATCCTGTGCGCCCACTACACGAACGGCAGCGGTGCCGCCGTCGTGGATGGGGTGGCGGGCGACACCATCGGCGCGGCTGCCGCAGACTACCACGTCGTGGTCCACGCGGCCCTCGAAGTGGTTCCGGTGGCCAACGCCGCCGTCGTGGCCGCCGTTGCGGCCGGCGAGTGGTACGCCGCGGCCGGCGACTCTCCGCTCAAGTACGAGATCAGATACCGGATCCGCACCCTCGCGTTTGCGTAGCGGGGTGACCCATGGCTTACGCCGCAGTCAAGACCTACACGCAGTCCATGAGCGCCGGCCGGCGTTCCGTCCTCGTGACGGTCGCCGAGACCGACCTGGCCGCAACCTCCGAATATTCGATCGACATGGCGGGCCTGCTTCCGGCCGGCACCTGGAAGCTGGTCCGGTTCCGCCTGATCGAGACCTCCGGAGATGCGACCACCTACGCCCCCGTGTGGAGCAACACGACCGCCCCCGCCTCGACTCAGGGCGGCTACGTCGGCACGCTGTCCGCCGCAGCCTCGCAGGACTCGACGAACAGCGGCGCCGGCTGGGTGGGATCCGGTGCGACCTTCTACGGCCGGAGCGTGCCGAACGCCGGAACGAACAACGTCGTGACCACCAAGCTCTACTTCGTCGAGGGCTGGCACTGACATGGCCGAGCGGACCGACACCTACGCCGCGTCTCGCCCCGTTCCGTATCTGTTGGAGCGGGGCAAGGCTCAGACGTTGTCGTGTCCCATTCGCTGGGGATCTTCGGGCTCGTTGGTTGCGCCCGCGAGCGGCACGATCACGGTCACGCGGCCGGACGGGACATCCCTGGTATCGGCCGCGGCTGTGGCCGTGACCGCCTCCGTGGCCGAGTACGCGCTCACCGCCCCCGCTGCGACCGAGCCCCTCGGCGAAGGCTGGACTGTGACGTGGACGCTCACGTTCTCGGCGGTCGTGTACCCGGCGTATCGGTTCGAGGCATTCATGTGTGAGTACGTCCCGCACAACCCGATCGCGCCGACGGACCTCTACCGGTACGAGCCCGAGCTCGCCCCTCGGGTTCCGCAGGGGCAGGACACGTCTCCGCGGGGAGACGGGACCGGCTGGCAGCCCCAGGTTGACGACGCCTATTACGCCCTGATCCAGCACCTGATCGACACCGGCTCCCGGCTGTGGCTGATCCGGGGGATGACGGGCGCCCGGGAGTGGATCCGGACCGAGGCCCTCATGCGCTGTTGCCGGGCCCTGGCGACCGACCAGGACGGCATTTGGATGGCCAAGGCGACAGATTACCGGTACGAGCACCGGGCGGCCGATGCCGCGCTGGTGGTGCAGTATTCGACGGACGACCCCTCGATCCGGCGGGGCGTGTCCCCCGTGATCCGGCTGGCTCCGGTGGGGCGGCCGACGTGCTGAATCCCCAGGCCATCCTGGACAACCTCGCCGACACGCTTGAGGCGCTGTCCACGACCGGCTATCAGTGGAGCCCGACCGACGCCTGGGTGCGGTCTCGGGTTGCGGATCCGGCTGGCGCTGCGGACCGGCATCTGGGCTTTCACGTCTCGCTCGGCCACGGCGAGATGCAGGGCCGGACCGGGCTTTCGTGGCCGATAACGATTCGGGTGTCCGTCCGGCTTGCCCAAGACGACGACTACTTCGCGGACGGAGCCGCCCACCTGGCGGCGCTCGTCGCGCTCGATGCACTAGAGGGGTGGAACTACCAGGGCTGCCGGCTGACTGGCCTCATGTACGACTTCGAGCCGTCGGGAGCCGAGTGGGGCGCCGTCGAGATCAGCGGGACCCTGTACGCCACCGGGTGGAGGTAGCCGATGGCAACCAGCGCCAGCGCTTGGGTCTACATCGGCCTCAAGGCGTGGACCGCACCGAGCTCGCCCCACGAGGGCAATCCGGTACTCGACCGGGTCGAGAACGTGGCCGGGGGCGAGCGCTGGACCCACGGCGCGGGCAGTGGTCAGATCGGGAAGGCCTACCGCAAGTCCGGGACGCTCGGCGTTTCCGCGACAGACGCTTTCAACCTGCTGGCCGCGGGCGCGCTGACCGACGTGTACGGCCAGACGATCGACGCGGACGAACTCAAGGCGATCGTCGTCCGGTGCGTCACTGGCTCGATCCGGTTCCTGGCGACGGCCGGGACGCCCCTTGGGTGCTTTGGTGCTGCCGGCGACTACCTCACACTCGCGGCCGGCCACACGCTCGGCCTTTCGTTCGGGGCCACCGGTCTCGACGTCACAACCAACAGCCTGTTCTCCATCACAGACGGCGGCGCCGGCTCGACTTACGAGCTGGAGCTGATCGTGGCCGAATAGGGGCAAACCGATGGCACACTCCGCGATTGCCAAAAACTTTCGGGACGGGATCATCACCCTCACCGACGCCACCCCCGTGACGCCGCTCGTGGCGACCGCCATCTACGAGGACGGGGATTTCAAGCTGGACGGCTTGACCCAGGGCCTCAAGGAGCACGCCAACTACGAGGACCGCGGGGTGAGGCTGTCCACCCGCAAGACCAAGTCGGCGTTTCCGACGTTCTCGTTCTCGGCGATCATGACCGACCTCGCGGACAACACCGACAAGCACATCGTCAACGCGGCCCTCAAGACCGGGGCGTTCTCGGCGGGGGTCTCGACCACGGCCGCCAAGGGTGACGTCTGGACGATGG
>JBFYZZ010000118.1:0-5524 GCA_041309225.1 Deltaproteobacteria bacterium | reverse complement strand
GCATCTCCCGCAACAGCAGGAAGAGGTAGGCGGCGAGGAGCACGGCGTAGATCGCACCGAGGAGCACGAGCGAGAAGACCAGCTCCCCGGCCGATACGGAGACGCTCACGGCATCGCGGGTACGGAGCAGGTGGTACACGATCCAGGGTTGCCTGCCCACCTCGGCGGTGACCCATCCGAGCTGGTTGGCCACGAGGGGCAGGGGGGAGGTGAGGACCATGACCCGGAGGAAGGGCCGGGAGGTCAGGAGGCGGCGCCGCCACCAGAGCAGGAGGCCGAGCGCCGTGATCCCCACGAAGCCCATCCCGAGGATCACCATGTTGTGGAAGGAGACGAAGGTGAGCCAGAGCGGCGGGAGCCCGTCGGCGGGGAATTCGTCGATGCCCTTCACCTCGGCGTGGACGTCGCCGAACGCCATCCAGGAGAGCAGCCCGGGCACCTCCACCGCGGCCGCGACGTGGGGGGGGGGATCGGCGTTCACGAGGCCGAAGAACACGAGCGGGGCGCTGGACTGGGTCTGGTACAGGCCCTCCATGGCGGCGAACTTCTCGGGCTGGGTGCGCGCGACCTGCCGTGCGTGCTCGTGCCCGGCCGGGAAGATGACGAGCACCGACGCGGCGAGGCCCGTGACCAGGGCGAGCTTGAGCGTGCGGGACACGACGGGGGTGTCCCGGCCCCGGAGCAGCATCCACGCCGAGACGCCGGCCATGAAGAAGGCGCCCGTGGCCAGGGCCGCGAGCACCGTGTGGGAGAACCGCACCAGGGTGGAGGGGTTGAACACAGCCGCCGCGAAGTCGGTGAGCTCCGCCCGGCCCACGACCTCGTTGACCGTGAACCCGGCGGGCGTCTGCTGCCAGGAGTTGGCCACGATGATCCAGAACGCCGAGATCGTGGCCCCCACCGCCACCATCAGGATGGAGATCCAGTGGGTCCGAGCCGAGACCCGGTTCCGCCCGAAGAGGTAGAGGCCCAGGAACCCGGATTCGAGGAAGAACGAGAACACTCCCTCTGCGGCCAGCGGGGCGCCGAAGATGTCGCCCACGTAGCGGGAGTACGTCGCCCAGTTGGTGCCGAACTGGAACTCCATCACGATGCCGGTCGCTACGCCCAGGGCGAACGTGAGGGCCAGGAGCTTGCCGAAGAAGCGGCCAGCGCGGGTCCAGGTCTCGTCGTTCCGGCGCCACCCCAGGTACTCCGCCACCACCAGGAGCCAGGCGAGCCCGATCGTGATGGGTGGGAACAGGAAGTGGAAGCCGATGGTCAGGGCGAACTGCAGGCGGGCCAGGAAGACGGGATCCATGAGCGCTCCGCGGGTGGCCTGCTACTCGGCGTCGAGGCCGTAGCCGTGGTCGTACTCCGGATCCCAGCCGCCGCCCAGCGGCTCGGTCTGGATCCATTCGGCGCCGTTCCGGGTCTCCGCGCGGCCGCCCACGTAGGCGTCGGTGCCGCCCAGATCGAGGAACATGCCCACCGACGGCACGCCCGAGAGGTACCCGCCGCGGTCGCCCGCATCGATGTAGGAGCGCCCGAGCGCGAGGGTGGCGTCGGGCAGGGTGTACACCTCGTCGCCGTCCTCGTTGATGAGCACGCCCAGCGCGGGGTGGAGGGCCACGCCGAGCGTGAACTGACCGTAATGGTCGATGGTGTAGGTGTCGTCGCCGGGGCCCAGGTCGAGGTGGAAGGCGACCGAGACGTCGTAGCCTTCGCCGATGCACTCGTCGTCGTCGTCGTTCCGGTAGGTGTCCGAGCCCTCGCCGTCCACGAAGAGGCCCACGGCCTGGTGGGTGGCGTCGCCCATGGCGTACTTGTGGGTGACCAGGTGGTCGTCGTCGCCCTCGGGATCCCAGAAGAGGCCTGTGCCGAAGAAGTAGCCGAACCCCTGGCACATGACCGCACAGGTGTAGTCGTCGTCCCCGGCGAGGTCGAACAGGCCGCCCAGGCCCCCTGAGAAGATCGGAGCGCCCTGGGTGAAGAAGCCGTCGCGCACGCCGAACCCGAAGCCCTGGCCCCCGGTCCAGTTGGATCCCTCGCCGGCCCAGTCCCAGATGATGGGATCGGCGATGGCCTCGTAGGCGTCGTTGCCCCCGTCGTCCACGATCCAGCCGATGCCCTTGGGACCGCCGTAGCCCTGGGCCTCGGACATGGTCTCGTACCGGTCGGCGCCATCGCCGAGGTCCACGAGCAGCCCGAACCCGAACTCGGCGAAGCCCTGGGCGATGTAGTAGCCCTCCCAGGTGTCGTTCCCCTGGTGGTCCACGGCCACGCCGACCCCGAACACGCCCACGCCCTGGGTGGCGGCCGCGGCGTGATGGACGTCGTCGCCGGCGGCGTCGTCCATGACGGCCACACCGAACAGGCCCAGGGCCTGGCCGCGGGCGTGGGAGGTGGGGATGGTCGCGTCCTCGATCACCCAGTCGGACCAGGTGCGGTAGGTGTCGTTCCCGGCGACGTCGAGGAGCACCGAGACCGGGAGCCAGATGCTGGTGTTGGCGGCCACGTGGTCGATCCAGGTGTCGTCGCCGGCGAGGTCCACCGCCAGGAACCAGTCGCCGTGCTCTCCGTCCCACTCGTCGGCGGTGGCGTCGAGCGAGACGCTGATCCGGCCGAGCGGACCCAGCAGATCGAGCCTGGCGCCGGGCACGGGGTCCACCTCGGCGAGGGCGAGGCGGAGCGACTCCACCGAGCGGACCGCGAGCTGGCCCGCCCGGGAGAGCGCCTCGAGGTCCAGGCCCTCGAAGGCCGTGGTGCCGTAGTCGTGGCTGCGGGTGGAGAAGCCGGTGCGGCCTCCGTACCAGTCGTCGTGGAGGTCGGCCCAGTCGTCCCATCCGACGATACCCTTGGAGACGAGCGCCTGGTCGCGCAGCTCGGCCGCCCGGACGAGGCCCTGGACGGCGAAGGAGAGGGACACCGCGGCCTCGTCGGGGAACGGGGCGATCTGGGCCGCCACGGACGCCTCGACCTCGGACCATGGAGCGGTCGGGGCGTCCGGGTTGCCCTCGACCGGCGCGTGCTCGTAGAACGCCCGGAGCGCCGCCAGGAGCGGGGCGTCGTCGTCGAGGGCCTCGAACCGCTCGTCGTACCGGCTCGTCACGAAGGCGTCGCGGTCCTGGTAGGTGTACTGGGCCACGAGCAGCTCGCGGACGACCTCGTCGGGCTCGGGCCAGGCGAGGGCGGCCTCCACGTCCTGGGCCACCATGGCGGCGAACGTGGGCCCCAGGTCGCCCTGGTGCCGGAGCGTGTCCGTCCAGTGGATGCGCGTGGGGATCTCGTCGAAGTCGGCGCCCGCGTCAGGGTAGGAGAGGTCGGCCGGCGCGACCCCGAGCCGGTCGAGCGCCGTGTAGAACGCCTGGGGCAGCGCGTAGGCCGAGGCGAGCTCCCGGGTGGCGCGTTCGTCGACGTCGCGCCCGGCATGGGGGACGATCGGGCCGGTGTCGGCGGGGTTCTCGGAGCAGGCGGACGCGAGCAGGGCGGCGAGGAGCAGGGCGCGCATGGGACCTCCGACGGGTCCCTATCCGGGCCTCAGGAGGTCGTCCGGGCGGCCTGCGGGGGACCCAGCAGCCAGATCTCGTCCTGTGGATCGGAGAGCCACCGGCAGCCGTCGGCGGTGACCACCACGATCTCCTCCATGGTGGCCACGCCGTGGCCCTCCACCGGGGCCCGGGGTTCGATGGTGTAGCACTGCCCCGCCTCCACGCGGGCGAAGGGCCGCTCGCCGTACCGCTCCCAGATGGGGCAGAGCAGGCCGGCGCCGTCGTGGGCGTGGCGCCCGATCTGGTGGCCGAGGGCGTGCGGGTACTCGGGGAAGCCCGCCGAGGTGATGTGCCCGCGGGCGACGGCGTCCACCTCGTGGCCCATCACCCCCGGCCGGAGGAACGCGGCCGCCTTGCGGATGGCCACGCGGACGGCCTCGAACCCGGCCATCACGGCCGGGGGCGGGGCCGACTCCCCGGGGCGGAGGCAGTACCACGTGCGCTGGAGATCGGAGCAGTAGCCCTGGTACCGCATGCCGAAATCCACGTTCATGAGGTGGCCGGGCTCCATGACGCGATCGGTGGGCCCGGCGTGGGCGCCGGCCGACTCGGGGCCGGTGAAGACCGCCGGGCAGTGGTCGGCGTCCCAGGCCCTCTCGAGGCCCTTGGCCTCCATGATCTCGACCATGATGGCCGCGACCTGCCGTTCCGTCATGCCGGCGCGGATGCGGGTGTGCATCTGGCGGAAGAGGTCCACGGTCTCGGTGCAGGCCCGGGTGATGCGCTCGACCTCGGGAGGCTGCTTGCGGGCCCTCAGCCTGGCCACGATGCCCTCGGAGGAGACGAGGCGGGCGCCGTAGGGCGTGCCTTCCATGAGATCGAGGAGCTTGAGGTAGAGCCCGTGAGGCAGCCCGTCGGCCAGTTCGTCGCCGGCGGAGTAGTTGATGGCGATGCGCCGCGGATCGAGGTCTGCCAGGACCTGCAGGAGCGATGCCCGCACACCCTTCACGTAGGGCACGATCTCCTGGAAGTGGCCGAGCGCCTCGTGGGCGGCGACGTCGAGCGAGCCGAGGATCGCGATCCGACGGCCCGTTCGCGTGATCAGGAACGCCGAGATCCAGGTGACGTTCCCCCCCACGACGAGGTCGAGGCTGGGATCGTGTACCGTGGCGCTCTCCCGCGCGAGCGTCATCCAACAGTCGATGTCGAGCTCTTCGAGGATCTCGACGGCCTGGGCGATCTTGGCCTCGAACATGGGGTCGGACATCGGGGCGCTCCGAAAGGGGGGAGGGGCCCTGTACCCTCCGGTCCTGCCCACGGCCACCGGGGCTCGGGGTGTCCTCGCCCGTCATGTCAGCCCCTCGGTTAGGGGACGTGCCTCGCCAGCGCAGACCACGGAGCCCCCATGGACCGCGCCACCGCATACGACATCGTCCACCGCCGCCTCGGCGACTCCCACATCTTCGCCCACTGCCTCGCCACCGAGGCCTGCATGCGCGCCCTCGCGGTCCGCCTGGGCGAGGACCCGGACCTCTGGGGGATCACCGGACTCGTGCACGACCTCGATCTGGACGTGTGCGGCGACGACCTCACCCACCACGCCGAGCTCGGGGCCCGGATCCTCGAGGAGGCCGGCGCACGGCCGGAGACGGTGCACGCCGTGCGGGGTCACAACGACAAGGCCCCCCGGGAGAGCCTGCTCGACCACGCGCTCTGGGTGGTGGATCCCACCACCGGGTTCATCACCGCCGCGGCCCTCGTCCGGCCCTCCCGATCCACCTGCGACCTCGGCGTCTCCTCGGTGCGCAAGCGCATGAAGGAACAGCGGTTCGCCGCGGCCGTGAACCGGGACCAGATCCGCGCCTGCGAGCCGCTCCTCGGGCTCGACCTCGACACCTTCCTGGGCATCTGCATCGGCGCCATGGACGGAGTCCGCGACGCCATCGGGCTGGGGGGCGCCGGAGGCGCCGCGGCCGATCCCGCGCGCCACCCGGGCTAGCCGGCGCGCGCCCGGTAGCGGGCGAAGGCCGCGGGGCCAAGATCGGAAGAGCGTC
>JBFYZZ010000117.1:0-12617 GCA_041309225.1 Deltaproteobacteria bacterium | reverse complement strand
CCTCGCACCAGTTCGCGCCCTCGTCGTTGGCGTCGGCGTCCAGGGCCGCCGGGTCGAGGGTCATGGACGCGCCGGTCGGATCGGGGAACGTCGCGCCGTCGTCCCAGGCCACCTCGTCGATGACGCCGATGCTGTTGGCCAGGATCAACTCGTCCTCGGAGTTGCCGAGGGCGAACGTCCCCCAGTCGTAGTCGACCTCGACACCGCCGTTGAGATCGGAGTCGGCGTCGATGCCGAAGACCACGGATTCCCCCGCGGCCACGGGCAGGGACCCCGAGACCGTGAAGGCGTCGGTGTCGAGGTCGCTGACCTGGAGGCCCTCGAGGTTCACGTCGAGGCCCGAGGCGTTGTAGACCTCGAACCACTCGCCGTAACTGTCGTTGACGGCGGCCGGGTTCTGCATGATCTCGCTGATCACGAGGTCTCCGTACCCGAGGTCCTCGACGCCGTGGCCGGTGGAGGCGTCGGAGCCGTCGCAGTCCTGGTCGATGCCGTCGCCCGGGATCTCCTCGGCCCCGGGGTGGATGGTGGGATCCCCGTCGTCGCAGTCGTCCCGGCTGTCCCATCCGTCCCCGTCGGCGTCCACGGGCTCAGGGCAGACGTCGTTGGCGGTCCCGGGGGTGCCCCGATCGCCCTTCCCGTACACGCTGGACGCCTCGCACCAGCGGGCGCCCGCGTCGTTGAGCTCCGCATCCCAGTGCGAGGGATCGAGGCTCATGGAGGCGCCGGCGGGATCCGGGAACGCCCCGCCGTCGTCCCAGGCCACGGTGTCGAGCGTGCGGGAGCCGTTGGAGAGGATGATCTCGTCCGAGCCGTTGCCGAGGGCGAAGCCGGACCAGGCCCAGTCCACGGCCAAGCCGCCGTTGACCTTCGGGTCGGCCTCGACGCCGAGGACCACGAGGCCGGCCGCCGGCACGACGAGGGAGCGGCCCACGGTGAAGGAGGCCCCGTCGAGATCCGAGACGACCAGGCCCCGGAGGTCCACCGAGAGGCCGGTGACGTTGGCCACCTCGAACCACTCGCCGGCGGTGTCGAGGACCGCCTCCGGGTTCTGCATGATCTCGGTGACGACGAGGTCGCCCTCGACGAGGTCGTCGATGGCCAGGTCGGTGTCGGTGTCGGTGTCGGCGTCGGCGTCGGCGTCGGTGTCGGTGTCGGCGTCGGTGTCGGCGTCGGTGTCGGTGTCGGTGTCGGTGTCGGTGTCGGTGGGGATGGAGTCCCCGGTGTCCGGGGTCGCGTCGCAGCCGACGCCGGGGATGGACACCGCCAGGACCAGGGCGGGGAGTCGGAGGGCGTGCACGGGAGGCTTCCGTCGCGGAGGTGCATCCTCCACCGTAACGCCGGGGAGCGATCGACCGCTCCCCCCTCCGAAGGTGCCCGGGATCAAGGAGTTCCCCGAAGGACCGGCCCGGGGTAGGCTCTCCGGGTCCTCGCCCAGGGATGTCCCATGGTCCTCGCCCTCGCACTGCCGGCGCTCCTGCTGACCGGGCCGACCCCGGCGGCCACGATCTACTGGCAGGGTCACCTCCAGGGCGGCGTCTCGGTGGACGCGAACGGTGTCTCCACGCCCTACGACGGCTCGAGCACCTTCTACAACGCCTGGGAGGACTTCGAGATCGAACTCCCGGCCACCGCCACCGTGACCGAGGCCTACGTGGTCCTCATCGCGAAGTGGGGGGGATTCTACGGCGATCCGGGCTCGAAGGCGGCGGTCGCCGGGGAGCCCCTCTCCTCGGCCACCCTCGTGGACCGGGACACCCACACCCGGGTCTACGCCCTCGATCCCGACACGTTCGGCCTCACCGGCGCGGGGTCCTACACGTACCAGGAGAGCGGCTCCGCCGAGTACTCGTTCCAGTCCGGCACCGGCATCGGAGGCGCCACCCTGGCGGTGCTGTGGGAGGACGCGTCGCTCCCCGCACCCCGCCACGTCACACTGGCGGTCACCGACCTCACCGACACGGACGCCGACACGCTCACGGGGCTCCCGACCGACAGCGGTTCCGTGGACGGCGTGCTCTCGGTCGGCCTCCTGTGGGAGTGCTCCGACGAGCAGAACGGCCTCGTATACGCGGACGGGACCCTGCTCGGTGCCTACGCGGGAGGCCGCGACGACGGAGCGGAGGTCACCACCTCCTGCGGCGCCCAGGACTGGAACAGCCTCGTGACCCAGGGCTCCTTCGGCGCCGACGATACGAACACCCTGGTCGGCGCGGACGACGACGACCCCGACGCCGAGCCCGCCGGCGGCACCTCCGCCAACTCCCGGCTCTCGGACGAGCTGTGGCGGGTCGCGTACGCCGGCGCCGGCGAGATGGTCATCGACTACGCCGAGACCACGGGCGACGGGCGCCTCGTCTCCCTGGTCCTGGTCGTGGAGCTGTCGGACCTCGACGCCGACGGGGTGTACGACGCGATCGACGACTGCGCCCTCGTGGCCGATCCACTCCAGGTCGACGCGGACGGCGACGGCGAGGGCGACGCCTGCGACGCCTGCACCGACGCCGATGGGGACGGCTACGGACTCGAGGGCACCGCGGGCACCTGCGAGGAGGACTGCGACGACGGCGACGCGAGCGCCCACCCCGGGGCCTCCGAGACCTGGTACGACGGCGTGGACCAGGACTGCGACGGGGAATCCGACTTCGATCGTGACGGAGACGGGTACGACTGGGACCGGTACGGCGGCGACGACTGCGACGATGGCGATCCCTCGATGCACCCCGGGGCATCCGAGACCTGGTACGACGGCGTGGACCAGGACTGCGACGGCGGATCCGACTTCGACGCGGACGGCGATCACCACGACTGGGACCGGTACGGCGGCGACGATTGCGACGAGGGCGATCCCTCGGTGCACCCCGGGGCCCCCGAGACCTGGTACGACGGCGTGGACCAGGACTGCGACGGCGGATCCGACTTCGATCGCGACGGGGACGGGTACGACTGGGACCGCTACGGCGGCGGCGACTGCAACGACGTGAATCCCGCCGCCCACCCGGGGGCCCGCGAGATCTGGTACGACGGCGTCGACGAGGCCTGTGACGGTGGCTCGGACTACGACGCGGACGGCGATCACCACGACTCGGGCAGCTACGGGGGCGATGACTGCGACGACGCCGATCCGGACACCTACCCCGGGGCTCCCGACGATCCCTACGACGGAACGGTCAACGACTGCAGCGGGGTGAGCGAGTACGACGCCGACGGCGACGGGTACCGGGCACAGGCCTGGGGCGGCGACGACTGCGACGATGCCCGCTCCGACGTGCACCCCGACGCCACCGAGGTCTGGTACGACGGGATCGACCAGGACTGCGACGGCAACGACCGCGACCGGGACGGCGACGGGTGGCCCCTCGAGACCGACTGCGACGACACGGATCCGACCGCGTACCCGGGCGCCCCGGGCTGGACCGACGCGTGCGAGCCGGTCGACACGGGCGGACCGGACGACACCGGCGAACCGGACGGCGACGGGTCGCCGACCGCCGGCCGGGACCGCATCATGGGGGGCGGGGGCTGCCGCTGCGGGACCCCGGGCGGAGCGGACGGCCGCGGAGCCTGGGTGACGCTCCTCGCGCTCGTGCTCGTGGGGCGACGCCGGGCGTCGGGTCAGGGCGTGGGCGGTGGGGCGCCGAAGAGGGCCCGGCAGTCCTCGAGGACGTCGGCGGGGTGGGTGCCCACGTTCACGTCGTCGTAGCGCAGGAGGAGCGCCCCCGAGGCGTCGAGGAGCACGGTGATCCGGGAGGGCGCGAAGGCCTTCCGGCTCGTGGCCGCGCCGTAGTGCACCGCGAGGTCGCGCGCCTCGTCGCTCCACAGTTCGAACGGGAAGGCCTGGCTGGTGGACCAGGCCAGGTTCCTGGCCGGCTTGTTGAACGACACGCCCACGATGCGCACGCCCAGGGCCTGGAATCCGGAGAAGAGGTCGCGGTACCCGCAACCCTCCTTGGTTCAGCCGGGTGTCCCGGCCATGGGGTAGAACCAGAGCACGGTGGGCCGGCCGAGGAGGTGGTCCCGGGTGCGCGGCTCCCCGGACTGGGAGCGGGCCGTGAACTCCGGCGCCGCGAGCGGCGCGGCCGGGCGGATCCCGTGAAGCGTGCCCCCCGGCGCGGGGGTGGCGGGCGTGGCGGCCGGCGCGAGGGCTGCGGCGAGGAGGCCGACGAGGGGAAGACGGCGGGGCATGACGGCTCCGGATGGGGGAAGGGGACCCGGCGGGGGCTCACTCCGGGCAGTAGAAGAGGCTCTGGCAGCCCGCAGGCATCTCGAAGCCCTCGCAGGGGCCCGACTCGATCCCGAGGATGCACAACCGCCCGTTGGTCTCGTCGAACACGCACCCCTCGTACGCCTCCGCGCCCGCCTCGAAGCTCTCGGTGAACGTCGCCACGCAGTTCTCCATCGTCTTGTAGAACGAGTCGAAGAACTCGGGTTCGCACCGCTGGTAGTGCTCGCACAGGGCGGTGGAGTACTCGCCCCAGAACGAGCCGCCGGGGATCCCGGTGTCGTGGGTGTCCGCGGACGGGTGGCTGTCGCCGGTCTCCTCGTCGCCACCCGAGCACAGGCAGCCGAGGCCGGCGAGGAGGAGGAAGGTCGCGAAGAGGCGAAGGGGCATGGCGGGCTCCCGGGCCTGGGGGGATCGGATCCATCCTACCTCAGGCCGACCTCCCTGGGGGCGGAGCCCCGTCGCCGGAGCAATCCCCGGAGGCGGAGCGGAGGTCCGTGCGGTTACGACCGATCCACCCGTCCGGGAGTCGCGCGCATGGATTCGAGCGCCGCAGGCGGAAGACCGCGGAGGCAGCGGGCGCGCGGGTGGCGTGCGGGGCTGGCGCGGGCGGGGCTCGGACTGGCCGTGGCCTTCGTCGTGCTCGGGGTCGTCGAGGTCCTGGTGCGCGTGATGGCCGGGCCACCGCCTCCGCCCCCGATGGTGCGACAGTACGCCGCCTCCTCGCGCCCTCTCCTGGCGATCCACGCGGGGTGGGTCGACCCGGCGTTCCAGGCCAGGGACGCGATCGAGCCCTTCCCGCTGGCCCGACGCCCGGGCCGCTCGCGGGTCCTCTTCGTCGGCGGCTCCTCGGTACGGGCGGGCAGCGGGATCCCCCGCGAGCAGGAGTTCCCGGCGCTCGTGGAGCACCTGCTCGGTCTCCGCCACCTGGAGGTGGAGGCGCTCAACCTGGGACGACCGGGCTTCGACAGCAACGACGTGCGCGGCCTCGTCGAGGAGGCCATGGTGCTCCGGCCCGATCTCGTGGTCTGCTACTCGGGCCACAACGACATCGGGAACCTGACCTTCCGGGAGCGGTACGGGACGGTCCGCTCGGCCCTGGCCGGTCGCCTGCGGGCCGGCCTGTACCAGATCCGCACGTACTCGCTCCTGGAGCGGCTGCTGGTCTCCCCGGGGAACACCGGGGGTGCGATCCATCTCGCCGACCTGGCCGCGCTACCCGCCGTGGAGCCGGGGCGCATCGTCCTGGCCGAGTCCGTCTTCCGCCAGAACCTCGACGTGATCGCGCGGCGGGTCCTGGCCTCGGGCGCAGGCCTCGTCCTGGTCACGGTCGTCGCGGATGAGGTCGGGTCCCCCCCGACCGCGCCGTCCTGTCCCCACCTGCTCCCGCCCAGGGTCGGGGCGCTCGCGTTCGGCCGCTGGCAGATCGACGCGCATGCGCCGGGCGTGACCCTCGAGGCCGTCACCGCCGCGCTCGAGCGGGATCCCGACTGCGCGGATCTCCTCTACCTCCAGGGCCAGTTGCTCGATCCCGCCGATCCGGCCAGGGCCGAGGTGTTCGCGCGCGCCCGGGCCAGGGACCCCGTCCCGATCCGGGCCACCGCAGGGATCCTCGCGGCCACCCGCGAGGTCGCCCGAGCGCGGGGGGCCGTGCTCGTGGATCTCGACGAGACGGCGCGACGGAGGGGGGGCGGCTCCCCCCCTCCGGAGTGGTTCCTCGACTCGGTCCACCTGAGCGCGTTGGGGCACGCCCAGGTCGCGAGGGTGCTGGCGGACGCCGTGGCCGACGCCCTCGTCCCATCCCCCCCCCGACCCGGTAGGTGACGGCCCGCCGGCTGCGGCATCTCAGGGAATCGTATAGGTCCTGGATACGGATCGGAGACCGGTGCACCCATGAAACCCCTTCACACGCCCTTCATCCCGAGCGATCTGATCCCCGACGAGCACGGGGTCGCGCACGAGCCCGCCTGCGAGCACTGCCAACGCTGCGATCGCGACGTGCGGGTGGGCCGCGATGCGCTGGAGGCGTTCACCACCGCGACCCTGGTCGCCTGTGGAGCTCCCGTCCCCGAGGCGGAATCCGTGGCTCGCGTGCTGGTGGCCGCCGACCTGCGCGGCATCGGCAGCCACGGGGTGGCCCGCCTGGGCCGCTACGTCACCGGCATCGAGCAGGGCCACATCCAGCCGGGCGGGGCGCCCGAGGTGCTCGAACCCACCCCGGCCACGGCCGTGGTGGACGCGCACCACGGGCTGGGCCAGCCGGTCTCGGAGTTGGCCATGGACCTCGCCGTGCGCAAGGCCCGGGCGGTGGGGATCGGGGCCGTCACCGTGCGTCACTCGAACCACTACGGGATCGCCGGGTACTACGCCCTCCGGGCCGTCCGCGAGGGCGTCATCGGGATCTCCATGACCAATGCGGCACCGCTCGTGGTCCCCACGCACGGTGCGGAGATGGTGCTCGGCACCAACCCCATCGCGTTCGGCGCGCCCGCCCGCCGTCATCCCCCCTTCCTGCTCGACATGGCCACGTCCGTGGTGCCCCGGGGCAAGCTGGAGGTCTACGATCGGCGCCAGGAGCAGATGCCCGAGGGCTGGGCCCTCGACGAGAACGGCTACGACTGTCGCAATCCGGGCCACGTCCTGAGGAACATGATCGCGCGTACCGGTGGCGGCATCCTCCCGCTCGGCGGCCGGGGCGAGACCTTCTCCGGGTACAAGGGGTACGGCCTCGCGCTCATGGTGGACATCCTGTGCGGCGTGCTCTCCGGGGCGGGCTACGGTCCCGACGTGGACGACGTCCGCCGCCCGGCCAGGCCCGGGGAGACGCTCCACCCCGACGTGGGCCACTTCTTCCTGGCCATCGACGTCGCGCGCTTCCTCCCGCTCGACGTGTTCGAGGCCCGGCTCGACGAGTACTTCGACCGGATCACCGGCTCGCGCCTGGCCCTGGACCAGGAGCGCATCTGGATCCACGGGGAGAAGGAGTTCGAGATGGAGGCCTGCCACCTCCGCGAGGGCATCCCGCTCTCCCGGAACGTGGTGGACACGCTCCACGTCCTGGCCGCCCGGCGCGGCCTCCCCCCCCTGCCCGTCCTGCACGGACGGCCGTAGGACGTCCCATGCCCGGAGCCTCCGGATCCCCCGTGGTGGATGTGGCCGTCGTGGGTGGCGGCATCGTCGGAGTCGCCACGGCGCTGCGCCTCTCCTCCTCCCCGGGGACCCGGGTCGTGGTCCTGGAGGCCGAGGATCGGCTCGCCGCGCACCAGACCGGCCACAACAGCGGCGTCATCCACTCGGGCCTGTACTACCGGCCGGGCTCCCTCAAGGCCACCCTGTGCGCCGAGGGGCGGGAGACCCTGGTCCGGTTCTGCAGCGCCGAAGGCGTCGCCTTCGACCGGTGCGGCAAGGTCGTCGTGGCCACGCGGCCCGAGGAGTTGCCCGCGCTCGAGACGTTGGAGCGCCGGGGGGCGGCCAACGGCCTCGGGAACCTCGCGCGGCTCCGTCCAGAGGAGATCCGCGCCTTCGAGCCGCACGTGGCGGGCCTCGCCGGCCTGCGCGTCGAGGAGACGGGCATCGTGGACTACGGCGCGGTCACCGAGGCCTTCGCCCGCCTCGTGCGGGCGGCGGGGCACGAGGTCCGGACCGGCGCCCGGATGACCGCCGTCCGGCGCGAGACCGGGGGACTCGTCCTGGAGACCTCCGTGGGCGCGGTCCACGCCCGCCACCTGGTGAACTGCGCGGGCCTCCACTCCGATCGCGTGGCCCGGCTCTCGGGGGTGGAGCCGGGTCTCCGGATCATCCCCTTCCGAGGCGAGTACTACGAGGTGATCCCCGAGCGGAGGCACCTCGTCCGGAACCTCGTCTACCCCGTCCCGGATCCCCGCTTCCCCTTCCTCGGCGTCCACTTCACGCGCATGATCCTCGGAGGGGTGGAGGCGGGCCCCAACGCGGTCCTGGCCTTCCGGCGCGAGGGATACTCGCGGTTCTCCCTGTCGGTCCCGGACGTGCTCGGGTATCTCGCCTACGGTGGATTCTGGCGGATGGCCCTGAAGTTCTGGCGGATGGGCATGATCGAGATGGCGAGGTCCTTCTCCAAGGCGCTCTTCGTGCGGGCCCTCCAGGGTCTCGTCCCCGAGATCCGCGGCGGGGACGTCCACCGGTCGGGCGCGGGCGTACGCGCCCAGGCGCTCGCCCCCGACGGCCAGCTCGTGGACGACTTCCGGATCGTGGACGCCGAGCGGATGGTGCACGTGCTCAACGCGCCCTCCCCGGCCGCCACGGCGTCGCTCGCGATCGGTCGGGCCATCGCCTTCCGTGCGGTCCGGGTGTTCGGCCTGCCCGAGCCCCGGCCGGCGCCGTGGGACGACCCGGCCACCTTCCACGGCGAGGCCGTCACCGGGGTGGGCTGACCGCGCGTCCGGTCAGTGACTGCAGGAGCTGCAGGAGCCACCCGCGCACCCGGCGCAGCCGGAGCTCCGGGCCGGCTCCCCCGGAGAGCCGCCCGCGCTCGTGCGACGGACGAGCGGGAGCCTGCGGTCCGCCCCCTCCCGTCCGCAGGCGGGGCAGGACACGGGCTCGTCGGCGTCGCGGACCAGATCCTCGAACGCCTCGCCGCAGCCTGCACAGCGGTACTCGAAGAGGGGCATGGGACCTCCGGGCGCCCCGCACCCTAACCGTCGTGTGGCCCACCGGGCACCGCCTCCCGGCGGGCCCGCCCGTGGGTCGCGCCGGCGAGCGCGTCCTCGAGCGCGGGCACCGCGTCGGTGTCCACCTCCACCTCGAGGTCGAGCCCGACCTCGGTCCACACTTCCGCGAGGCGGGCGGCGCCGTGGCGATCGAGGCAGGCGTGGATCCCGCCCACCTCGTCGAAGGGTACGTGGATCCGGAGCCGCGTCCGGGGGCGGAGCTCGAGGCGGGCCGCCCCGTGAAGGCAGCGCGCCGCGGCGCCGCCATAGGCGCGGGCGAGTCCCCCGGCCCCCAGCTTGATCCCGCCGAAGTAGCGCACCACCACGACCAGCACGTGGTCCATGCCCTGGGCGTCGAGCGCCGCGAGGATGGGGCGCCCCGCCGTGCCGGCCGGCTCCCCGGCGTCGTGGGAGCGGAACGCCGTACCCACGCGCCAGGCCCAGCAGGCGTGCGTGGCCGCCGGGTCCGCCACCGAGGTCACGAGGCCGGGGGCGGCTGCCGGGTCGTCGAGACGGAGGGCCGTGGCCACGAAGCGGCTGCGCTTCACGATCTCCTCGTGGCTGTGGGGGGCGGCGACCGTCAGCACGGGCGCACCGTGTCCGGCCAGGACGCGCTGCACGGGAAGAGCCCCGTGGTTCGTGGACTCCGAGAGGGAGCCGTGCCTCTCACCGCGAATCGGCCTGTGCCCGGAACGCCTCGGGCAGGGGCACGGGCCGGCCGGTGCGGTAGTCCAGCCACACGGCCACGGCGTAGCCCTCGGCCACGAGGCGGGAGGGATCGGACGCGAGGGCCACCCCGTGCTCGAGGCGGACCGAGGTGCGGCCCACCCGGCCCACCCGGGTGCCCACGATCACCTCCACGGGGGCCCGGATCGGCGCGTGGTAGGTGCATGCCGTTTCAGCCAGGATGGGACCGACGCCGGAGTCGGGGTCGAACGTCACGCCCAGCGCCTGCATGGCCTCGATGCGGGAGGTCTCGAACCACCGGAAGATGCAGGTGTTGTTGACGTGGCCGAGGGCGTCCATCTCCCCCCAGTGGACGTGGAGCCGCACGGCGTGCGGGAAGCCCGGGAGATCGGCGAGGGCGGCGCACATGGCGATCACTCCCCGCGCGGTGCGGTGCCGGGCGTGCGGTGCAGGAACCGCCCAGCGCCCGCCCGGCCGCGGAACTCGCCCCGTTCCCAGACCACCCGGCCCCGGGAGAGCACCACGTCGAAGGCGCCCGAGCCGGGCATGCCCTCGTAGAGGCTGTGGTCCACGGCGTGCCGGGACCACGCGGTGCCGAACGTGAATGCGGTCTCCGGATCGAAGACCACGAGGTCCGCATCGGACCCCACCGCGATGGTGCCCTTGCGGGGGTGCAGGCCGAACAGGCGGGCGGGCCGCGTGCAGCAGGCGTCGATCCAGCGGTGGACGTCGATGCGGCCGGCCCGGACCCCGTAGTGGTACAGGAGCGCCATCCGATCCCCGACGCCCGGTGCCCCGTTGGGGATGCGCGTGAAGTCGTGCCGCCCCATCACCTTCTGGGTGGCGAACTGGAAGGGGCAGTGGTCGGTGGCCACCACCTCGAGGGTGCCGTCGGCGAGCCCGGCCCAGAGCGCGTCCGGGTGGCCGACCGGCCGGATGGGCGGGCTCATGACCCACTTCGCTCCCTCGAAGTCGGGCCGCTCGTAGACCTCGTCCGTGAACATCAGGTACTGCGGGCAGGTCTCGGCGTGGACCTCCTGGCCGGCGGCGCGGGCCCGCCGGACGGCCTCGAGCGCGTCGGCGCAGGTGAGGTGCACGACGTAGAGCGGCGCCCCGGCGTGCTTCGCGAGCACGATGGCCCGATGGGTGGCCTCCCCCTCGACCGAGGGCGGCCTCGAGCGGGCGTGCCAGACCGGCTCCGTGCGGCCCAGAGCCCGGTTCCGGGCCACCAGGGCGTCCACGATGGCGCCGTTCTCGGCGTGGACGCTGACCGTCGCCCCCAGATCCCGCGAGAGGACGAGCAGCCCGAGCATCTCTCCGTCGTCGATGGAGAGCGAGCCCTTGTAGGCCATGAAGCACTTGAACGACGTGACCCCGCGCGCCATGCACCGGCGGATCCCGGCTTCGGCCTCGGGCGGGCCGAACCAGGTCACGCAGAGGTGGAAGCCGTAGTCGATGACCGCCCGGCCCTCCGCCTTGGCGTGCCACTGGTCGAGCGCCCGCTCGTAGTCCCCGAGGCGGGGGGCGACCACGAAGTCCACCACGCAGGTGGTCCCGCCCGCCGCGGCGGCGCGCGTGCCGGTGAGGAAGTCGTCGGCGCTCACGGTGCCCATGAAAGGCATGTCGAGGTGGGTGTGGACGTCGATGGCGCCCGGCAGGACCCAGCGGCCCGAGGCATCGATCACGGTGTCGCCGGGCTCCTCGGGGAGGCTCGTGCCGATCCCGGTGATCGTGTCCCCCTCGATCCGGAGGTCGGCCCGGTATCGATCGGTGGCGGTCAGGATGGTCCCGTGACGGACGAGGGTGGCCATGGCGTGCTCCCGGTCAGGGCAGGAGGCGGGTGAGGTCACCGTAGGTCTCGGGCCGCCGGTCGCGGAAGAACTGCCACAGCCGGCGGACCTCGGTGATGAGGTCGAGGTCGCAGTCGGCCCACACCAGCTCGTCCCGATCCTCGCTGGCCTCGACCAGGAACCGGCCGCGCGGATCGCAGACGTAGGACGACCCGAAGAACCGACCGATGTTCCAGGGCGGCTCGACGCCCACCCGGTTGACGGCGGCGACGAAGTAGCCGTTGGCGACCGCGTGGGCGGGCTGCTCGAGCTTCCAGAGGTACTGGGCGAGGCCGGCCACCGTGGCCGACGGGTTGAACACGATCTCCGCGCCGTTCATCCCGAGGAGCCGGGCGCCCTCGGGGAAGTGGCGGTCGTAGCAGGTGTAGACGCCGATCCGGGCATGCCGTGTCCGGAACGTGGGGTAACCGAGGTTGCCCGGCTTGAAGTAGAACTTCTCCCAGAAGCCGGACACGTGCGGGATGTGGTTCTTGCGGTAGAGGCCGAGCGTGCTGCCGTCCACGTCGAGCACCACGGTCGTGTTGTAGTAGACCCCTGCCATGGGCGTCTCGAAGATGGGGATCACCAGGGCCATCCCGTACTTCCGGGCGAACGGCCTCAGGGCCTCCACGGTCGGGCCCTCCGCCGGCTCGGCGGCGTCGTACCAGCGAGGGTTCTGCCCCGGGCAGAAGTACGGACCCGCGAAGAGCTCCTGCAGGCAAAGGATCTGGACGCCGTTCAGCCCGGCCTCCTCGACAAACGGGATCGTGTGGTCGATGGCCGCCTTCTTCACGGTCTCCACGGGGGAGGTCTCGTCGTTGACGGGGTTCAGGGTCTGGACGAGGCCGACCCGGATCAGGCGGGACATGGGACCTCCACGGGTGTGCGGATGCCGGGCGAGCATACCCACCCCCGCCGGGAGGCGCCCGGGGATCCGGATCAGCGCCGGCCGGGCACCAGGCCCGGCGCGGCCGGGTCGTGGTGCCGGGCTCGGGCGAGCGCGGTGGCGCAGTCGGTGCTCCCGTAGGAGTACCGGCACCCGAGCGTGCACGTGTCGTAGGTCCCGATGTCCACCTCGGCCACGCACGTGCATCCGGGCCGACCGGGACGGGGGCGGGGTGGGGGCAGGCTGGCGAGCGCCGGCCAGGCGCGCGGCGCCTGGTCCCCGCCGTTGCACGCCGCCCGCGGCAGGTC
>JBFYZZ010000116.1:0-3850 GCA_041309225.1 Deltaproteobacteria bacterium | reverse complement strand
GGCGTTCCCGCCTGGACGGCGCTGGCCTGGCGGGCGCCCGCCCCCCCCTACGTCCCGCCCGCACCCCGCCTCGTGCCGGGGCGGGAGCCGGTGCCGACCGAGGTCGCCCCCGAGAGCGTGCGGCCCGGCCGCTGGCACGATCCGGCCGCGGCCCGGGCCCTGCTCGTCCGCTTCATCGAGGAGAACGCCGACCTCTGGCCCGAGCTGCCCGCGGCGCTGGCCTTCGTGGACGCGGGGCTCCCGGACTTCGCGGGCGAGGTCATGGTCCCGATCTGGCGGGAGCTCGTGGCCCCGGAGCGGTCCGGCGATCCGGTCCGGGCGGCCCGCATCCGGACCATCGCCCTCGACCCGCGCGCCTCCCGCGAGCTGTGGGCCGTGACCCACGCCTGGGCCCCCCTGTCGGCGGTGTCCCTGGGCCTCGACCGCACAGCCGACGACGACCGGGAGCGCCGCGACGCCCTGGCCCTCGCGTTCCCCGTAGCCTGGCCCGACGTGGTGTGGCCGGCCGCCCGCGCCGTGGACGTGGATCCGCTCTGGCTCCTGGCCCTGATGCGGCAGGAGAGCCACTTCCACACCTCGGCGCTCTCGCCGTCCGGGGCGGTGGGGCTCCTGCAGGTCATGCCCTCCACCGGCGCGCTCGTGGCGCACGATCTCGGCATCGACGACTTCGCGCCCCGCGACCTCTACGAACCCGTAATGAGCGCCCGGTTCGGCGCCTGGTACCTGTCCCGCCTCCTCGAACGGTTCGGCGGATCCCTGGTCCTGGCCACGGCTGCCTACAATGCCGGCCCCGAGGCCGTCTCGGGCTGGTGGGGCGCAGGGGTGTCCGACCTCGAGATGGACGCCTTCGTCGAGCTCATCCCGGTCGACGAGACCCGCAACTACGTGATCCGGGTCCTCGGGTTCTACGACCGGTACGTGGCTGCCTACGCCCCGCCCGGGGCCCGGGTGGCGCTCGGGCTCGCGGGCGCGCGCGAGGACCCTTCGGGCATCGCCTACTGATCCCCGCCCTCCCGGCCTTCCCGTCCCCGCGGCGGTCGGGATAGGTCCCGTCCACCTCCCGGAGCGTCCCATCCGCACCCTCCGCCTGATCGCGGTCGTCCTCTGCTCGCTCCTGTTGGGCGCGGGCGCCGGCTGGGCCGCGCGAGGCCGGCGACCCGATCCCCCTCTCACGGTCGAGGTCCCGCCGCCACCCCTCCCGGTCCCCACGGCCTCGCCCCCGATGGATCCCACGCCGGAGGAGGCCGTCCGAAACCCCCTCTTCCCGGAGGGCCTCCCCCTCGTCCTCGACACGCTGCCCGCGGGCCTCGCCAACCTCACCGCGCAGCAGTGCGCGGCCTGCCACTGGGACGTCCACGGCGGCTGGCACGGGTCCACGCACGCCACCGCCTGGGCCGGGCAGGCCTTCCGCCAGGCGGTCCGCGACGCCTCCTCCCCTGCAGCCTGCCTCGACTGCCACCTGCCGCTCGCGGCCCAGCAGCCCGAGCGGGTCGAGCGGTACGTGGACGGTGACCTCGCGGCGCCCATCCACCGGCCCAACCCCGCGTGGAGCCCGAGCCTCATGGAGGAGGGGGTCACCTGCGCCGCCTGCCACGTACGCGGGACCACCGTGCTGGGTGTGCGGGCCGCGCCCGGCGCGCCCCACCCGGTCGAGGTCTCCGACGTCCTCCCGACCTCCGCCGCCTGCGCCCCCTGCCACCAGCACACCTTCCCCGGCGCGGCCGCTCCCTGGTACGACACCTGGGGGGAGTGGTACCGCTCGCCCTACCGGGAGGCGGGCGTCCGTTGCCAGGACTGCCACATGCCCCCCCGCGCGGGCGTCCCGAGTCCCGGTCGCGCGGCCGCCTTCGCCGGCCACGCCGTCGAGGCGGATCCCGCCCGGGCCGTGAGCGTCCTCGTCTCGCTCGAGAGCGCCGAGGTGCAGCGGGGTCAGCCCTTCGAGTTCCGCGTCCGCGTCCAGAACACGGGCGCGGGGCACGCGTTCCCCACGGGCCATCCGGGCCGCACCGTCCGCCTCGAGGCGGGGCTCGTCTCCGCCGCGGGCAAGGCCCTCCATGCTCCGCTCGTCCACGTGTTCGCACGCACCGTGGCCGACACCCCCCCGTTCGCCGTCCAGGCCGACACCCGCCTGCCCCCCCACGGCGAGGTGGACCTGTCGCTGGCCACCACGGTCCCGCTCAAGGAGAAGGCCGCCCCCGCCGCGCTCCGGGTCACGCTGTCCGAGTCGGGCCGGCCGGAACCGCTCGTGACGCGCACGGTCCCGGTCACCCTGCGTTAGGTTCGGAGGACGTTCCGAGGTCCCGATGCACCACCACGCGCTCACCGACGTCGGTTGCAGGCGCAATCAGAACGAGGACGCCTACCTCTGCGATCCCGACCACGGCCTGTTCGTCGTGGCCGATGGCGTGGGCGGCCGCGCGGCCGGGGAGGTGGCGTCCCAGATCGTGGTGGACACCTTCGCCGAGTCCGCGCCGCACCTGCACGAGGCCCTCCGCTCGTACCTGGCCCGACCCACGCTCGAGAAACGCAACGAGGTCCTCGAGGCCGTCGATGCCACCTGCCAGCTCGCCAGCCGTCGGGTCTACGAGGCGGGCGAGCGCCGCGAGCTGCGCGGCATGACCACCACGGTCGCCGCGATCCTCGTCGGTGGCGGCTGGGCCTTCGTGGCCCACGTCGGTGACTCCCGCGTCTGGCTGCTGCGGAGCGGATCCCTGTCCCAGCTCACCGAGGACCACTCCATGGTCAACGAGCTGGTCCGCAACGCCCAGCTCACCCCGGAAGAGGCGGCCATGAGCCGCTACCGCAGCGTCATCACCCGGGCGGTCGGCCTCCATCCCACGGTCCAGCCCGACACGCTCGCCATCGAGCTGTGGCCCGGCGACCGCCTCATCCTCAACTCGGACGGCCTGTCCGACGTGGTCTCCCCCGAGGACATCGCTCGCCTGGGCTCGATCGACGACGTGGACGAGGCGACCCACCGGCTGCTCACCGAGGCGCTCGACGCCGAGGCCCCGGACAACGTCACGGTGGTGCTGGTGGAGCCCGAGCCCAGCCCCAAGGCGGCCCTGGCCATCGCCCGGGCGCAGGCCATGGACGACCTCTTCCTCTTCCGGGGGCTCCCCTTCCACGCCCGCCTGCGGGTGAGCCGCATCTGCGACGAGCAGTTCTTCGCGCCCGGGGACGTGGTGGTGAGCCAGTCCGACGTGGGGCTCGCCATGTACGTGGTGGTCCAGGGGGAGCTCTCGGTCTCCCGCGGGGGCGTGGAACTCGCGCGCATCGGTCCGGGCGACCACTTCGGGGAGATCGCGCTGGCCGACAGCCTCCCCCGCTCGGCCACGGTGACGGCCCTCACCTTCGGCAGCCTCATCATCATCCACCAGGCCAGCCTCGTGTCGTTCACCCGCCGCGATCCCGAGCTCGGTACCGAGATCCTCTGGCGCCTGCTGCGCACCCTCGCCGGCCGCCTGCGCGAGACCAACGCCCGCCTCACCTCCGGCGGGATCCTCTAGTCCGCATCTCTCACCCTTCCCCCGGCCACGGCCGCCGATCGACTCGACGGGATCACGCCGCGCCGGGGGGCACGGGGGCCCCGGTCGCTCGCCGGAGGGCCAGGTACTCGTCGGTCCACCGACCCACGCCGTCGCGGAGCACGAGTGGGGGCTCCCGGCGCGCCTCCGCCGGCCCCTCCTCCGCCCGGACCGCCACCATCACGCAGATCGTGGGCGCCTTGCCTGCCCGGAACACCACGTCGCGCCGCCACACCGGGGCCAGTCCCGCCGCGGCGGCCGCCCCCTCGAGGCGCCAGTCGCTGGCGGCGAACACCGTGGCCACGCGCCCCCCCGGGGCGAGC
>JBFYZZ010000115.1:0-17283 GCA_041309225.1 Deltaproteobacteria bacterium | reverse complement strand
CCTCGCCCGCCTCGGATCCCGGCGCCCGCCGCGCCGCTCCCCGGGCCGCCTGCGCGTGCTGCCCGGCGGGCACGACGACCTGGTGCACTGAGGATCAGGCGCGGTCGTCGGGATCCACCGTCCAGTCGCCGAAGAGCGCAACCTGGAGATCGAGCGCCGGGTCCTCCTCGTCCTCCTCGCCGCCCGAGGCCACGTCCTCGCCCGACCTGCCCAGCCAGGGGTCGATGGCGGCGGCCGGCAGACCGAACACGGACAGGAAGGCGAGCCAGAGCAGCCGGGGTGCCATCGTGACCTCCACGAGGAAGGAGCGCCTGAACGTGGCCACCGTCACGGCGGCGGCAAGGGAGGGACCCCCCGTCCGGTCCACGTCTTCCCGTGCGGCGGCCGCCCGCCGTCCGCGGTAGGATGGCCCGTCCTCCGCTCCCGAGGTCCCCATGCCCCAGGTCGAGATCCTCTACTGCGTGGTTTGAAACTACCAACCTCGGGCCGCCGGTGCGGCGGCCGAGATCCGCAGGGTGCTGGGCCTGCCCGTGACCATCCGGCCCGGCCGCACGGGCCAGTACGACGTGCTCGTGGACGGACGTGCCGTCATCGGCAAGGCCGACGGGGTGTTCCCCACGCCGGCCGAGGTGGTGGAGGCGGTCCGGAAGGCCGTCCCGTAGTCTCGCCGGGGCAGCGGCCGTCCGCGAGGAGTCCGGGATAGGAGAGGGGCCGTCCGAAGGAGCCCCCCGATGTCCCAGCCGCCCCTCGTCGAGTGCGTGCCCAACTTCTCCGAGGGCCGCGACACCAGGATCATCGACGCCATCGCCGACGCGATGCGCAGCGTGGAGGGCGCCTCGCTCCTCCTGGTGGATCCGGGCCGGGCCACGAACCGCACCGTGTACACCCTGGTCGGCCCGCCCGAGGCCATCCTGGAGGCGGCGTTCCGATCCATCGAGACGGCCGTCCGCCTCATCGACATGCGCACCCACCGCGGCGCCCACCCCCGGATCGGGGCGTGCGACGTCTGCCCCTTCGTACCGGTCTCGGGGCTGACCATGGAGGACTGCGCGGCCCTGGCCCGGCGCCTCGGCGAGCGGGTCGGGCGCGAGCTCGACGTCCCGATCTACCTCTACGAGGCGGCGGCCACCCGGCCGGAGCGCACCAACCTCGCCGACATCCGGGCCGGCGAGTACGAGGGCCTCGAGGCGAAGCTCCGGCTTCCGGCCTGGGCGCCCGATTTCGGGCCTGCGGAGTTCCGCCCGCGGAGCGGCGCCACCGTGATCGGCGCCCGCCCCTTCCTCATCGCGTTCAACGTCAACCTCAACACCCGCGATACCCGGAAGGCGAGCAAGATCGGGGCGCTCGTGCGGGAGCTGGGCATCGCCCGGCGCGACGCCGAGGGCAACGCCGTCCGCGACGCCGAGGGGAAGCTGGTGCGCGATCCCGGCCTCTTCCGCAACGTGAAGGCCATCGGCTGGTTCATCCCCGAGTACGACCGCGCCCAGATCTCCATCAACTTCACCGACTGGCGGGTGAGCCCGCCCCACCTCGTGCTCGACGCCGTCCGCCGGATCGCCGACGACGAGGGCGTGGTGGTCACCGGCTCCGAGCTGGTCGGGCTGGTCCCCCTCGAGGCCATGCTGGCCGCGGGGCGCCACTACCTCGAGCGCCAGGGCCAGAACCCCGGGGCGCCCGAGGCCGAGCTCATCGAGACGGCCATCCGCTCGATGGGCCTCTGCGACCTCGGCCCGTTCGATCCCGACGAGCGGATCGTGGAGCGTCGCATCCGGCGCGACGGCCGCCTCGTGTCCATGACCGTGCGCGCATTCGTGGACACGCTGTCCAGCTCGGCTCCGGCCCCGGGCGGAGGCTCGGTCGCCGCCCTGTGCGGGTCCATGGCCGCGGCCTCTGCGGCCATGGTGGGCGCCGTGACCACGGGCAAGAAGGGGTACGAGGCGTCGTTCCAGGCCCAGAACCGCAACGCCGTCCGGGCGCAGGCGCTCAAGGAGGCCTTCCTCGCCGACATCGATCACGACACGGCCGCCTTCGACCGCCTCATGGCCAGCTTCGGCCTGCCCCGAGCCACGCCCGAGGAGAAGGAGGCCCGCGAGCAGGCCATCCAGGAGGCCACCCAGGGTGCGGCCCTCGTCCCGCTCGGCGTGCTGGAGCGGTGCGTCGAGACCCTCGAGGTGGCCGAGGTCGCGCTCCAGGGCAACGCCAACGCCCGGTCCGACGCCGGCGTCTCCACGCTGGTGCTCCGGGCCGCCGCCGAGGGCGCCTGGTACAACGTGCGGATCAACTGCAAGAACGTGAAGGATCCCGCCTTCGTGGCCGAGGTCGTGGCCCGCGCCGACCGGGCCCTCGAGGAGGTGTCCCGGCGCACCGACGCGCTCACCGCCGACGTGCGCGCGTTCCTCCGGGCCTGACCTCACCAGCGCCGCACGGCGCCCTGCCCGTGAGCCTCGAGCCGGCAGTAGGCCAGGGTGGCGCCCGTCACGGCGATCGGCTGCAGGAGGAGGTTCAGGCCCGGCACCCACAGGAGCAGCGCCGTGGAGGCGCCCAGGCCGCCGAGGAAGGCCAGGTGCCGGAAGACGAAGGCCAACTTCGACCGGTACCTCAGGCGGCGCCGGGTGAGCGGCCCGTCGAGCATCTCGCGGGCCAGGAAGACCGACGTCGTGATCCCGCCCGTCACGCCGGCGAGCACCGACCCGGCCACCGGCACCAGCTCCAGCGCGAGCAGCGGGACCACCACGAGACCGTAGAGGAACAGGGTGAGCAACGAGTGGAGCACCGAGACCGAGAGATCGCGCACGAAGCGGTCGAGGTGGAACGGCTGCCCCGAGGGCCCGAGCAGGAGGTGCTCCACGCGCTCGGACAGGCGATCCAGGAAGGGGGTCGCGAGGAGGCCGGCGACCAGGTACTGGACCGCCAGAAGGACCGCGAGGAGCACCATCACCGAGAGGAACGCGGCCAGCGTCCAGGCGGCCTCGCCCATCCCGCCCTCGGGCCTGGGCAGGATCGCCTCGAGCGCGGACGGCACGCCCAGCACCACGGCCAGCACGCCGCCGGCGAACACCACGAGGTTCACGCCCACCGGCGCGAGGGCGAGCGGCAACAGGCCCGGGTTCCGGATCAGGAACGCGGCGCCTCGAAGGGGCGCGACCAGGCCCTCGGCGAAGCGATCGAGCGCGGTCCCGTCCACCGGGCGCAGGACCGCGACCTGCCCGGGGGGCAGCTCCACGGGGGGAGGCGGCGGCGGGACGCGGGCCAGGGAGCATCCTCCAAGGAGGGGGAAGCCTAACCCCGGCGGGATCCGACCCGGGCCGCCGGTGTGGCGCCCCTGGACCCGGCGCGGGCGGTGCCTATGGTGCGAGAGCCCCGTTCCATGGAGGCTTTGTGATCGGCGTCCACGAACCCGTCCGCCTCGAGATCTCGGGCATGTCCTGCGGACACTGCGTGATGCACGTGGAGCGGGCGCTCACGGCCGTGCCGGGCGTGGAGGTGGTGGAGGTCGCGATCGGGCGGGCGGACGTCCGCCTGGCCGACCGGTCCGCCGCGCTGCCCGCCATCGCGAAGGCCCTGGCCGCCGCGGGCTACGCGCTGTCGGGTCCCGCCGCCTGACGCCAGCCCGTGCCGCGCCGCCCCGGGGCCGGCAGGTCCACCAGGCCCACGGGCACGAACCCGGAGGTACCGAGGTCGAGGTCGGCACCGGCGGCGAGCACCTCGGCGAGGAAGACCACGGCCCCCTCGACGGCCTCCTCGAGCCCCTCCCCCCGGGCCAGGCGGGCCGTCAAGGCGGCGGTGAGCACGCACCCGGTGCCGTGGAGGTTGTGCGTCCGCACGCGCGGATGGGAGAACCCGACCTCGCGGCCGTTCGGGAGGAGGAGCCGGTCCGTGCAGACGTCACCCGGGTAGTGACCGCCCTTGCGCAGCAACGCCACGCCGAGATCGCGGCAGCGCGCGGCGAGTGAGGGGACCCCGAGCGCGGCCTCCTCGTCCAGGTTGGGGGCCACGCACGTGCACCGGGGGAGCAGGCGACTGAGCAGCACCTCCACCCCGGCGGAGTCGAGGAGCGGACCGCCCCGGGTGGCGGCGAGCACCGGGTCGAGCACCACGGGCACCCCCGGCGGGAGCGACTCGAGGACGTCGGCCACGGCGCCGGCCACCGCGCCGTCGCCGAGCATGCCGATCTTGACGGCCCGGACGGGGAGGTGCGCGAGCACGGCGCGGGCCTGGTCCCAGACCACGACCGGGTCCACGGGGTGGACAGCCTCCAGGCCGTCGCGGCCCTGCACGGTCACGGCCGTGACCACCGTGGCCCCGTGGACACCGTGGGCCTGGAAGGTGCGCAGGTCGGCCTGCAGTCCGGCCCCGCCTCCTGGATCGGAGCCCGCGACGGAGAGGGCGACGACCGGTGTCACGCACCGTACCTATCCCGCCCCTCCCGTCGCTGGCCGGGGCGGGGTACGGACGGCGTCCATGTCCACCACCATGGAGCGCCATCTCAAGCACGCCCGGGCCGTCGCGGTCCTGGGGCGCTCCCTGACCCGTCGCGCCGGATCGCGCTGCGAGCTCTGCACGGCCGGGGGGGTCCCCCTGGCGCCGTGGGAGGTCCCCCCCGTCCCGGCCGAGCCGGAGCCTGACCGGGCCCTGTTGCTGTGCGGGTCCTGCCTGGAGGGCGTGGAGGGCGGGGATCTCGATCCGCAGACCTGGCACTTCCTCGAGGCGGCGGCGTGGAGCGAGGTGCCCGCGGTGCAGGTCACCGTGGTGCGCCTGCTGCGCCGCCTGGCGGCCGGCGGGGCCGCGTGGGCGACCGACCTGCTCGACGGGCTCTGGCTGGGGCCCGAGGTCGTGGACTGGCTCGAGGGCGGGTGACGATCGCCCGGCGAGGTCAGTACCGCACCTGGGCCCAGACGCGGGCGGTGTCGTTGGGGAGCGTGCGGCCGCCCAGCTCCGCCCGGTGCACGAAGCCCACGCCCAGCCGACCCACGTCCTGGGCCTGGTGCCAGGTCACCCCGCCCACCACCTCGAGGACGTCGCCGTTGTCGGTGACGGCACGCGCGTCGTCGAACCAGGACGCCCGGACGGCGGGCTCCAGGGAGCCGAGGGTCCAGCCCACCTGGGCCAGCCCGCCGATGCGGTCGGTCTCGACCAGCACCTCGGGAACGGCGACGCCGGCGTCGTTCGGGGTGAGGGTGGACCAGCGGCCTTCGAGGAGGACGGCCAGCCCGGACACCCGGAAGAGGACGTCCGCGCCGTAGCCCACCGAGCGGGTGGAGAGGTCGTCGTCGTAGAGGGCGTCGGCCCCCACCCCGAGGGTGGGGCGGTCCACCGTGCCCCAGGTGCGCAGGACCTCGGCCGGCTCGCCGAACGCGAACTCCGCCCGGAGCGCCATCATGAGGCCGCGGTCGTCCTCGCCCAGGAACGAGCCCGAGCCGTTGAACACGCCCGCCCGGACGGTGACGCCGCTCGCCGCCCACGACCCGGCGACCCCGGTCTCCCGATCGGGGGCGAGGTGCATGGTGGAGACCGCACGCTCGGTGAAGACGAGGTCCGCCGCCGCGATGAGCTGCTCCCTGGAGACCGGGACCTTCTGCTGGCCGGCGGACACGCGCCACACGTCGTCGTGCCAGCCGAGCGCCCCGTCCACGAGCCGGACGTTCTCGGTGCCCTCGGTCCAAACGTCGTAGGGGCTGGAGACGCCGAACACCACGGCGTACCAGAGCCCCGAGGCGTGCTCCCCGTACCCGCCCAGCCGGGCCCGCCGGATCCGGAAGCCGGGGTCGTCCTCGGGATCGCCGTAGCCGGCCGGGTCGGCCTGGGCGTCGAGGTCCTGGTCCCAGGCCGTGCCCCAGACCTGGGCCAGCACCACCGGGGTGAAGGAGGTCGATTCGGCCCGCGCGGCGGCCGGCAGGCCGGCGACGGCGAGGGAGAGGACGAGGGCACGACGGCGATCCATGGTGGCGGGCTCCGGCGGGTCTTCCTACCATAGCCGAGACCCCCGGCATACGCTCCCGGAGCCACCCAGGCGGACGACGTGCCCCACTGCCTCGCCCTGCTCGCCCTGCTCGCCCTCCTCGCGGGCTGCGCGCCCGACGACGCCCCCTTCGCCCGCGCCCGGGTCATCGGGGATCCCTCCGAGGCCATCGGCGGCCCCAAGGCCCTGGCCACCACCGGCGACTGGCTGCTCGAGAACGACCGCGTCCGCTTCGCGATCCTCGACGCCGGGTACTCGCCGGGGCCATCCATCTTCGGCGGTACCGTGGTGGACGCGGATCTCCAGCGCTGGGATCCCGCGTACGCGCACGGCCGGGGCGCCGATCTGCTCGCGGAGGTGTTCCCCACCGCCAACATGAACGTGACGGAGGCCCTGGAGCCGGGCCAGGTGGAGATTGTGGCCGACGGCTCCGACGGCGGCGCCGCCGCGATCCGGGTCACCGGAGGGGCCCGCGGCTTCCTGTCCATGCTCGACACGCTCTGGGGCCTGGTCCGGGCGCCCGACCTCCAACTCGTCACCGACTACGTGCTGGAGCCGGGGGAGCCCTTCCTGCGCATCCGCACCACGGTCACCTGCGGCGGCGGCGAGCCGCGGGTCGAGGGCGACCCCATGCCCCCCGTCGATGCGGGCACCCCCCTCATCGAGGTCGCGATCACCACGGGCCTCGTGGTGGGCGACTTCTTCCTCTCGGGCGGCTCGACCGACGTCTTCGCCCCCGGGATCGGGTTCGACGAGGGGCGCGCGATCGAGGAGGCTGAGCTCGCGGGCCGGAACCTCTTCCTCGATCCGTTCGTGGTGGACTACCTGGCCAGCACGGGCGCCACCACGTCCTACGGGTACGCCTCTTCGGACGGCCCCCTGCTCGTCCCGATGTTCACGTCGTCCCAGACCGCCGGCGTGGCCCACGCGGTCGAGGGCGACGGCACCGACGCGCGCTTCCCGGCCGGCGCGGCCTGGACCAGCGAACGCGTGCTCTCGGTGGGATCCGGCGACATCGGCAGCGCGCTCGACGGCCTCCTCGAGGCCCGCGGCACCCCGAGGGGGCACGTGGTCGGGCGGGTGATCGAGGCCACCACCGGCCGCTCCCTCGCCGGTGCGCACGTCTTCGCCTACCGGGGCCCGATCGAGACCCACGAGGGCCGGCCCTGGGCCGAGTGGCGCACCGACGTGGGCATCGATGACACGCCCGACGGTTCGTTCGGCGGCGACCTGCCCGAGGGCACCTGGACGCTCGTGCCCCACCTCGAGGGCCACCCCGACGGCCAGCCCGTGGAGGTGGAGGTGGCCGAGGGCGACGAGGTGCGCGTGGCCCTCGACCTGCCGCTCGCCGGGCGGGTGGAGTTGGAGGTCGTGGACGAGACCGGCCTCCCGATCCCCGCCAAGGTGAGCCTGTTCGCCACCGCCGCCGAACCGGCGCAGAACACCGTGCTGGGCGACGGCTGGATCTCGGGCGGCGCGACCGAGGTGGTGTTCGGGGCCGACTGGCCCGTCACGGTCACGCTGCCCACCGGCGAGTACACCGCCGTGGCGAGCCGCGGGCCCGAGTACGAGATCGGCGAATCCCCGGCGTTCGTCGTCACGGACCACGAGTCCACGCGCGTCCGCCTGCAGGTCGTCCGGTCGGTGGACACCACCGGCTTCGTGGGGGCGGACCTCCACGTCCACTGCGACGCCTCCTTCGACTCCGGGGTCACCCGGGCGGACCGCGTGATCGGCATGGCCGCCGAGGGCGTGGAGTACTTCGTCTCGACCGACCACGACGTGATCACCGTCTACTCCCCCACGGTGGACGACCTCGGGTTGGAGCCGTGGATCCGCACCGAGGCCGGCGTGGAGGTGAGCCCCCTGGAGCTCGGCCACTTCATCGGCTTCCCCCTGCGGCGCGAGCCCCTGTCTCCCACCGGGGGGGCCTTCGCCTGGGACGGCATGGAGCCCGGCGACCTCCTCGACGCCCTGGCCGGCGTCGCGGCCGACGGCGTCGATCCCTTCACCCTCGTGGCCCACCCGCGGGACGGCATCCTGGGGTACTTCGACCAGTTCGGCCTCGATCCCTACGCCTCCGACGCCGGCGACGTGGCGGTGGATCCCCCGCTCCTGAGCCTCTTGAACCCGCTCATCTCGGCCTCCGGGTTCCGCCTCGACATGGACGCGATCGAGGTCTTCAACTCGAAGCGCATGGAGCTCGTCCGCACCCCGGTCCGGGCCGAGGCGGAGGCCTATGCCGCCGACCGCGACGTCACCCGCATCCGGGACATGCTCACGCGCACCCTCGACGAGCAGGAGGCGCTGGCCGCCGGCACCGAGGAGCTGGCCCACGGGATCCTCGGGCAGGTGGACGACTGGTTCACCCTGCTCAACCTGGGGTACCGCCTCACCGCGGTGGGCTCCTCGGACACCCACTCCCGCACGGGCACCCCGGGGGGCTGGCCCCGCAACTACGTCCTCTCCGAGACCGACGACCCGGCCTACCTCGACACCGGTGCCCTCATCGACGCACTCCGCGGCCACCACGTCGTGGTGACCTACGGGCCGTTCATCCGGTTCGAGGCCGACGGCGAGCCGGTGGGCTCCGAGATCGCGGCCACCGGCCCGGTGTCGCTCTCCATCCAGGTCCAGGCGCCCGGCTGGTTCGACGTGGACCACGTGGAGCTCTACGAGAACGGTACGCTCGTCCGCGAGTGGACCGTGGACGCCCCCCCCCATCCGGTGGTGCGGTTCGAGGAGACCGTGGAGGTCGACCCCGCGATCGACGCCTGGTACGTCGTCGTGGCCAACGGCCCCGCGGGCATGGATCCCGTGTTCCCCGAGGAGGAGCGCGCCTACGTCCAGCTCCAGGACGTGGTGGTCGAGGCGCTCTCCCCCATCGCCGCGCTCGCGCCCTTCCTCTCGGAGCCCGTGCCCCGGCCGCGGGCCTACCCGATGGTGCCCTACGCCATCACGAATCCGATCTGGGTGGACGTCGGCGGCGACGGTTGGACCCCCCCGGGCCTGCCGTCGTGGCTGCGCGCGCCGCCCGAGCCCGGGAACGCCCGCTGATCGGGAGCCGCGCGATCAGTCCTCGCGCGTGGCCTGGAAGACGCCCTCGTAGGTCGCCTCGAAGTCTGCGTCCTCGTAGGAGAACGGGAGGATCCCGCTGAACGTGCCGGTCAGCGTGTCGCCGTGGAAGACGCCGTTCCAGTCGTCGGAGAGGGTCTCCTTCTCGATCAGGATCCGGAGCGTACCCGCGGCGGTGTCCTCGGTGAGGAGGTCGCCCGCGACATCGCCGCAGTAGTCGTCGGACAGGCCCAGGCTCGCGATGACACCGGTGAAGTGGCAGCAGAATCCGCCGTGCACCTGGGAGTCGGCGAGCTCCTCCACCACGAGGGTCACCGAGCCCTCGCACCGGTCCTCGAGGGTGCCGCCCAGGGCCGAGGCGTCGAGGGCGAACGGGCCGGTGTAGTGCCCGTCCCGCGTCGGCGGCGCGCCGGTGTCGGTGTCGGTATCGGCGTCCGTGTCGGCGTCCGTGTCGGTGTCCGTGTCGGTGTCCGTGTCGGTGTCGGCGTCGGTGTCGGCGTCGGTGTCGGCGTCGGTGTCGGTGTCGGCGTCGGCTCCGGTCTCCACCGTCGCGGCGGTGTCGTCCGGGTCGTCGGGGCCGGCCGTGCAGGCCGCGACGAGCGGGAAGGCACCGAGGATCAGCAGGATCGGAACACGCATCGCGTCACTCCTGGGGCAACGGGCCGCAGGATAGCGACGAACCCGGTGACCGTCGACGTCAACCTTCGCGATCGAGGATTCCGCGCGAGACGGGATCCGCGCGGTGCCTCCGCCGCGTTAGGCGGAGAGACCGGCCCGGAGGCCGGGACGGGCATGGGCGCCTCGACACGGCGGTACCGCGTCGGAAAGGTCCTCGGCAAGGGGGGTTTCGGTACGGTGTACCAGGCCGAGATGGTCGGGGCCGGCGGGTTCGTGCGGCCCGTGGCGCTCAAGGTCCTGAATCCGGGGGTGGCCGCCGACGACGAGACCGCGATCCGCCTGAGGGACGAGGCCCGCCTGCTCGGCCGCCTCTCCCACCGGGCCATCGTGCAGGTCCTGGGGCTGGTGCAGCTCGGCGGCAGCTGGACGGTGGTGATGGAGCTCGTGGGCGGCGCCAACCTGCACCAGGTCCGGTCGGCCCTCGGCCGCCTGCCCCAGGGGATCGTGCTGGAGGTGGTGCAGGAGGTGGCGCGGGCGCTGCACGTGGCCTGGGGCCACCCCCTCGACGACGGCTCCGTGCTGCGGGTCCTGCACCGGGACATCAAGCCCTCCAACATCCAGCTCACGCTGGCCGGCGAGGTCAAGGTCCTCGACTGGGGCGTGGCCCGGGGGGTCCTGGCCAGCCGGGAGGCCCGCACCCAGTCCATGGTGCTGGGCTCCGCTGGGTACCTCTCCCCCGAGCGGCTGATGGGCGTCGACTCCCACGCCGGAGACGTCTACGCCCTCACGGTGGTGCTGTGCGAGCTGCTCACGGGAACCCGCGTGCACGCCGCCTGCACGCGATCCTCGCTGCACGCGGCCATGGTGGCCGACACGACGAGGGAGCTGGCGCGCCACGTGTCCGACCCGCGGATCGTCGAACTCGCCCAGGCGGGGTTGGCCTGGGATCCGGAGGCCCGCCCCACCGCCGACGAGCTCCACCACCGGGCCCTGGCCCTGCGCCGCGATGCCCCGGACCCGCTCCTGCCCGACTGGGCCTGGAGCACGCTGCCGGGCGTGATCCGGCGACGATCCGAGAAGGACGGGGACCTCACCGGCCGAGACCTCGTGGAGACGTGGTCGGCGCCGGTGGAGACGCCCGACGGCCACAGCCGCCTCGACGAGGGCCCGGAGCAGCAGGTCGCCGAGGATCCGGGCCCACCCTCGGACGGGGCGCCGGTCGCTCCGCAGATCACACGTCCCCCGGCGCCGGAGGTGGATCCTCCCGGCGGCCCGGAGGTCCCGACGTCCTTCGAGGCGTTGTCCGTCCACCCCGCCGCGCCGGCCGGGGCCGTCCGCCTGGAGGCCGCAGGCACGGGCGACGTACCGCAGCCCCGCCGGCCGGGTCGGGGCGTGCGCCGGATGTCCGTCCTGGCCGGGATCGTGCTCGGGCTCGTGCTGCTCGTGATCGTGGCGGGGCGCCTCCGGCCTCGCCCGGGTTCGGCCGATCCGCCCGCGACACCGGTCCCCCCGGCCGTGGACCCCGCGGAGCCCGCGGTCCCGCTTCCCGTTGCCCCGCCGGCGGTGGACCCGGCTTCGCCGGCGAACGGCCGCATCGCCGTCGGGGGACCGTTCCTCGAGGTGGCGTTCCAGGGGCCCTCCGGTTGGGTCGACCCCGGGGAGGTGCCCGCCGGGAGGTACCAGGTCCACGCGGACTTCGGCAAGGGTGCGGGGCTGCAGTGGATGCGGCAGGTGGACGTCCCGGAAGGGGGCCGGGTGACCGTCCGGTGCGATCCCGAGTTCGAGCGGTGCGCCGTGGAGACGGTCGGGCGCCGGGCTCCCTAGATCAGGGTCTCGAACAGCTCGGGGCGCGGATCGGGGATGAGCACGCGGGCGACGAGGAGGCCGCGCGCCTCGATGACGGCCGCGCCAGCGTCGAGCGAGGCCCGGACGGCGTCCACGTCGCCGGTGAACACGAGGAAGGCCTTGCCCCCGAGCGCCATGGCCAGCCGGCACTCGACCATCTCCACGAGCGCGGCCTTGGCCACCTGGTCGATCGCCTCGACGAGGGCGGCCACCGAGAAGGATTCCAGGACGCCGAGGGCCTCGCGGCGGTGGATCACGCCCGTGGAGGTGAGGGCGGGGTAGACGTCGGGGTGGACGTTCTGGATGATGAGATGGTCCACCGTGCACTCGGCGGCGTTGGCCACCCCGGCGGCCATGCTGGCCTCGACCATGGGGAGGTCGCCGCCCACCACCACGATGTACTTACCCGAGCAGATGGTGCGGGCGAGCACGAGATCCACCTCGGCCGCCTTGAGCATCCGGTCCACGGTCTCGATGCCGCGCGCGATGCTGGACAGCTCGACGAGGCCCAGGGAGGGGGGGAGCCGCGTGCGGTCGAGGTCCATGGTCACTCCCTGTCGATGCGGAGCCCGTCGGCGTCGATGTTGGTGATGCGGCCGTCGATGGAGGCGTGGACGTCCACGCCGAGGGCCCCCCGGTCCACGGCCGCCACCACCTGCCCGGTGCGGACGCGGTCGCCCACGGCCACGACGGGCGTGGCGGGCGCGCCGACGTGCTGCTGGAAGGGCAGCCGGACCCGCGCGGGACGGACCGGGAGGTCGCGCAGGGGGGCGGGGCGGTCGTAGGGGGTGAGGCCCAGGCGCGTGAGGAGGCGATCCACCGGGACGCGGCGGGCGTCGCGCAGGGGGTGGGGCGACCCCCGCGAGGGGGGGAGCGCGGGCTTGCGGCCCGCGGCGGCCCGGCGGGCGTCGACGCACAGCTGCCGGGGCGGGAGGTCCTCGGGGCACGCGTACAGGTCGCAGATGCCGCACTCGCAGCAGAGCAGGCCCCAGGCGTTCCACTCCTCGACCCGGGGGCCCGCGAAGCCGACGGCGCGCATGACCTTGTGGGGCTCGACGGCGTAGCCCAGCAGGTACCGGGGGCAGAGCTCGGTGCAGAACGCGCACTGGTCGCAGGCCGAGCGCGCGATGCGGGCGTTGACCTCGGGTGGGCGGAGACGGCGCTGGACGAGGGGGTGGCTGCGGTCGAGGACGACGTACCCGGCGGTGGTGCGGGTGACGGGCGCGTCGAGGCTGGGGAGCACCCGGCCCATCATGACACCGCCGTCGAGCGCGACGGGATCGGGCACCGTGGCGCCGCCCGCGGCCGCGATCGCCTCCCGGGCCGACAGGCCGACGGGCACCACGAAGGAGGCGGGATCGTCCACGGCCCCGGCCACGGTGATGGCCTTGGTGGTGACGGGCGTGCCCTCGACGGCGCGGGCCACGTTGACGAGCGTCTCCACGTTGTGGACCGAGCAGCCCACCTGGGGGGGGATGCCGCCGGGCGGGACGAGGCGACCGGTGGCCTCCCAGACCACCACGACCTCGTCGCCCGCCGGGTAGAAGTTGCCGAGCCGGTGGAGCCGGATCGCGCCCATGAGGTACGGATCGAGGGCGTCGATCGCGTCGTGGTACTTGTCCTTGACGCACACGATCCCCTGGGTGGCCCCGGTGGCCTCCATGGCGATCCGCAGCCCGTCGACGAGGCGCTTCGTCTCGACGCGGCAGAGCTCCTTGTCCTTGTACAGGAGCGGCTCGCACTCGGCGGCGTTGACCAGGCAGGTGTCGACCCTCGAGGCGAGCTTGACGTAGGCCGGGAACCCCGCGCCACCCGCGCCCACGACGCCGGCGTCCCGCACGAGATCCACGATGGAGCGGCGCATCCGACCCTCCGGGCGCCTCCCTCGTATCCCGCCGGCCCCGGCATTGACGGCCCCGACGCGGCCGCATAAGCCTCGACGGCTCCCGGGCGAGTAACTCAGCGGGAGAGTGCCATCCTCACACGGTGGAAGTCGCAGGTTCGAATCCTGTCTCGCCCACCCCCTCCCAGGTGCCGCGTCGGGCCCCCCGCTGGAGGGGGCGCCGGGCTGGAAGAGAGGGGCTCGTTCCGCCCGGTGTCTCGCAACTCGCCGAGTGAGTCGTCACCTGGGCAGTTGCGAGACGCTCGGGGTGCCAGGTGTCTCGCAACTTGCCGAGTGAGTCGTCACCTGGGTAGTTGCGAGACGTTCCGAGCGCCTGGTGTCTCGCAACTCGCCGAGTGAGTCGTCACCTGGGCAGTTGCGAGACGCTCGGGTTCCTCCACGGCCCAGCGGGCCCGGAGGTCCTCCCGGAACCCGACCTGGAGTGCGATCGCGCGAACGAGCTTGGGGTCGGCCGGCAACTTCCGCAGCCTCCACGCCGCTCGACGCCCGAGGTCTTGCCTGGCCCCGAGCCCGTCGAGGTACGCGACGAGGGCGCGACGAGCCTCCACGGTGCGAGGGGCGTGCCCTGCGAGGCGCGTCAGCGCTGCGGCCGCAGTCGCGGCCTCCTGTGCGAGCCCGGCGTCCCTCCCCGCGTGGAGCGCCTCCACGCCGAGGAGTGCGATCAGGCGGCGGTGCTCCACCCTGGGCAGGTGCTCCTGCACGCGCTCCTGGACGTCGCCGCCCAGGGCGCGCAGGCCGAGGAGGTCGGGCAGCACGCTGGCGTCGTGCCAGGGATCGCTGCCGAAGCCGTGGCGCTCGTCCTGGCGCAGGATGTAGTCGAACGCACTCTCGAGGTGGGACTGGTTCGCCACCGGCTTGATCCGGGCGGGCTCGAAGGGCGCCCGGAGGCCCAGCCGCGCGTGGAGCGCGACGGCCAGCGCCTGCGCCGTTCGCCCCGGCGAGACCCGGTCGGCGAGCAGGAGCAGGTGGACGTGGGTGTCGGAGCCACGGAAGGCGAGGAGGGTGCGGCCGGCGACCCCGTGGACGGCGGCCGCGAGGGCGCGGCGTTGCGCGACGGACGGCGCGAGCACGCGCCGCTCCTCGGTCCTCAGCATGACGTGGTGGGCGATGGGCACGGGTGACCTCGGTGACGGGGACACCCGCGAGGAAGCACGGAGCGTGCCAACCGTTCGTTCGGCCTCATCCGCCCGGTTTGGCTCGATCTCACCGCGACCGGGGTGTCGGAGGCGTCGGAACGCCGACGATCCGTCCGACACCCCTGGTCGGGCGCTAGAACACCACCTGCGCGCCGGCGCCGAGGCCGAGGCGGTCGCCGTCGTCCGCGCCGTGCTCGTCGAGCGTGTTCATGACCTGCCCGTACACGGTCACGTCGCCGGGCAGGCGGAACCCGAGCCGCCACTCGTTCTCGGCGAACGTGAAGAGCCCGGAGCCGCCGCCCGATCCGCCGTGGATGTGGCGGTACCGGCCCCTCACCGGCCCGATCCCGATCCCGATCCCGAACTCGAACCCGACGGCCGGCGACACCGCCACCACGGGCTCGCAGAAGGTGCCGTGGCTGCCGAGGAAGGCCCCGAGGGTGAGGTCGAAGCCGTCGGATCCGCCGAAGAGGTCCAGGCCCACGGTGCCCCTCCCCATCCAGCCCTCCTCGAACACCGTCCGGCCCTCCAGCGCGAGGAAGCCGCCCCGCTCGCCCAGCAGGCGGAAGCCGAGCGCGGTGGCGGGCCCCGTGTCCACCATGGCGAGGCCTGTGCCGTCGAGCGCGACGTCGGCCCGGGCAACGGCGGGGAAAGTGAGGAATCCGGCGACGAGCACCGGGAGGAGGCACGAGGTGGGACGGCAGGGCATGGGATCGGCTCCGGACGGGATGCCCTTCAGACACCTCGGACGGGCCCGAGCGCGACCTGCGGCCGACGGTTCCTCAGCGTCCGCGGCGTTCGAGCCGTTCCAGCGCGTCGAGCGCGGCCAGCTTGAAGGCCTCGGCGAGGGTCGGGTAGTTGAAGACGGCCTCGACGAGGTAGTCGAGGCCCCCGCCGTGGTCCATGACGGCCTGGCCGATGTGCACGATCTCCGTGGCGCCCCGCCCGATGACGTGCACGCCGAGCAGGCGCCGATCCTCGCCGAACAGGCACTTGAGCATGCCCGTGGTGTCGCCGGTGATGACGGCGCGGGCCACGTCGCGCCACCGGGCCACCCCCACCTCGTACGGCACCCGGGCGGCGGTGAGTTCGGCCTCCGTGCGGCCCACCATGGAGATCTCGGGCACGGTGTAGATCCCGTAGGGGAAGGTCCCGCGCGGGGGCGTGGCGGGGAGGCCCAGCGCGAAGCGGGCGGCACAACGCCCCTGCTCGGCCGAGGTGGAGGCCAGTGCCGGGAAGCCGATGACGTCGCCCGCGGCGTACACGTGGGGGAGCGCGGTGCGGTACTCGGCGTCCACCGCGATGCGACCCCGTTCGTCCGTGGGAAGCCCGACGGCGTCGAGCCCCAGGTCGTCCACGGCGCCGATCCGCCCGGCGGCGAAGAGCAGGCAGTCCCCCGCCACGGTCTTGCCGCTCTCCAGCGTGGCGCGGATGGGCTCGCGGCTGTCCAGGGGGCACGCCACGGACTCGACCTTCTCCCCCAGCCGCAACAGGCCGCCTTGGGCCCGGAACCGGTATTGGAGAGCCTCGACGATCTCGTCGTCCACGAACTCGAGGAGGCGTTTCCGGCCGTCGATGACGGTGACCTGTGCCCCCAGGGTGGCGAACATGGTGGCGTACTCGAGGCCGACCACGCCCCCGCCCACGACCACCAGCGACCGCGGGAGCGTCGCCAGGGTGAGGATCTCGTCGGAATCGATGATGCGCTGGTCGCGGAAGCACACGGTCTCGGGCCGCGCGGGCCGGGTGCCCACGGCGATCACGATGCGGTCGGCCCGGATGGCCCGCCGCTCCACCCGGCCGCATACCTCGACGGTGTCGGGCGCGACGAAGGTGGCGACCCCGTGGATCACGCGCACGCCCGCACGGGTGAAGCTGGCCTCGATGGCCTCGATCTCGCGCTGCATGACGTGGTGGGCGTGGCGGGTGAGATCCTCCATGGAGATGTCGTGCTTGACGGCCCAGGATTCCCCGTAGACGCTGCGGTGGTGGAAGCCGGTCAGGTAGAGCACCGCCTCGCGGAGCGTCTTGGACGGGATGGTCCCCGAGTGGACGCAGACGCCGCCCACCACCTCCCGGCGGTCGACGATCACCACGCCACGGCCCGCGTGCGCGGCCTCGACGGCCGCCCGCTGCCCGGCGGGTCCGCTGCCGATCACGAGGACGTCGACGCGCTCGGCGGAGGGCTGCATGCCGGCTCCGGGGACGTGAGGCGGTAACCCGCGGGCCCGGGCCCGGCCCGGTGTCCCGCCGCCCGAGGCCGCGGGCTATGCGCCCCAGGACGCCCCTCCCCCCGCCCGCCGTGTCCCGACGACCCGACGATCCACCCCCGACCACGGACGTGCCCCCCGGCGCCACGCTCGATCGCCTGGCCGCCGACCGCTGGATCGTCCAGCCCCGGCACGGCCAGCGCTGGTCCACCGACGACCTGCTCCTCGCCTGGACGGGGGTGGAGGCCCGACCGGAGGCGCGCTCCGTGCTCGATCTGGGCGCGGGCACGGGCTCGGTGGGCCTGCTGGCCCTGCTGCGGCTCCCCCCCGGATCCAGCCTCGTGGCGGTGGAGATCCAGGCGGAGAGCGCGGCGCTGATGCGGCGCACGGTGGCCCTGGGCGGCTGGGGCGACCGGGTGGAGGTGCGGCAGGGAGACATCCGCGATCCCGCCGTGCTCGCGGGGCACCCGGGCTTCGACCTCGTGCTCGCCAACCCGCCCTACCTCCCACCGGGCGCGGCCACGGCCTCCCGGGAGG
>JBFYZZ010000114.1:0-30686 GCA_041309225.1 Deltaproteobacteria bacterium | reverse complement strand
TCGTCGGAGGCCTCGCCGGCCTCCTCCGCGCCGGTCACCGGCGCCGGCGCCGGGCACTGGCGGGAATCGAAGGAGATCAGGCCGACCACGCGCTCCTTGTCGCCGAACTGGAAGTGCTTCTGCAGAGGCTCGCCGTACCCCGTGGTGGCCGGGACGTCGTCGACGCGGAGCACGTACGCGCTGCCCGTGCTCGTGAAGAAGGCCAATGTGGACCGGGTGGAGGCCCGCAGGAGCCAGGCGATGGCATCGCCCTCGCGCAGCCGGATGCGCTCCGGGCCCGAGTACGACGACTGGCGCTTGATCCAGCCGTCGCGGGTGACCACCACGAAGGCGTCCTCGGCGACGATGTAGGCGTCGTCCTGGTAGGCCGGCATCTCGTCGCCGCCCGCGCCGATGCGGGTGCGCCGGGGCTGCCCGAAGGCGTTGCGCAGCTCCACCAGTTCGTCGCGGACGACATTCCAGACCTCGGCGCGATCGGACAGGATGGCCTCGATACGCGCCGCCTCGGCGCGGCGCTCCTCCAACTCCTGCTGGATCTCGAGGATCTCCAGCTTCGAGAGCCTGTAGAGCTTGAGCTCGAGGATCGCGTCGGCCTGGACGTCGTCGAGGCGGAAGCGCGCCATGAGGCGCTCGGCGGCGTCCATGCGGCCCTCGGACTCCCGGATGATCCGGATGGCCTCGTCGAGGTCCACGAAGACCGCCTCGAAGCCCTCGAGGACGTGGATCCGCTCGCGCAGGCGGGCGAGGTCGTACTCGAACCGCCGGCGCACCGTCTCGAAGCGGAAATCGAGCCAGTGGTGGAGGGTGGTGGCGAGATCCACGCGCGCCGGGACGGGGACCTCCCCTCCCGCGGCCGGCACCAGGACCGTGAGGTTGACGTGCCAGGTCTGGGCGAGCGGCGTGTGCTTGAAGAGGTACGCCATGGCCGCGCCGGCGTCGTCCGGGTGGCGGAGCTCGAGGACGATGCGGGTGTCCTCGGCGCTCTCGTCGCGCACGTCCACCACCTGGGGCAGCTTCCGCTCCGCGACCAGCCCGCCGATCGTCTCGACCAGCGAGGCCTTGTTGAGGCCGTAGGGGTACGAGGTGATCACGACCTGGTGGCGCCGGCCCTTGCGCTCGGCGACCCACTCGCCACGGACGCGCAGGGCGCCGGCGCCGCTCGTGTAGACGGCCTCGATCTCGGCCGGATCGGCCACGAGCACGCCGCCCGTGGGGAAGTCGGGGCCGTGGATCCGGCGACAGACCTCCGCCATCGTGGCCCCGGGCCGTTCGATGAGCAGGAGGCAGGCGTCCACCACCTCGCGGAGGTTGTGGGGGGGGATGCGGGTGGCCATGCCCACCGCGATGCCCTCGCAGCCATTGACCAGGAGCTGGGGGAAGCGGGCGGGGAGGACCACCGGCTCCTGGTTCTGCCCGTCGTAGGTGGCGCGGAAGTCCACGGTCCGCTGCCCGAGCTCCCGCAGCATCTCCACGGCCACGGCGGTCAGGCGGCACTCGGTGTAGCGCATGGCGGCGGCCGCATCGCCGTCGGGGCTCCCGAAGTTGCCGTGGCCGTCGACCAGGGGGTGGAGCAGGGAGAAGGGCTGCGCCATCCGCACCGTGGCGTCGTAGATCGCGACGTCCCCATGGGGGTGGTACTTGGCCATCACCTCGCCGACCACGGCCGCCGATTTCCGGTACCGTCCCTCGGGCCGGAGCTGGAGGTTGTGGTACATCGCGTAGAGGATGCGGCGCTGGACGGGCTTGAGGCCATCGCGGACGTCGGGAAGGGCCCGCGACGTGATGACGCTCATCGCGTAGTTGAGGTAGCGCCAGCGGGCCGCCTCGTGGAGGGCGACCTCCTCGATGCCGGACATCCGGGGACTCCGCAGGGGGGACGCGGGGGGGGAGTGAGGGGGGAGCGGGGGGGAGGACCTCCCTAACCCGTGGCCTTCGAGGTCGACGAGGACAGGATCGTGCCTCTGGCCGGTCCGGGGAGGATCATCCCGCCACCGTCCGGGCGAGGCGTCCGAAGGCGGCGACGTCCACGGCCTCCGCCCGAGCCCCGGGGTCCACGTCCGCCGCTGCGAGCGCGGCAAGGGCCACCGGAATGCCGTACACCGCGCCCAGCGCATTGCGGAGGGTCTTTCGCCGGGTGGCGAACGCCGCCCGCACGACGGCGTCGAACCGGTCCGGATCCGCGCCTCCGGTCGCAGGCACGGGCCGGAGGCGGAGGTGCACCACGGCCGATGCCACGCGGGGTGGAGGATGGAAGGCCCCCGGTCGTACGTGGAGGACGACCGACACCTCGGCCCGGGCCTGGAGCTCCACGGAGAGCGCCCCGTAGGCGCGGCCGCCCGGGCGGGCCGCGATCCGATCCGCCACCTCCCGCTGGAGCATCAACGTGAGGCGGTCGAAGGTACCGGGGAGCCTCGCCATCCGACCCGTGAGGTGGGTCCCGACCCGGTAGGGCAGGTTGGAGACGCACGACCAGCCGGATCCTGGGCAGAGCGCGGCGAGATCGACCTCGAGCGCGTCCGCCTCCACCACCTGGACCGTGGGCCAGGTGCGCCGGATCCAGCCCGCGAGGATGGGGTCCCGCTCCACGGCCACCACCGTTGCGCCCGCCGCCACCAGGGGCCGGGTGAGCGCCCCCAGGCCGGGCCCGATCTCGAGGACGCGGCTCCCCTCCCCCACGCCGGCCAGCCGGACGATGGACGCCGCCACGTCCGGGCTCGACAGGAAGTGCTGGCCGAGTGCCTTCTGCGCGTGGGCCTCCATCGAGCGGAGCAGCGCCGCGGGGCCCCCGGCCCGTCGGTCCTCTCCGGATCGTCCCCGCGCCACGAGGCCCTCAGGCCGAGCCGGGCGGCCAGACCGGCCGGGCACGAGGGTCGGGTGTCTCCGTGCCACCCGACAGGAGGACGAGGCGGCCGGCATGCGCCACCATGGCCCCGTTGTCGGTGCAGAGGGCGAGCGGGGGCACGGTGACCGGGAAGGGCAGCTCGGCGAGCCGGGTGCGCAGGCGTCGATTGGCGGCCACCCCCCCGGAGACGGCGAGGCGCCGGATGCCGGTGTGCTCGACCGCGGCGAGGACGCGCCGGGCGAGCACGTCCACGATGGCGTCGAGAAAGGCGGCGGCGATGTCTTCGGGGCGGAGATCCGGACGCTTCGCGGCGAGCGTGCGGACCGCGGTCTTGAGGCCCGAGAAGGACATGTCCTGGCCCGGCGCCCGGGGGCGGGGCAGGCGGATGCCCGTCGGGTCGCCCGAGGCGGCCAGGGCGTCGAGGATCGGGCCGCCCGGGTAGCCCAGGCCGAGCACGCGGGCGACCTTGTCGCAGGCCTCCCCCGCAGCGTCGTCGACGGTCTGGGAGAGGGTGGCGTACCGCCCCACGCCTTCGGCCCGGTAGAGCGCCGTGTGCCCGCCCGAGACCACGAGCGCCAGGAACGGGAACGCGAGGGACGGGTCCGCGAGGAGCGGCGTCAGGAGGTGGGCCTCCAGGTGGTTCACGGGGACGAAGGGCACGCCCCAGGCAAACGCCGCGGCCCGACCCCAGGAGAAGCCCACCAGGAGCGCGCCGATGAGGCCCGGCCCGGCCGTGGCGGCGACCGCGTCGGGACGCTCGAGCCCGGCCCGCGCGAGCGCCTCGTCGGCAATGGCGGCGATCCGCTCGGCATGGGCCCTTCCGGCGATCTCGGGGACCACGCCGCCGAACCGGACGTGCTCTATCTGGGTCCGGGTGACGTCCGAGAGGACGCCACCGGGCCCCACCACGCCCGCGGCGGTCTCGTCGCAGGAGGTCTCGATCCCCAGAACCCGCATCTCGACGCGGCTATCCGCCCGCCGGTGCCTGGCTGGGGGCTCGGGGCGCCGCCTTCGGGGCCTCGGGCGACTTCGGGGCCGCGCTGCGGCTCGCAGGCCCGACACCCAGGGGAACCGGTGGCCGGCCGAGCTGGACGGGCGGGGTCGCCGGGCGCTCCTCGAAGCGGGCCAGCTCGGAGGCCATCGCGTCGAGCCGGGCGCGGGTGGCCGCGTGGTCGATGATGGACCGGCCCAGGGACACGAGCTCGGAGGTGAAGGTGTTGGCCACGGTGGTGCGAGGGAGCGCGACCGCCTCCAGCTCGCTCTCCATCCGTGCGATCTCCTTCTGGTAGAACTCCACCTGGCGCTCGGTCCGCTTGCGGGCGGCCTCGTCGGTGGCGCTGGCCTGGCGCTCCTGGGCGGTCTTCAGGCGGGCGCGGAACCGCTCGATCCGCTCGGCGACCGACGCGCCGGGTCGGAGCGTCTGCCAGCCCTTGGCCTCGGGCACGAGGGTGGCCTGGAGCACGCCCAGGTTCTTGCCCCGGGAACCGGTGCCCAGGAGCCAGACGTCGGGCGTGAGGGGTTTCGGATCCGGCAGGTTGACGTTGTCGGAGGAGACCACGAACGAGACCCGGGGGGCCGCTGCGGCGAGCTCCTGCCCCTTCTCGGTGCTGAAGGCACCCAGCACCACGACGGCATCGACCTCGGGCAGGGCGTTCACCGCCGACGCGGTGGCGGCGATCGGGTCGTCGACGGTGCAGCCGTCGCCCGTGAACGCCCCCACGTACGCCCCCACGAATCCGACCCGGATCCCGTTGCGCTCGACCACGCGGCTCGCGGGGAACGGGCGGTCGAGGCCGCAGGACAGGTTGGACACGACGTAGGGCAGGGTGTGCTTGCCCGCCAGGGCCTTGACCTGGTCCCAGCCGACCGCGAGGTCGTTGGGGGCGAGGCCCATGGCGTCCACTCCGCTCAGGGCGAGGAGCTCGGCCGCGAGCCCGGCTTTGAGGAGGAGGCCCTCCACCTGGTCCTTCGGGGCGTGGTTCGACCGGTGGTAGAGCCCCCCCGCTTCCACCACGAAGGTGGGCCCGGCGGCCCGCTTCTCCTCGACAACCGTGGCGCGTCTGGGCAGACCGCCCAGAGGATTCCCCTTTCAACCACAGGGTTCGAGCTCCCCGCCGTTGTTTCCCTGGTAGACGAGGGTGAACGTGCGGGGGGCGGCGTCGGCCGCCGAGGGCGAGTCGGAGGAGCGCCCGCACGCCGTGAGGAGCGGGAGGAACAGGAGGGGGTTCATGGGGAATTCCTCGAAGTCTGGGAGGGCGCAGTGGGAAGCGGACGGCGGGGCCCGAGGGCCTGCTCGACCCGGTCGAGGCGTTCCTCGGAGGCGGCATCGGCACCGGTCTTGCGCTGGTATTCGCGGACGAGGTCCTCGGCCACCTCCACCACGCCATCGTCCACGATCCACACGGTGGGGAGATCGTCGACGCGGGCGTAGGAGCGTGGCCGCTCGCGTCCCTCGGGGTGGGTGCCCGGAGGCGCCGCCCGCCCGATCACGAGGGTGCGCAGGGTCCCCTCCCGGTCCGTCAGGCGGAACGTGACGTGCGGGGCGTCGAAGCCATAACGGGCGGGATCGACCGTTTCCTCGGCCGCGATCTCGTCGGCCTCGATCTCCGAGGCCCTCAGGGCCACGCGGGACGGGGTGGAGCCCGCCACCGGAATCCCGTCCTCCCACAACCACTTGTCGGCCCGGTAGAGGATGGTCGCGATGCCCGCGAGGGTCTCGTCGCCGGCCGGCCTGAGGTCGACGGTGACGTCGGTGACGTCGCCGGTGCGCATCCGCACGAAGCGCTTGAGGCGCAGGGTGGACGGGTCGACCCGGTAGTCCTCGAGGAGGTCGTCGGGTGCGGTGTAGACCGTGAAGTCGTCAGCCAGCATCATGTAGGCGTAGGTGCGGGCCTCGCGGAAGCGCTCCTCGGTGCGGGCCACGGCCCCGATCGAGAGGTCGATGGGCTCGCGGGAGGCGAACTTGACCCGGATCCTCGCCCGAGGGCGGTCGAGGCCGTACCTCGCCAGGTCGGCGGGGTGATCCTCCACGAAGTCGTCCACCTTGAGGGCCGTGACCCGACCCAGGAGCCGGCGCACCTCCTCCCGGCTGGCGAGCATCCGGCGGGGTTCCTCCATGTGCCAGACCAGGTCGCTTTCCCGCTGGAGGACGAGACGGCGCCCGCCCGGCAGGTCGGCCTCCAGCCGGTCGGCATCGTTGGCGTCGTGGCTCGCGAACCGTCGCTCCCGGAAGGCGTCGGGTTCGAGGGAGTAGTAGTCCATGGCCGACTTCTTGACCGTGTAGATCGTGTCGCCCGGGAGCGGCTGCACGTAGTACGACACGTTGGAGGGGTTGGGATCGCCGGCCAGGAACTCGAGGGTGCGGCCATCCCGCAGGGTGAGCGTGACGTGGATGGCGTTCGCACCCAGGCCGTAGAGCTCCGGCATCTCCGGGGTCTCGATGACCGTGGCGCGCGCGGTGAGGTCGTGGATCTGGTGCTTGACCCGGTTCACCATCGAACGGGCTGCGGGCCAGCCAGGACCCTCCACGAGCCACTCGCCGTCGGGTTGCTCGGCCAGCACGAGTGTGGAATCCGGGCAAACGATGTCCACGCGGACCATGTCGGCCTTCTCGAACTGGTAGAGCGCAGGGGACTCCAGGACCTCGGGCTCACCCCGGCCCCGGTCCACCAGGAGGACGACGACGGCCACGAGCAGGAGGGCGAGGGCCGCGATGAGCGTTCCCCGAAAGGCCTTCACGGGAACCTCCTACCTTCCGCGCCGGCTCGCCCACACGGCGGCGCCCGCGATGACGATGAGGAGCGGCATGAGCGCGAGGGCGACCCAGCGGATGGCCGTGGTGTCCTCCTCGGTGAGCGCGAGTCGCCGGACGGCCGTAGGCCGGCCCACCACGGACAGGCGGGCGTCGTCGCCCACGAGCCAGCGCATCGCGTTGACGAAGAAGGAGGCGTTGCCAGGACCTTCCTGGAAGAGCGAGGTGGTGGCGCAGTCAGCGTCGCCCACCACCACGGCCCGGCCCTCGGGGCGCCCGGCGCGGACCAGGCCCTGGCCGGGGGCCGCGGTGACCGCCCAGGCCATGTCCACGGGGCCCTCGGTGTCGAGGCCGGGCTCGTAGACCGCGGACCCGCGGTCGAGCGCGCCGCCGAGGTCGATCCAGCCGTCGCGGCTCGTCCGCAGCAACGGGACGGGCCGGACGCCGGCAGGCGCGGGATCGCTGGCCCGCAGGGGGGCCACGTGGGCGAGGACCGTCACGAGACGCTCCTCGGAGAGGTCCTCCGTGATGGCGTGCGGCCGGTACACGGGGACCGGACGGTCGTCGAAGGGGAAGATCCGCACCCGGTCCATCACGTACCCCTCGGGGCGGATGAGCCCGAGGGTGTCCACGATGCGGGGCACCGGGAGGCCGACGTCGAGCAGGACGAGGAGGCGGCCGCCCGAGGAAAACCACACGCCCAGGGCGTCCTGCTCGGTGTCGGTCAGGGTGGCCCGGGGTCGGGCCAGCAGCACCGCCGCGGCGTCATCGGGCACGTGGGGGGGCAGGCCCGGCTCGGTGTCGCGCACGAGGTCCAGGGGTTCGAGGTCGTAGTGCTCCTGCTCCAGGGCCTCCTGGAGGGCCGAGAGGCCCCCGGGCCCGGCGTCCTCCGGGTCGAGTTCGCCGTGCCCGCGGAGGGTGTACACCACGCGGCGCGTGGACGACATCAGCTGGGATAAGGCCGCGTTGAAGGCGCCCTCACCCAGAAAGGCCACCGAGCGATCCGCACCCTTCCCCTGGTTGCGGAAGAGGTCGCGCTGCCGGATGTCCACCCGCTCGTCACCGCGCTGGATCACCACGGTGGCGTAGTCACGGACGCCGAGCGCCTCGGCGGTGAGGCGCTCGCGGTCGAAGTCCACGAGGTGGGTCTCCACCACGTTGGACCGGAGGTCGATCTCCTCAAGCAGGTCCTTGAGCGCCCGGTTCTTGAAGTAGGAGTCCTTCTTCCCGGCCTGGGCGGTGAAGGCGGTGACGGTGACGGCGCGGCCGTCCCGGTCGAGGAGGTCGAGCTTGTGACGCATGTCCGCGGGCAGCTCGTTGGCGCCCTCGGCGGAGAGGTCCCACCGCGTGCGGTGCCGGTCGGCCAGGCCGTAGAGGAGGACGACCAGGGCCACGACGAGCAGGGTCACCAGGGTGGCGTTGGACCCGTAGGACAGGCGCCGGCGGAGGGAGCGTCTCATCGCCACCGCCTCGACTCGAGCGTGCGGAACGTGAGGAACAGGAAGAGGAACACGAACAGGACGAACCAGGCCACGTCGGCCGTATCGATCACGCCCTTGGTAAAACCGCGTAGATGCGCCAGGAAGGAAGCCTTCTCCAGGATCGAGGTGAGCGTGGGGTCGTCCGTGAGCGAGGCGGCCTGGCCCACGAGCCAGAACGGGAGGAGCACGAGGATCCCGGCGATGCCCGCCGCCATCTGGTCCTGGGTGAGGCTGGAGGCGAAGAGTCCGGCGGCGCAGAAGGCGGCCGCGCAGAGGACGAGGGCCAGGTAGGAGGTGCCCACCACGCCCCAGTCGGGGTCCCCGTACCAGGCGAGCACCAGCGGGAACAGGAAGGTACCCGCCAGCATCACCAGGCAGAGCGCGAGGGTGGCCGCCCACTTGCCCAGGATGAGCGCCCAGGTGGGCACGGGCGCGGTGAGCAGCAGCTCGAAGGTGCCGGCCCGCTGCTCCTCGGCGAAGTGGCGCATCGTGAGCATGGGCAGGACGAAGAGCAGCGTGATCGACAGGTTGCCGAGCATGACCCGGAGGCTGGCCTCGCCGGTCATGGTGATGCCCAGGTAGAAGAACAGCCCCGCCAGGAAGAGGAAGGCGGCGAGGAAGACGTAGGCCAGCGGAGACACGAAGTAGATCCGCATCTCCTTCCGGAAGATGGCGGCGAGCGCGTTCACGGTGCACCTCCCTGCCGGTCCTCGCGGCCCACGATCGCGAGGAAGGCCACCTCCAACCCAGGGGCGATCCGCTCGAGGGAGCGCATGGCCCAGCCCGAGCGCGCCGCGAGATCGGCGATCGCAGACCGCGGATCGTCGCCGGCGGTGACGTCGAGGCGGATCCAGCCCTCGGGGAGATCCGACGGCTCGACCCGGACCACCCCGGGCAGGCGACCCACCTCCCGGGCAGCCCCCTCCCCCCGGACCTCGGCCCGCCAGGTGGGGCCGCCGGCCGCCGATCCCCGGACCTCGGAGAGCGGCCCGGCCGCGGCGATGGTGCCGTGGTGGATGATCACCACGTCGTCGCAGGTGGCCTCCACCTCGGCCAGGATGTGGGTGGACAGAACCACGGTGCGGTCGGTCCCCGTCGACCGGATGAGCTCCCGGATGCCCACGTTCTGGGCTGGATCCAGCCCGCTCGTGGGCTCGTCCAGGATGAGCACGGGGGGGTCGTGGACGAGGGCCTGGGCCAGGCCCACGCGCTGCCGGTAGCCCTTGGAGAGCGAACCCACGATGCGTCGCTCCCACCCGATCAGCCCCACGCGCTCCATGGCCTCGCCGATGCGACGCTGGCGGCCGCGGCTTGGAACCTCGCGGATCTCCGCGACGAAGGAGAGGTAGTCGCCGACGGTCAGCTCCGGGTAGAGCGGTGGTCGCTCGGGGAGGTAGCCCACCCGGCGCTTGACCTCCATCGGCGCCTCGAACACGTCGTACCCCGCCACGACGGCGTCCCCCGACGTGGCCGGGAGGAAGCCGGTGAGCATGCGCATCGTGGTGGTCTTCCCGGCGCCGTTGGGACCGATGAAGCCCAGGATCCTCCCCCTGGCCGCGGTGAAGGTCACGTCCCGGACCGCCGTGAAGGGTCCGAAGCGCTTGGTGAGCGACCTGGCCTCGATCATGGCTCGCCTCGTTCCGCGACCGCCCACCGGGATCGACGACGCGGGTGATCGGGAGCGGGCGATTGTAACGGTGGGGGGCACCGGGGTAAAGGGCGACCGTCCCGACCGCGGGTGCGTCCGTGGTGCGTCTCCCCGCCCTCCCCCTCCTCTGCCTCGCCCTCTCCAACCCGGCGCACGGCGAGCGCATCGACCGCGTCGTCGCGGTGGTGGGCAACCGGGTGGTGACCGAGGGCGACGTCGCCTTCGAGGAGGCCCTGGGCGACCGGGTGGGCTGTCCCGTCGCGGTCCTCTGCGAGCCCGACCGTCCGGCTTGGGATCGCCTGGTCGACCTGGCGGTGGTACGCGGCCTCGCCGGCGATGCGGCCACGTACCGGCCCACCCCGGCCGACGTGGAACTGCGGGTCGCCGAGGTACGCGACGCCTTCTCCCCTCCCTCGGCCTGGCCGGACTTCCTGGAGCGGTTCGGCCTCACCGAGGACACGCTCGCGGGATTGCTGTACAGCCGGATCGTGGTGGAGCGCTATGTCCACCGCAACGTCGTCCTCCCCACCCTGGCCAAGGGAGGCGACGAAGCGGCCTGCGGGTCCGCCTGGCGCGAGGCGATCGCCGCCTGGCGCGCCCAGGTGTCCATCCGAGAGGTGGCGCCGCTGGAGGGGTTGTGATCCGTCGGGCCGGGCCGGCCGACGTGGAGACCGTCGCGGAAATCGAGCACCTCGCCTTCGGCGCCAGCGCATGGTCGGCCCGCCTGGTGGCCGAGGAGCTGGCCAGGCCGGACGCCACGGTGCTCTTGTGGCACGGCTCGGGCGGCCCCGAGGGGTACGTGGGCGTCCGAGTCCTCGCCGGCGAGGCGGAGATCTTCACCATCGCCGTGCGCCCCGATCGCCGCCGGGCGGGGATCGCCACCGCGCTCCTGGACGCGGTGGAGTCCCTCGTCCGCTCCCTCGGCGCCGAGGCCGTCCACCTCGAGGTGGCGGAGGACAACGCCGCCGCCCGTGCCCTCTACACCGCACGCGGCTACCGCGAGGTGGGACGACGGCGGGGGTATTACGGTCCAAACGAGGACGCGGTCCTCATGACGCTCGGCCCGCATCCGGGGGCGGCGTAGCGATCAGGTCCCCGAGCCGAACGTGAAGGGCAGTTCGAACCGCTGGGCCTGGATCATGGGCTGGAACGTCCACGTGGTGGCGCGTCGGATCACGCAGGCTTCGATCTCGGCGTCGGCCGCGCCCTGCGGGGTGAAGTGGACGTCGGAGGTGGATCCGTCGGGGAGGATCGTGAGCGCGAGGATCCAGGTGCCCTTCACGCCGGGCGCGGACTTCAGGCGCTGGGTGTAGCACTGGGAGACCTGGCCCTGGTAGTTCCGGATGGCGGACCCCACCGCGGCGCGGATCTCGTCGGGATCGGTGAGAACGTAGGCCGCGGCGCCGGCCCGCCGCAGGCGCACGGGGCCGTCGGGATCCTGGGGCATGCCGAGGCTCAGGGTTCGCGGCCCGGCGGGCTCGGCGAGCCCGGAGAACGCGGCGTCGGCCTCGGCGTCGGTGAAGTCCCATCGCACGGGCGTGCGGGGGCCGTCGGAGGGCACGACCTCCTCGCCGGCGCTCCCACCGGTCCGGGGGTGCGGGCGGGGCTCGGCCGCCCCGCTGCCCGTGGGGGTGGCCGCAGCGTCGTCCACCTGGGCCACGACCTCCCCCAACGGTTCGAGGTAGAACGTGGGAACCGCCTCGGCAGCCCTGGCGCGCTCCCGCCGATCGTGGTGCACCTTCCAGGCCGCGACGCTCCCGGCCAGGAGCAGGATCGTCGCGATCCCGGCTCCGATCCAGAGACGGCGAGTGGGCGGCGGGCCGGCCTCCACGGGCGGCTCGGCGTGGGTGTCCACTCCGGGGTTGGTGGGGGCCTCCTCGCCGGGGATCTCGATGAAGCAGCGCGGGCACCGCCCGCCGTCACGGACGAGCGAGTCATCGACGGGCGCGTTGCAGAACGGGCACTCGGCCATCCCTGCTCCGGGGGGGTCCGATCCGGGGGTCCTGCCTGACTATCACCGGCACGGAATGCCGACCACCACGTCAGGGCGGCACGATGCCGTAGGCCGTGTCGAGCGCGTGGACCAGGATGTTGCAGGCCGCATGGCACAGGGCCCCCGCGGTCACGCCGCCCGTGCGCTCGCGCAGGAGCCCGAACAGCAGGCCGGGGAAGAAGGTGGCGAAGTGCCACCACCGGAGCTCCACCACAGAATGGCCGAAGGCAAAGAACAGCGCGGAGATCCAGAGACCGTGCCCGAACGGGATCCCCGCCGCGAGGAAGCGGCGGGGGAAGATCTCGTTCAAGCGCGTCTGCAGGTACCCGCGGTAGAAGAACTCCTCGGGGATGGCCACGAAGAAGACCTGGTAGGCCACGAGCGTGAGCGGGCTCGTGGGGAGTCGCCAGGCCGGGGCGTACCCGAACAGGAGCGTCTGGTAGAGGTGGTAGGCCGCCAGCCACGGGACGAGACCCACGGCGAAGAGGCGCAGGTTGAGCCCGAACGCCTCCCGCCAGGCGCGGCGATCGCCGAGGGCGGGGATCCAGAGACGGTAGGACCAGGAGTCCACCCCCCGCAGCCGGCAGAGCAGGACCGGGAGGTAGATGAACAGGACGGGGACCAGGGCCAGCACGGCCTCGTGCAGGCCGAGGGCCTCCTGGGCGGTCACCACGGCGCGGATGGCAAGGAGCGTGGCGAGCCAGAGCGCGCCCACCTCCAGGAGGACCCTGTACGGTGAGCCCGCGTCGGCCGACGGGCGGTCGCCCCGACCCGAGGGCCGGCCCGTGGCGGCCGGCAGGGTCGCGAGGTCGGGCGGTGGAGCGGTCACGGGGCCTCGAGACGGACGGTCGTGCCCCGGACCAGGCCGTGGAGGGCAGCTGCGGACGCGCCATGGACCGAGAGTTCGAGTCGGCCGGTGCTGCCGGCGACGGCCAGGCGCCCACCGACCGGAACCGCCCCGTAGGTCGGCGCGGAGGGAAAGGCCACACCCGCCGCTCGCGCCACGGATCCGGGAAGTGGCGGCGGCAGGTTCGTGATCGCGTTGCCGAACCGATCCACGAGGATCACCTCGCCCTCCCAGCCACCGGGCAGCGGCCGGGCCCGGGGGATGGGGATCCGAACCGGATCCGTGACGGCGGGCCCGAATCGGGACGGGTCCGTGCCGGCGACCCACTGGGCGGCCACCGGCGCGAAGACGTCGCGGCCGTGGAAGGTCCTGCCCGGCGAGGGCAGGTGGAAGGCGGGGTCCTCGGCGGACCAGGCGCCATGCAGGGGGTGGCGCTCCAGCACGGCCGACAGGAGGCCGTTGTCCGGGAGCACGAACCGCCAGTGCCCCACCCGGGCGGCCAGGGCGCGCCGGGCCGTGCCGACCCCGGGGTCCACGACCGCGAGGAAGAGGGTTTCCGCGGGAAAGGCCTCCACGCAGGCGTCGAGGTGGAAGGCGCCGCACAGGACGTCGCCCGGCGGCACCTCGTGGACGAGGTCCACGAGCGCGGTCCCTGGGGCGATGCCGAGGATCACGCCCTTCATCACGCCCACCCAGGGATCGGCGTGTCCGAAGTCCGTGAGGAGCGCGACCGGGGGGTTCACCGAGGCGATCCCTGCGTGACGAAGGACACCACGGCGGCCAGTTCCTCGGGCGCGACCCGTCCTCCGGCCATGAGGAGGTGGTCCGCGCCGGGGACGCCGATCCAGCGGATCCCGGGACGGGCGGCGAGCCGGGCGTCGTCGGCCGGGCGGCCGCCGTCGGCCTCGCCGCGCACGATGAGGGTCGGTGCGTGGGGGAGATCCTCGGGCGACCCCACCGGCGAGAGGAGGACGAGCCGCTCCCCCCGCCTCCACGCCCGGCAGGCCACCACCGAGCCGGCCGAGTGGCCGACGCGGACGATCGAGGCGCCCGGCACGGCCGCTTCGAGGCACGCCCGGGCGGCGAGCGAGTCCCGCACCCGACCCGGGAGGCCCGTCGTCTCACCTCGCGTGCGCCCCGTCCCCCGCTTGTCGTAGAGGAGCACGGGGACCCCGGCGTCCTGGAGGGCCTCGGCGAGGACGCGGTAGTGCGAGAAGGCCTGGGCCCCGGGCAGGTCCCCCCACCGATCCCACGGCCGGGCGCCCACGTCTACCACCACGGCCACCCGGGCGGGGGCGGGGACCTCGTAGAGGCTGGCTGCGATGGGGCCCTCGGGAGCGGGGCAGATCAGCTCGCGGTCCCGGTGCGGCCCCGCTGCGGCCGGAGCGGTGGCCGCGGGGGGTGGGGCGGGTGGACGGGTGTCGGCGGGAACCCCTCCGCAGGCGCACAGGGTCGATGCGAGGATCGCGACGCCAGGATGCATGGGGCCTCCGCAGGAACGTAACGCCGGGCCGCCCTCCAGGGAGCCGGATAGGCTCGGGAGGCTTCCGCTCCCGGGGTGCGCATGCCGTCGCGCCTGCCGGACCTCGGCGGCCTCCGGGCCGGGCCCGAGGACGTGGCCCGCTGGCTCTTCTGGGTCCCGCTCAGGCGGGCGATCGATCCGGATCGCCCGGCCTCGCTCGCCCGGCTCAGGCACGCCTGGATCGCGCAGTACGTCGTGGCTGGGGCCCAGAGGGCGCGCATGGGCGACGAGTACCGCCGCATCTTCGGCGCCGATCCGACCCGGATCCGGAGGCTCGTGGCCGAGGCCTGTCGGGTGGCGTGGCGCGTCCACCTCGAGGAACTCCTGCTGGGCCGGCTGACGGCCCGAACCGTCGACCTCCACCTCGAACTCCGCGGGCGGGCGCACCTCGACGCCGCTCTCGCCCGAGGTCGGGGCGTGGTCCTGCTCTCGGCCCACGCGGGCTCGTTCATGCTGCCCATCGCGTGGCTGTCGCTCCATGGGTATGCCTGTACCCAGTACGCGGCGCGCGGCCTGCCTCCGGAGGAGGTGGCACGGGCGCACCCGGACGCGCTGCCGAGGAACCGGTGGATGGCGCAGGTGCGCCGGGTGCGGGAGGCGCACGAGGACCGCCTCCCGGCCTCGTTCCTCACGGCCTCCACGCCGGTCCGCGAGCTCTACCGCAGGCTCGCGGGCAACGGGATCGTCGGCCTCGCGTTCGACGGGCGGATCGGCACCCGCTGGATCCGCACGTCGCTCCTCGGCCGCCAGGCCCTTCTCTCGCCCGGGGCCTATCGGTTGGCCGTGGCCACCGGGGCCGCGGTGGTCCCGATCCTCTGCCACACCCCCCCGCACGGGCGCTCGGTCGCGGAGATCGGCGAGCCGCTCCTGCCGGGGCCCCAAGGGTGGCGCGCCCTCATGCGGACGTTCGTCTCCGAGCAGGCCGATCCGTTCCTCCACCGCCACCCCTGCGAGTACGGGACCTGGCTGGCCCACTGCCGCCTGCGCTGCGGGATCGACGACCACCCCCTCTTCGTGGACCACGCTCCCGACGATCGCTGGCGCGTGCACGGGGTGCTGGACGATCCTAGCTCCCCATGAGTGCCCGCCACGTCGCGAGGTCCGGCGCGGACAGGTACGGGTTCGAGCGCTTGAGCTGACCCATCGTGGTCTCCGCGCCCCCGTAGTCGTGGCCGGGGTGGACCACCACCGCGTCGGGCAACGGCAGCAGCACGTCGTGGAGGGCGTGGAAGAGGGCGTCGGGTTCGCTGCCCGGCAGGTCCACCCGCCCGCACCCGTCGACGAACAGGGTGTCGCCGGTGAACAGGTGCCTGCCGTCCACGAGCCAGCAGGCACCGCCGGGCGTGTGGCCGGGGGTGTGGAGGACCCGGACGGGGATCGCCCCGAGGTGGAACTCGTCGCCGTGGTCGTGGAGCACCAGGGCCGAGGCGGGCAGCCCGGTGCGGCGCGCGAGCCGCTCCGCGTCGGCGCGGTGGACGTGCACCGGGAGGGGCCGGGGCAGGTCCGCGAGCCCCCGGACGGGCAGGCCCCAGAGACTCCCGCCCACGTGGTCGGGATGATCGTGGGTGGCGATCGCGCCCGTCACCCGGAGGCCGGCCCGGGAGGCCGCCGCGACGATCCCGGCCGGGTCCCAGGACGGATCCACCACCAGGGCCTCGCCCGTGGATCGGTCGCCCACCACGTAGGCCAGGTTCTCCATCCCCCGGGCGTCGGGATCGCCCGCGGCGTGGTCCACGCCGGACCGGAGGGTGAGGATCACGAGGTCGGACCGGGGCATGCAGGCTCCGAGGGCGAGGCCGGTGGCGGTGAGGAGGACGGAGGGCCGGGCCATCGGCCCCCCGTATCCGGCGGGGGATGCCCCACGCCGCCTCCGGTCGGGGTACCTTGGGAGGAACACCGCCTCCGGAGGACCGATGCGCCCGTCTCCCCTCCCCCTCCTCGCCCTCGTCCTGCTCCTGGCGTGCGACGGGGCCCCCGAGACCGGCCAACCGGCCGACGACACCCAGGCCCCCGACACCCAGGAGGACACCGCCCCTCCGCCCTGCGTGGAGGACGCCGCGGGCACGCTCCCCGGTGGCGTGGTCTGGCTCACCTTCGACGGCGGATCGACCCGCACGCTCTCCTTCGCCGACCAGCTCTTCCCCGACGACTACGAGGGCAGCTACGGCACCTACGACCTGAACACGCTCGAGGTCTTCGGCGCCAACGGGTTCAAGCTCGAGGCTCCCGCCACGATCTACGGCGCGTCGGCGCGGTGGGCGAACCTGTCGGCCGACGACACCCCTGCCGTGCTCCATGCCTGGTCCGACTTCTCCTCGGACGGGTACGCCTTCGACATCGACACCACCTACGGTGCGTACACCCGCTGCCTGGGGCCGGCCGACGACGGCCGGTGGACCGAGTACGTCTTCCCGACCCCGATCGAGATGACCCAACCGCTCCACGTGTTCGTCGGCTACCACCGGAAGCTCGCCGAGGACGCCGAAGGCGAGCCCCTCTTCACCGAGCCCGAGCTCCTCATGGAGGACTTCTTCCAGGAGGACGAACCCGTATGGGCCGGCGTCCGGTGGATCGACCTCGACGACGAGTACTTCTACAACGGCTTCATCCAGCCCTGGTACACGTGGCAGGTCCGGCTGGCCGTGGTCTACCACGACGACATCGCACCGGAGGACAAGCCGTTCCAGGTCGCCGCCGAGGCCTTCACCACGAGCGAGGGGGTCCCCACGACCGCGGGCGGCCGGGTGGCCTGGGGGGACTACGACGACGACGGGTACGACGACCTCATGACCAGCGGGCCCGTGTTGTGGCACAACGAGGGCGACGGCACCTTCACCGACGTCACGGCCACCGCGATCCCGGACGGGATCCTATGGGCGGCCTGCGGTACCGGCGGCGGCGTATGGGGCGACTACGACAACGACGGCTGCCTCGACTACTTCGGCCAGGGCGGCTCCTACGCCTGTGGTGAGGCCCTCCTCCACAACCACTGCGACGGCACGTTCACCGACGTGATCCTCGAGTCTGGCATCGTGGACCTCCAGGACGATCGCGACTGCGACGGCGACGGGAAGCCCGAGTACAGCCCCACGGAGGGCGCCGGCTGGTTCGACCTGGACGGTGACGGGTATCTCGACCTCTACCTCGCCAACTACGAGTGCTCGTCCGACTTCGACTACTACCGCAACTACGACGACCGCCTCTTCCACAACAACGGCGACGGTACCTTCACCGAGCCCGAGTCCGTGGGGGTCATGACCAACAACCAGGCCGGTCGTGGCGTGACCACCGGCGACTTCGACCAGGACGGCGACACCGATCTCTACGTCAGCAACTACCGCCTGGACCGGAACTTCTACTACGACAACCTCGGTGACGGCACGCTCGACGAGATGGCCTCACAGAACGGCACCGGCGGCCACTTCAACGGCGGGTTCGGCACCTATGGGCACACCATCGGCACCGCCGTCGGCGACATCGACAACGACGGCGACTTCGACCTCGTCGCCGCCAGCCTCGCCCATCCCTTCTACTACCACTTCAGCGATCGCACGAACGTGCTCGTCAACGACGGCTCGGGCTCGTTCTCCGACGAGCACGGGGGCCGGGGCATCTACTACCGCGAGACCCACTCCGTCCCCGTCCTCTTCGACGCCGACAACGACGCCGACCTCGACCTCTTCATCACGTGCGTCTACGGCGGCCGCGACTCCGACTTCTACGCGAACGACGGCGACGGCTTCTTCACCTTGCGGAACTACGAGTCGGGCCTCCTGGTCCGCGGCGGATGGGGTTCGGCGGCCGCCGACTACGACAACGACGGCGACGTGGACGTGGTCGCCTACTCCCTCTTCCGGAACGACACCACCGGTCCCGACCACTGGATCCAGGTGAAACCGGTGGGCGTGGGTTCGAACGTCTCCGCCATCGGGGCCACCGTGGAGGTGGAGGCGGGCGGCGTCGTGCAGCGCCGGATGGTGAGCGGTGGCAGCGGGTCCTCGTGCCAGGACTCCTTCACGCAGCACCTGGGCGTGGGCGCCGCCGACCGGGTGGATCGCCTCACCGTCCGGTTCCCCTACGGCGGCGTGGTCGAACTCGAGGACGTGGCCGTCGACCAGCGGATCCGCGTGTATTCGGACGGCACCTGGACGACGGGCTTCGCGCCCTGACGGCCCTCTCGCCTCGGGTCGAGCCTCCCCGTCGGCCCGGAGGGCCGGAGGCAGGCTGGAGCGTCGGCCCGGAGGGCCGGAAATGGTCCGCCTCGAAGGCCGAGCATCACACCGATTGACACCCATTCGTCTACGCGGTGGGCGGTCGGGTGGAATACAACGGGTGCAGGTGGCGTCTGCACGCTCCGGACCGGCCGTCCCCGGTGTCCCCCGCACGAGGAGTCCCGATGGTCGCGCTCCTGCTCTCTCTCCTGGCCCCGGCCGTCCTGGCGGCCCCCCCCGAACCTCCGCCCGACGCTCGGTTCGACCTTTCGCTCTGGTGCGATCCCCGGTGCGACGAGGCCGCGCTCGAGCGGTTCGACCGGTCCCTGACCTCCGTCCCCCTGGCCGAGGAACTCCCCGACGCGGCGACCGCCCCCACCCGGGTGGCCGGACTCGCCCCCGCGGCCGAGTACGGGCGGCCCGACGCCTCCCTCGCGGTGGCCCTGCCCGGCGAGCTCGACGCCGCCGGAGTGGCGGTGCTGGCCCGGAGCGAGGTGGTCGTGGTGACCGGGTTCGCCGCCTCCACCACCCAGGTTCTGCCCCTCCTCCGGCAGGTCTACGGCGCGTTCGCCACCCTTGCACGCGAGACCGGCGGCGTGGTGGAGGAGGTCGGCACGGGCCGGTACTTCTCGGCCGCGGCCTTCCTCAGCCATGCCGAGGCGGTCGCCACCGATCCCCTGGACACGACCCTCCTCTTCGTGGTCGAGACCGAGGAGGACCCCGACGGCACCAGCCAGCTCTCGACCTGGGGCCTTCGAGCCCTGGGCCTCCCGGAGTTCCAGGTCGCCTCGGTCGCCGAGGATCGCCTGGACGACGTCACGACGCTGCTGAACACCCTCGCCCAGGTGGCCTTCGAGCGCGGCAGCCTCGCCGAGACCACACCGCTCCTCGAGACCACCCCGGCCCTGCCCGCCGCTCGCCGACGCGCCGTGGGGATCGCGGGCACCGCGACGGCGTCGGCGGTGAGCCCACGCGACGATCCCGGCCACAGCCCTGTGGCCCGGGTGGCCTTCGAGGGGCGGTTCGACGTGCCGCCTCCCAGCACGTCGACCGAGGCCGCCCCTCCCGGCGAGGACGCCTCCGAGGACACCGCCGCCCCGGCCGCGCCACCCGCGACGCTCGAGGAGGCCCGGGCCCAGGCCGCGGAGCGCTTCCACGGACGCGTGCGCGCTGCGTTCTCCGCCGGTCTGCCCCCGGGTGATCGGCTCTTCGTCAAGGCCCCGTTCGAGGCGGCTCAGGGTCGCACCGAGTACCTCTGGATCGCGGTCGGCACCTGGGAGGGCGGGACGATCGAGGGCACGCTCCATTCCGAGCCGGCGTGGGTCCAACACCTCGCGTCGGGCGATGCGGTCCGGATCCACGAGTCCGACGTGTTCGACTGGCTTCTCCGCCGTACCGACGGCACGACCGAGGGCAACGCGACCGAGCCCTTCCTCCACCTGGGGCCCTGACTTGCCCCCCGGGCGCTGCGCCCGTATCTTGCCGCCTCCCTGACCGTGGAGGGTCCTTGGCCCCCGCCCGCACCTCCATCCGCCTCCAGGTCGGCGTCGAGCCGCGGGATCCGGAGCGGTTCCCGCCCGACGACGAAGGCCTCGGCGATCGTCTGACCGCCCTGGTGGCAGGCGCCCTCGCGCGGGGGGTTCCCCCCCCGGCCCTCTTCGTCTTCCGGCCGGAACGAGTGGAGATCCTGGACTTGAGGCCGGTGCTCCAGGGCGGGCATCCGCTCGACCTGTTCATCGCGGCCGCGGCCGGACAGGAGGCCGTGGACGCCGTGGCCCTCCTCGCCGTACTCGATCTCAAGGACCCCGAGCGCTCGGTGGGGCGGGCCGGAGCGGTGTTCATCGAGTGGCCGGACAACCGCTGGTGGCACGCCTACCAACTCCTGAACCGCGCCAACGCGCCGCTCGACGACATGCCCCACGTGGTGCGGCGCGCCGTGGACGGCCTGCCCCGTCCGAGCGGGCTCGGCGGCTGGTTTTCCCGCGCGCGCTACTTCGGGCTCCGCCTCATGGTGGAGCCCCCGGGCCCGCCGTCCGATCCCTCGCCGCTCGTGCACTGACCGCGCGGTGCCAGTCGTGCGCCCAGACGCGTGTACCAGGACTGGAGGCGGGACGACCACCCCAGGCCCTCTCGCGTGGAGATCGTCTCGAGGGACACGGGTCCGGGATCCATGCGACGGCCTTCGAGGAGCACGAGGCTCCCGTCCACCTCGCAGCGGCGTCGGATCCGGGATCCCGCGGCGTCGAGGGCGTCTGCGGCCTCGACCGCCCGCGCGGGGGGGACCACGACGCAGGCGCGACGTGCGATGCGGGCCGCTGCGGTGACGAGGTCGGCCACCGTGCCGTGGCGCTCGGTCCGCGCCGCGTCCCGCCAGGAATCGGGGCTCGGGGGCCCTCGGCCCGCAGGGTGGTAGGGCGGGTTGCAGAGCGCGAGGTCCATGTCGTCCGGCGGCAGGGAGCGGACATCGGCCACCTCGAAACGCACCGCGAGCCCGCTGTCCCGGGCGGAGCGGCGCGCCAGCCGGATCCACGCCTCCGAGACGTCCCACCCGGTGCAGCGTACGCCGAGGCGAGCGAGCAGGAGGGCCGCGATGCCCGAGCCGGTGCCCAGGTCGGCGGCGTCCTTGGGCCGGCCGCCCTCCAGGGCCCAGGCGGTGAGCACGAAGGGCTCGATCGCGTAGCGGAATCCCCGTGCGGGCTGCCATACCACCAGGCCCGGGGCCGGCGACTCCCGCGTGAGGGGAGGATCCGTCACGGGACGCCGTCCAGTACGCGGCGCACCTCGGCGGCGGGGATGGCGCCCTCGCGGAGGACCTCGCCGGTGTCGCCCCGGACCACCGTGGAGCCCGCCGAGAGCGGCAGCACGCCGCCGTCGAGCACCGCGTCCACGGGCAGCGTGCACAGGGAGGGATCGCATAGGGGGGGCTCGCCCGAGCGGTTGGCGGACGACGAGGTGATCGGACCCACGGCACGGACCAGGCGGCGCGCGAGGGGATGCGCGGGGACGCGGACGCCCACGGTACCGCCGGGACCCTGGACGGCGGGGTGGATGTCCCCGAAGGCCGGGATCACGATGGACAGGGGTCCCGGCCAGAAGGCGTACGCGAGCAGCCGGGCGGAGGCCCACGGGAGGGGCACGTCGAGGGCCAGGACCAGGAGTGCGCCCGGTGGACGACCCTTCAACGCCGCGAGCCGGATCGCGGCCTCCCCGTCGCAGGCCCGTCCGCCCAGGCCGTACAGGGTCTCGGTGGGGTAGAGCACGAGGCCGCCGGGCCGGGCCAGGGCCGCCACGGCCCTGGCCAGGGCCGCGTCCGCTGGCGGTCGCGGGCCACGGCGGGCCACCGGGCGTCAGGCCTCCGGGCCCTGGAGCAGGACGATGCGACGGGCCTTCCAGTCCTGGGGATCGAGCTCCCAGGCCCGGCGGGCCTGCTCGAGGCCGGCGGCGGCATCGCCGGAGTGGAACAGGACCGCGGCGAGGAGCCTGTGGAAGGTGCCGGTACGGTCGGAGATCTTGACGGCCCGCTTGAGGAGCGAGAGGGCGTCGGTGTCGCGGCCCTCCATGGAGCGGACCGAACCCAGGAGCGCAGAGGAGAGGGCTTCGAACTCGGGGTTCACGAGCAGCGCCGTCAGGTGGCCGTCCGCCTCCTCCCACCGCTCCTGCGCCATGTCGAGGCGGCCCAGCATGGCGCGTGCCGCGGCGTCCTGGCGGTCCTTCTTGAGGGCCTGCTCCAGGAGGGGTCGGGCGCGGGCGGGATCGCCGGAGAGCTGGTGGATCATGCCCTGGGCCCGGAGGACCGCGGGCTCGAGGGTAGGATCGCTGGCGGTGAGCCCGGCCAGGCCCTCGAGCAGCGGCTCCGGGTCCCGCGGGGGGAGCGGACAGAGGTGGAAGGGAGGACGCGCCTCGTGCGCCTCGAGCACGGTCAGGGCGATGTCCCGTACGGCCTGGAGCGCGCGCTGCCCATTCGCGAGGACGAGGAAGGTCTCCGCGAGGCCCAGGCGGGCCGCGGGGTTGTCGGGATCCACCTCGACCGCCCGCTCGAAGGAGGCGAGCGCGGCCTTGGGTCGCGCCTGGTCGAGGTAGATCCGGCCCTGCGCCACGAGGACGTTGGAGGCCTCCGAGGACGGGAGGTCGCGGGTGTCGGCCTCCTTGAGGTCGGTCTCCGCGGCCGTGAGGTCGCCCGCCTGCAGGTGGGCGAGCGCGAGCGCGAGGGCCCCCGGGGCCCAGGAGGGCTCGGTCCCGATGGACAGGCGGGCGGCCTCCACGGCACCGGGAGCATCGCCGGCGAGGCGCCGGGCATGGGACGCGAGGAGGAAGAGGGTTCGGTGCTGCGCGCGGTCGAGGGAGCCGGAGAGCGCAGGGGCCAGGAGGGTGAGGGCCTCGTCGGGTGTGTTTGCGGAAAGTGCTGCCTGCACCGCCAGGATGCGCGTGTCGAGATCCGTGGGGTCCCCGACCAGGGCGAGGGTGCCGTCGTCGCGGGCGCGCAGCCAGTCGCCGGTGAGCCAGGCGATGCGCGTGGAGAGGGCGAGGAGGCGCGGATCGGCCGGCCAGCGGGCCAGGAGCCCGTCGAGTCGCCCGCGGGCCGACCGGAAGCGACCGTCCTCGACGTCGGTGGTGGCGAGGGCGAAGCCCCAGGACGGGACATGGGGCGCCCGCGTGGTGAGGCCGGCCCAGGTGGCGCGGGCGTCGGACCAGCGCTCGAGCGCCATGAGCGCCCGGGCTCGGTGCGCCTGGCACCCGAGGTTGTTGGGATCGAGAGCGACGCAGCGGTCGGCCTGCGCCAGGGCCTCGGCGAACGATCCGCCGGCCAGGGCGAGGGCGGCGCGGGCTCCTGCGGCGGCGGGTGACTCGGGATCCAGGGCGTTGACCCTCGAGACGAGGGCGATGGTGCGCTCGGCCCGCTCCGGGTGGGCTGCCTGGGTGGAGGCCCACGCCTCGACCAGCGCCGCCAGCACCTGGATGTTCCTCGGATCGGCGGCGGCCGCCGCCTCGAGCTCCCGGATCGCGTCCTCGGAGGACCCGGTGGGGGAGGCCAGGAGGGTGGCCCGACCCCGGACGTAGTGGAGACGCGCCGGGGCGCGGTCGTCCGGGAGGCCCAGCGCCGCGACGACGTCCTGCCCGGGCAGCTCGCTCGCGGCCTGGAGGGTCCGTGCGGCCTCCTCCTCTGAGCGGGCCCGGCCCAGGAGCGACGCGAGGCTGTCCCAGGCGCGGCCAGTGGTGGCGCTCGTGGCCTCGATCCAGTCGGGGGGGGCTACGAAAGCGCCGGTCTTCCAGGCCCCGATGGACACCCCGAGGGTGACGACGCAGAGGCTCCCGACGATCAGGATCCGGCGCCGGGAGCGCCAGTCGGCCCGCTGCTGGATGCGGGAGCGGGAGTGGGCGGCCTGCACGCGCATCTCGAGCCGAGCGTCGCCGGGGCAGAACCAGGCCCGGAAGTCCTCGTGGACATCGAGGGTCTTCCACGGCCCCTCCGGCCGGGACACCTCGTCGCCGGGCGCGAGGAGGCCCCGCTGGATGCGGTCCTCGATGACGGCGCGCGGGAAGGGGCCCTGGGGATTCTGGTCGCCATGCCGCACCAGCCACACCTGGGCCTCGGGGGAGGCCTCGAAGCGGCAGTTGGTGCAGATGGACATCCCGGGGACCGGGGAGGGTGGGACCTCGGCGCCGCATCCGAAGCAGTAGGTCCGCTCCATCGGGAGGACACCTCCACCAGCGCGAGCGCTAGTCGGAAAGGATGCGGAAGTGCACCACGCGCACCTCCTGGGGACCCACCACGTATCCCGCCACCAGCACCAGTCGGCCCGCGGCCCGCCTGAGCTCGGACGGGGCGTCGTCGGTGAGGAAGACCGGGATTCCCGAGTTCCGGTCCTCGAGGAGCAGGCGGGTGCCCGTCTCGCGCAACCTGCCCACGAAAGGGGCGGATCCGTCTCCCGCGTCGGTGACCTGCCAGTCCCGAACCACCAGGAGCGGGCCCACGCGGGCGCCCTCGAGAAGGACCGTGCACCCCGCGAGCGAGCGGACGGCACGGACCTCCTCGTCGAGGAGGAGGCGGCGGGTCCGCCCCTCGGGCGTCTCGAGGACCACGCAGTGTCCCTCCTCGCGAAGGATGCCGGCGTGGGGGCCGTGCAGGGAGCAGCCGGCGAGGAGGACGAGGGCGGGTGTCAGGTGCGGGCATCCGGGCATGCCGGGATCGTACCCGATCTCGAGAGCGAGTCCGAGGCGACCCATCGAACCCCCGACCACGAGCCCGAACCCGACTCCGGGACAGCCGGCCCGGCGTTACGCCATTTCGGGTCGGGAGAGGGCCTGGAACGGTTCGAACCGCCGAGCGGAAGGGGTCGTGCCGATCCGGCCGGTCGGTTCGACGTCGGTCCGACGCGGGGCGTTGGGGGGATGGGTCCAGGCGCCCATGACGCGGTCCGTGGTGCCGGGGGGACCCGAGCGTCTCGCACCTGGGCAGGTGACGGCTCACTCGGGGAGTTGCGAGACGCTGGCTGGCCCGCGTGTCTCGCAACTGGGCAGGTGACGGCTCACTCGGGGCGTTGCGAGACGCTGGCTGGCCGGCGTGTCTCGCAACTGGGCAGGTGACGGCTCACTCGGGGAGTTGCGAGACGCTGGCTGAGTTCGCGCCCGAGTTCGCGCCCGGGATCGAGGCCAGGACCGACGTCGAGCCGACCCGTCGGACCCGCGAGCCCCGATCCCCGATCGCCCAGTGTCCGCCCGCGGCCCGGCCCGGAGCCACGTCCACGTCGGCCCGCAGGGCCGGAGCCCCCTCGCGACCCGCTGGCAGGCCCGCAGGGCCGGAGCCACCGCGCCGTTCACGCGGATGGACTCCCGGGAGGCGCCACGACCCGTCGGACCGGCGCGCCCCGAGCCGCCCACTCGCCCGGCCCTCCGGAGGGAGGCGACTCCAGGGAACTTCCCAGGACCTGCCCCGATCGGGAACGTGAACGGGCCGCAGAACGGCTGAAGTCGCGACAGGCAGGGATCGGGCGACGACATCGGTCTCGGACTTGGACTCGGTCTCGACGGTCCGGCGTGCCGCGGTCCTTCCCCGGATCGCCCACCGCGCCACCCCGCGCCCTTCACCAGGCCCCCCAGGACAGGGGCAGCTCCAGGCGTCGCACCCTTGCCTTCCCCGCGACGATGCGGTACGCTCGTCGTGGCCTCCCCGCGCCCCCTTCCCCGGGGGCCCTCCCCTCCCCGCCCGCTCCCCCTCCTCCCTCCCCGAATGCCGGCTCCTTCTCGCGCCGCGCCCGTGGTCCACGCCGAGGCCTACGAGGGCCCGCTGGACCTGCTCGTGGAGCTCGTCCGCCGTGACGGGATCGATCCCCGTGCCCTCCCCCTGGTCTCCATCACCCGGGCCTACCTCTCGGCCCTCGACGCCATGGGCTTCGAGGATCTGGACGTGGCCGGCGAGTTTCTCGTGATGGCGGCCACGCTCTGCGAGCTCAAGAGCCGGGAGCTCCTGCCTCGGGCCCTCCAGCCCGCCCCCGACCTCGAGGAGGATCCCCGCGAGACCCTGGCCAGGCGGATCCTGGAGTTCCAGCGGTTCCGGGGAGCGGCAGAGGAGCTGGCGCGCCGTGCCTGGCTCGGTCGCGACGTCTTTCGCCGCCCGGCCACCCGGCGCGACGAAGGGGAGCGGCCCGTGGACCCCGGCGTGGACGCCTTCGGCCTGCTGGAGATCTGGGACGCCCTCGAGCGCCGGCGCGCCCGTCCGCCCCCCGTGCTCGAGGTCGAGCGCGAGCGCATCTCGTGGCTGGCGTGCCTGCAGCGCGTGCTCGCCGTCCTCGACGACGGCGAGGCCCGCACGCTCGACGAGATCCTCCCCCACGGCGAGCCCCGGGCGGTCCGCATCGTCACGTTCCTCGCCGTCCTCGAGCTCTGCCGCATCCGGGTCCTCGAGATCGGCCAACGCGTGCACCTCGCCCCGGTCGTACTGCGAAGCCGCATGCGGGCCGACGAGGTGGATCTCTCGCTCTTTGCGGAGGCCTCGTGAACGACGGCGATCCCGAGGCGCCGAGCAACGTCATCGTCCTTCCCGGGCGGGAACGGGCCCCCGAGCGCCCGGCGGAGCCCCCGGCCGGTGGCCCGGGTGCCGAGGAGACCATCCGCATCGAGGACGTCCCCCCCGATCCCGCCCACCTCGGAGCAGCGGCCGAGGCCGTCCTATTCACCGCCGGCGATCCCCTTCCCTTCGATCGCCTCCGCGCTGCGCTGGGCGGGCCCCACGAACCCGATCTCCGCGCCGCCCTCGTCCAGGTCGCCGCCCGCTACGAGCGCGGCGGTCACGGCCTCCGGCTCGTCGAGGTGGCCGGTGGCTGGCAGATCCGCACCCACCCCCGCTACGCGCTCTGGGTGGGGCGGGCTCGCGGCGTTCGGCCGCTCCGCCTGTCCCGGGCGGCGCTCGAGACTCTCTCGGTCGTGGCCTACCGCCAGCCCGTCACCCGGGCCGAGATCGAGGCCGTCCGCGGGGTGGATCCCGGCGGCCTCCTGCGTTCCCTCCTCGAGCAGGGCCTGGTCCGCCTCTGCGGCCATCGCGAGGAGCCCGGGCGTCCGCTCCTGTACGGCACCACCCAGCGGTTCCTCGAGGTGTTCGGCCTGCGCGACCTCTCCGACCTGCCCACACTCCGCGATCTGCGCGAGATCCGCGACGACGATCCCGACGCGGGTCTCGATCTGGACGACCTCCCCGACGAGGGGGATCTCGACGACGACGAGCCGTCCGGCTCGGGGATCTGAAGCCGCCCCATGCCCGACACCCCCACCACCGACCGCCTCGACCGCCTCATCGCCCACAGCGGCGTCGCCAGCCGGCGCGAGGCCGACCGCCTCGTCCGGGAGGGCCAGGTCACGGTGAACGGCCAGGTCGTGCGCCTTCCGGCCACCCCGGTGGACCCCGACCACGACCACGTCAAGGTCCGGGGCCGCCTCCTGCCCCGGCCGCATCCCCCCGTCTACTACCTGCTGTACAAACCCAAGGGCGTGCTCACCACCCGGCGGGATCCGGAGGGCCGTCCCTCCGTCCAGGAGCTGCTGCCCGCCCTTCCCTGCCGGGTCGAGCCCGTGGGCAGGCTCGACTTCAACACGGAGGGGGCCCTCCTCCTCACCAACGACGGCGAGCTGGCGCGGCGGCTCACCCATCCCCGGTGGGCCGTGCCCCGCAAGTACCACGCGAAGGTCTGGCGCACGCCCACCGAGAAGACCCTCGACAAGATCCGGGCGGGCCTCGTCCTCGAGGACGGCCGCACCGTGCCTGCGAAGTGCCGCCTCACCGGCGAGACCGAGGGTGGCAACGCCTGGGTGGAGATCACCGTCGCCGAGGGGCGGAACCACCTCATCCGACGCCTCTTCGCCGCCCTGGGCCATCCCGTCTCCAAGCTCACCCGGGTTTCCTTCGGCGGCATCTCCATCCGGGGCATGGAGCGGGGGCAGATCCGGCCGCTCACCGGTCTCGAGGTCCAGCGCCTCCAACGAGTCGTCGCCGACGAGCCGGTCCGGGCTGGACGGGGGGATCGCCCCGCGGGCTGGGCGCGGCCGAAGGCGGCGGGCGGATCGAGGCCACGGGCGGGGAAACCGGTCGGGACGCGGCGACCGCGCCGCCCTTGACACGCCACTCCGCCCCCCATAGAGGGCGCTGTCGTCCGAGCCCCCCCTGGCGCGGGGTGGAGCAGTCCGGTAGCTCGTCGGGCTCATAACCCGAAGGTCGCAGGTTCAAATCCTGTCCCCGCAACCATTCGAACCGGGATCCGCGAGGGTCCCGGTTCTGCGTTTCGGGGACCTGTCGCAGCGCCCCGACGAGGATCGGGTAGGATGGAGCCCGAGGTTCCGCCTGCGGGGGCGTCCCCTCGAGCATGTCCACGTTCTCCACGAGGAACACGGGACCGCGGGCCTCGCGCAGACGGACCACGCTCGTCCCGATCGCGTTGGGCCGCCGGGGCGCCCGGGTGACGAACACGCCCCGGGGCACGTCGTCGATGAACGGAACCAAGCGCAGGGACACGCCCCGGGAGACGTGGAGAGGGCACAGCAGGTGGACGTGGGAGAAGCCCCCGAGGTCCCGGAGGCCCTCGGCGAACTCGGGGGGGATCTCGATCCGGCCCTGCACGCCGATGGCCCCGCGGGGCTGGATGGGCATGCCGGCCGGGTCCGTGTGCGGGGTGTGGATGGCGCCGATGGGATGGAAGACGATCGCGTTCATGGCCCCTCCCCGTCCGGCGGGGCCAGGGCCTGGATGGCGACGAAGGCGCCGGCCCCGTGGCCCTCGCGCAGCACTCCCGGCGGCTCCCCGGGCAGCAGCCCCTGCAGGATGCGCCCGACGCGGAAACCGGCCGCCTCGAGGTGGGCGACCAGCTCCGGAGGGGAGAAGAAGGTGGCCTCGCGGTAGAACCTGCTCCGGGCGCGGTGCCGCACGTACCTGCGGCCCATCTCGCCGTCCCGGTCCACGAACCCCACCACGAGGCGCCCGCAGGGCGCCAGGACGCGCCGGGCCTCGCGAAAGGCGGCTGCGACGTCGTCCACGAAGCACACGGTGGTCACCATGAGGACGGCGTCGAAGCGGCCGTCGGGGAAGGGCAGCGCCTCGGCGGCCGCCGCGTGGACCTCGATCCCGAGCTCCCGCGCCCGGGCGGCCATCCGCGCGGAGGGCTCGACCCCCACCCGGATGCCGAGCGGAGCGGCGAAGCGGCCGCTTCCGACCCCGACCTCGAGGACCTCGGCCCCGGGTGGGGGCAGGAGCCGGCGCACGGCCTCCAGCTCCGCCTCGTACAGGGTCCGATGCCGCTCGAACCAGGCGTCGTACGCCTCGGTGTGGGCCTCGAAGGCTGCGGTGCGTGGCATGGACGCCTCGGGGCCGGGACCGGGCCGCACGACGCGCGCACCGCGAAGCACGGCCCCTCCGGTCGTATCCCGACCCGCACCCGCGGCATGGCAACGACCCCGATCCCAGGCCTCCGCGCCGCGGACGCGTTCCTCTCGGTGACGGTGGAGCCGGGCGCTCCCTCAGGGCGCGACGACCACGATCCCGTTCTCGCCGCCGAACCCGTCGGGACGGCGACGGGCGGCCTCCACGGGGCGATGGGCCACGCCGTCCACGAGCCAGCAGTACTCGTATTCGCCGGCCGGCAGGGGGAGCACGAGCACCCAGGTGCCGTCCGGGCCGCGCTCCATGGGCAGGGGCGCCCAGTCGGAGAAGGTACCCGCCACCGCGACGGCGCGCGCTCGCGGCGCGTCGAGCGTAAACCGCGCGCCCGTGGTCGGCTGGACGGCTTCCCTGTGGGGACTCGCGCCGCCGAACCGGCCCGCAAGCCCCGCCAGCGCGCGTTCCCGGAGGTAGGGCGCGTCACCCAGGCCGGTCTCGATCCCCACCTCGAGGTAGAGCGACAGGGCACGCCCGAGTGGAACCATACCGCCGAGCCCGCCCCTGAGCACGGTGGTGTCCGGCGCCGGGAGCCCCGCCACGGGGTCGACGATCTCGGCCTCCGCGCTCCTGGCGACACCGGCCGTCCCCCACGCGAGGGCGCGGCCTCCGGTCGCGACCTGGAGGTCGGCTTCGAGGGACCAGGGGGGGAACCCGTCGTTGGCGAACGCGCGGGCGGCGCCCAGGGCCGTCACCCTCAGCCGCCGTCCCCGCGCGACGGCCGCCAGGCTCGCGAGGCCGCCCGCGGTGGAGACGTCGGCCTCGCCGCGCACGAGGGGGCCGAGCGTTCCCTCGATCCACGCGGCGCCGTGCCCGACACGCGCCGAGGCGACCAGGGCACCCTCGCCCCAGGCGGGGTCCATGAGCAGGCCGCCTCGCGCGAGCAGGCCCACGCCGGGCTCAGGACCGCGGGATCCCCGCACCCGTACCTCGCCCGTCCAGGCGTCCAGCCATGCGAGCTCGCGGCCCGGCAGCGCCTCCACGGAGCCCCACAAGCCCGCCGAGAGCGTGGATCCCCCGAGTCCGGTGGCCGTCCATCCGCCCATTCGGGCCTCGACGGCAGGGCCGGCGGTCCCGCTCCAGGCGTCCACACCACCGAGAAGCGCGAGGTGGCCTCCGCCCGCGTCCAGTGCGGAGGGCCAGGCGGCCGATGCCAGCAGGAGGGCGATCACTGCACCGTCCGCATCACAGCTCGATCACGGCATTTCGGTGGCCGAAACCGTCGTCGACCCAGGTGGCGGCCGCGAGGTCGGTGGTCCAGGTGCGGCCGTCCACCACGAACATGTACTCGTGGCGACCGCGCTCCAGGAGCACGGTCGTGGCGAAGACGTCGTCGGCGACCCGGATCATGGGGGTGGCGCCCGGGTCCCAACCATTCCACGATCCCGCGACCGCCGCCTGGGCCGCCCCCTGCTGGACGCACACCAGCCGGACCGGGACCACCCCGGACGCGGGAGCGAGCTCCGCCACGGCCGT
>JBFYZZ010000113.1:0-9947 GCA_041309225.1 Deltaproteobacteria bacterium | reverse complement strand
TCTCGGACTCGGTCTCGACGGTCCGGCGTGCGGATGGCCCAGGCCCAGGTCCCGGCGCGATGCGCCGCTCGACCTGCCAGCGCCCCCAGGACAGGGTCAACTCCAGTCCGATCCGTCTTGCCTCCAGGGAACCGCCGGCGTACACACCGGCGACCCAGGAGGAAACCTCGTGATCTCCGTCCTCGCCAGCGGCATCCGTGCGCTCCTGGTGTGGGCCGGGCCGGCGACCGCCACCCCGACCCTCGACCTCGAGGCCGGCGTCGAGATCCTGGCGGTGTGGGGTTTCGCGGCCCGGATCACCGATCGCACGCACCGGGGGCGGGTGGACGCCCTGGGGCTGCGCACCGGATTCGTGGCCGGCCCGTCGCCCTTCTTCGGGGACGATCGCTCGCTGGGGGGGCTCTTCGCAGCCGGCACGCTCGACCTCTTCCCCGCCACGCCGTGGCAACTGGAGATCACCGCCGGGCCGGCCTGGGTCGACCACTCGCTCTCAGGGCGGGCCCTGCTCGACGGATTCGACGGGCTCGGCCTCCTCGTCGGCGTCGCCGGCCGCATCCGGACGGACGGCCACCTCCAGATGAACGTGGGCCCCGTGCTCCTCGCGGATCGCACGTTCGAGCACCTGGTCGTGCTGGCGGACCTCTCCCCGGGGTGGCAGTGGGGTCGGGGCTCCGGCGCCGATCAGGCGCGCCTGCACCGGCGGCGCCAGGCGAGGAAGACCGGTACACCGGCTGCCACGATGACGAGCCCCGGCCAGGAGTAGAGGGGTTTCTCCACGAGGAGCACCGCCGCCACGAACGTGGCAGACAGGACGTACGTCGCAGGCAGCCACGGCCAGCCCCACACGCGATACGGCCGGGGGGCGTGGGGCAGGCGGCGCCTCAGCGCGAAGAGCCCGAGCACCGTGAGCACGTAGAAGAGGAGGGTGGCAAAGATGACGTAGTCGAGGAGATCGCTGTAGGTGCCGGTGAGCGTGAGGACGGCGGACCACACCCCCTGCAGGACGAGTGCACGGACCGGTACGTGGCTCCGGGCGTCCAGCACGCCCGCCGCGCGGAAGAAGAGGCCATCTCTCGCCATGGCCCAGAGCACGCGGGGCGTGGTGAGGATCATGGCGTTGAGACAGCCGAAGGTGGAGATCATCACCACCAGCGCCACTGCGATTCCACCCCATGGCGCCAGGCGAGCCATGGCCGTGGCCGCCACCCGGCCCTCCGGAGCGGCCGCGACGTCGGCCAGCGGCAGCACGTTGAGGTAGGCCAGGTTCGCGAGGAGGTAGAGCCCGATCACCAGCACGGATCCGAGCAGCAGGGCGCGGCCGACGTCGCGCCTGGGATTCCGGAGCTCCCCGGCCACGAAGGTCACGTTGTTCCAGGCGTCCGCCGCGAAGAGCGATCCCACCATGGCCACCGGCACGGCGACCAGGAGACCCAGGGCGTCGAGCCGGACGCCGTCCGGCGCGCGGGCCGACCAGAACGCGGGGTCCCGGAGGGCGCCGTCGGGACGGCCGAGGAGCAGGCCCACGGCCACGATCCCGGCCAGCCCCAGGACCTTGGCGGCGGTGGAGAGGTTCTGGACCCACTTGCCCAGGCGCACCCCCGCGCAGTTGGCGGCCGTGAGCAACGCGATGACGGCGATGGCCACGGCCTGCACGGTGTGGATGCCCACCGGGAGGACGCGGGATCCGACCCGCACGTCCCCGACGTGGACGATCCACGTCCCGGAGGACACGGCCGGCACGAGCACGCCCAGGTACCGGGCGAACGCCACGCCCACGGCCGCGATGGAGCCCGACTGGATCACCACGAAGAGGGTCCAGCCGTAGAGGAAGCCCGCGAGCGGCGACCAGGCCTCGCGCAGGAACACGTACTGGCCGCCGGCCCGGGGGAAGAGCCCGCCCAGCTCGCCGTAGCAGAGCGCCGCGGCCACGGTGAGCAGGCCCGTGATGCCCCAGACCACGAGCAGCCAGCCGGGCGAGCCGACCTGGGTGGCGATGTCCGCGGACACGAGGAAGATGCCGGACCCGATCATCGCGCCCGCCACGAGCGCCGTGGCGTCGGGCAGGCCCAGTTCCCGCCGGAACCCGTGTTCGGCGGGCTCGACCGTCACGGAGCCGCTCCTGCCCGGAAGCCACGCGCCACCACGAAGAACTCCACCGAGTGCTTGCGGGTGGCCTCGGGCCGGAGCCGGCGCACCTCCTCGAATCGCTGGGCGACCTCGCGCACGAAGCCGGGGGCCTCCTCACCCTCGAAGACCTTCACGACCAGCCGTCCGCCCGGTCTGAGCACCGCAACGGCGATCCGCAATGCACGCCGGGCGAGCTCGATCTGGCGCACGTGGTCGCCCAGCCGGTTGCCCGTGGTGGAGGGAGCCATGTCGCTCACCACGAGATCGGCAGGCCCACCGAGCGCCTCCCGAAGGGCGGCTGGGTCCACCTCGAGCGCGTCGGCGGCGAGGAAGGTGCCCGGGATGCCCTCGGGCACCCGGAGGTCCACCCCCACCAGGCGGCTCGCCCCCGCCTCCAGGAGGAAGCGGGACCAGGAGCCCGGGTAGCAGCCCAGGTCCAGCGCCACGTCGTCGTGGCGGACGATGCTGGTTCGACGCTGAATCTCCTCGAGCTTGAAGACCGAGCGGGCACCCCAGCCGCCCGCGCGGGCCCGGCGCGTGAAGTGGTCGCTCCAGCGCGGCGCCATGGGCTTCAGGGGCCTTCCCCGTCCCGGGCGACCCGAGGCGGTGTGTACGCGGCGGACGGATCGAGCCACCGGGCATGGGGCGAGTCCCAGAGATCCGCGAAGAAACTGTCGAGTCGGACACCTGGCGCCTCACCCTCCAGGATCAGCCCCGCGTTGCGGCTCGCGTGGAAGTACCCCCGGCCCCAGTTGGAGGTGCCCACCCAGGCCCGGTGGCCGTCCACCACGAGGTACTTGGCGTGGATCACGCGGGCGTGGTCGATGAAGCCCCGGGAAGCCTCGGGGATCGAGGCGTATCGGACCTCGACGTGATCGAGCCCCTGGAGGTCCCTTAAGTCCTCGAGGGCGCCCGGCCCGAGCGACCAGTCGGACACGAGCAGGCGCACGTCCACCCCACGGGCGGCCGCACGGCGCAGGGCGGCGTCGAGATCGTCGAGCCGATCGCCATCCTCCGTGACCTGGTAGGTGAGGAGCTGGATCCGCACCGTCCGCGCCGCGCCGTCGATGAGGCCCACCAGGCGGGGCAGGTCCCAGAGCGCCGGATCCGGGAGCTGGCCGGTCGGGCTGAACACGGGGGTGAGGCGGACGGTCTCGCCTGCATACACGGCGGTGTCGGGCCCGGCGAACGGGATGGAGGCCGGGCGGACGGGCCCGCCTCCGGCCACCGACCAGTCGGACTCGAAGACGTCTCGGAAGGCCCGGACCACCCCGGGCGCGTCGGTGCGGACACCCAGCTCCTGCACGTGGACGAGGGAGCGCCAGTCGAAGTTCTGGCTGCCCACATAGAGATCGCGGCCGTCGACCACGAGGTACTTGGCGTGGAACACCCCGCCCCGCGGGCCGAGGTCGAGGAGGCGTACCTCGATGCCGGGAAGCGTACCCAGGCGGTCGAGAGTGTCCGGGTAGATATTGTGGAACGAGGCGTCCGCGAGGATTCGCACCCGCACGCCGCGGTCTGCGGCGGCCTCGACGGCGGCGATCACGGGCCCCAGGGCCTCGCCAGATGCGTCGGCCACGTAGAACTGGGCGACCTCGAGCGAGGTCCGCGCGCGTCCGATCATGGCGGGCCAGACCTCGGCGGCGCCCGGCAGGTCCGCGTGGTCCAGCGAGGTCTCGACCGGCGCGCTCTCCACGAGGTCGAGCGTGGCGCCGCCCGCGGATCCGACAGCCGGCGCCGTGGCGGCCAGCGGCAGCAGGCAGCGTCGGATCCGTGCCGTGAGCGTCACCGGCGTCCCGTGCGGGGGGCCACGGCCGCGTCCACGGCCGTTCGGAGCGCGTCGTTCCCCGTGCCGTCCACGGACGAGAACGGCAGGACCTCCGACGGATCGAGCCGGTAGCCCTCGGCGAGGATCCGGAGGCGGACGACCCGCTCGTTGCGGGTGAGGAGATCCACCTTGGTGGCCACGACGAGGGCGGGGATCCCCGCGGCGCGCAGGCCCGAGAGCAGCACGGCGTCGAGACCGCCCGGGTCCCGCCGGGGGTCCACGAGGGCGAGCACGAGGCGCAGGTCGCGGGGGCCCGCGAGGTACCCCTCCACGAGGTCCCGCCACCCCTCCCGCATGGCGGAGGACACCGCGGCGTACCCATACCCGGGCAGATCCGCCAGGACGTAGCGGCGTTCGATCTCGTAGAGGTGGACCTCCCGGGTGCGGCCGGGGGTGCGGGAGACGCGCGCCACCTTGTGGATCCCGAGGAGCGCGTTGATGCAGCGGCTCTTGCCCACGTTGGAGCGGCCGGCCACGGCGACCTCGGGCAGACCGGGGGAGGGGACCCCGGAGGGGAAGGCCCCCAGGAAGCGTACGCGTCCACCGGCGATCGGTCTCGTCACCGGCCGGGGGGTATCCCGCCGCACCCGGCGGGGGCCACGACGGGGGACCCGCAACCCGGCGCAGGCTATGCTGGACGCCCGGAGGCGAGCGGATGAACGCGTTCCCCTGGGCCCGACGCCCCGCCCCCGACCGCGCCGTGCGCCTGCCGGGGGATCGCCCGCTGTACGTGGTCTCGGACGTCCACCTCGGCGATGGTTCCCGGTCGGACTCCTTCGTGGGCAAGGACCACGAGTTCCTCGCGTTCCTGGAGGACGTCCGGCGAGAGGGTGTCCACCTGGTCATCGCCGGTGACATCGTCGACTTCCCCCAGGCCCTCACCTTCACGCGGGTCCTTCGGGCGCACGGCCCTGTGCTCCACGCCCTCTCGAGCATGGCCGGGGAGGGGGGCGTCACCTACGTCTGGGGCAACCACGACATCGACATCTCCCTCTACCGCGACCTTCTGAGGTGGGACGTCTGCTCCGCGGTGGAGGTCGGCGACCACCTCCGCATCGAGCACGGTCACCACTACGATCCCCACATCGCGGGGAACGAGTGGCGGGCGGCCTGGATCACGCTGGGCCACCACCTCGTGGAGCGTGCCCTGGGCACCTGGATCCGCACGCCGCTGGGGGAGTTCTACACCCTCTCCAACCGGTGGGTCTGGTGGACCGTACGGCGGTGGACACAGGCCATTGAGCCCGCCCACCGATGGCTCGCCGCCCGGGGCCTCCCCGATCCAGGGGAGCGCTACCGGGCGTTCCTCCGGTACTGGCTCCGTACGCAGGTCGGGGATCCCATGTGCATCTTCCCGGGCGTCCGGGAGCGCGCCATCGCTCACGGGCCCGGCATCCTGCTCACCGGGCACTCCCACCTCCCCGGTGTCGTGGAGGTGGCCGACGGTGTGCAGGTGGCCAACACGGGATCCTGGACATTCCGATCGGCGACCTATGCCCGCTGGGACGGCCGGAACGTGGAGATCCGCGACCATCTCACGGGTCGCACCTGGGACGACCGCCTCTACCGGCCCCTGATCGATGGGACGCTCGACGACCTCACGTTCGACCGCTGGTGGGCCGAGGAGTACATGGGATGGCTGCGATTCCGCTCGGGAGAGGCCAGGAAGCGACGCATCGACTGGGTTCCTTCCTGGCGCCTCCCGCCCCCGCGCCATCCGCCTGAGGAGGCTCCATGAACGTCCAGGGCCGACCCATGCGCACCGTCTGGCTCGAGGACGGGCGCGTGCGGATGATCGACCAGAACCTGCTGCCCTTCCGCTTCGAGGTCGTGGAGATGGCCACCTGGCGCGCGACCGCCGCGGCCATCCGCGACATGACCGTACGAGGCGCGGGGGCCATCGGCGCCACCGGCGCACTCGGCCTGGCCCAGGCCGCCCTCGAGGCGCCCGACGATGGCTTCCACGAGGCGGTCGCCGACGCGGCGAACGGTCTCGCCGCCACCCGCCCCACGGCCCAGAACCTGTTCTGGGGCGTGGGGCGCGTGCTCACGGCGATCCAGGCCCAGGGCGACGACCTCCGCGCCGCTCGGGAGGCGGCCGAGGCCGCCGGGCGCGAGGTGGCCGACGACGACGCGGAGTGCTGCCGGCGCATCGGCGAGCACGGCCTCGGACTGGTGCCCGACGGCGCCCGCGTCTCCACCCACTGCAACGCCGGTTGGCTCGCGTTCGTGGACTGGGGCAGCGCCCTCTCGCCCGTCTACGCCGCCCATCGGGCCGGACGGCGGGTCCACGTGTGGGTGGACGAGACCCGTCCCCGCGGACAGGGGAGCCGACTCACCGCGTGGGAGCTGGGTGAGGAGGGCGTCCCCCACACGATCCTCCCGGACAGCGCCACGGCCTCGGTGATGCGGCGCGGGCTCGTGGACCTCGTGGTGGTCGGATCCGACCGCATCGCGGCCAATGGCGACGTGGCGAACAAGATCGGCACGTACGCCTCCGCGCTGGCGGCGCGGGCGCACGGCATCCCGTTCTGGGTCGCCGCTCCCACCACCACCATCGATCCCGCCTGCCCGTCGGGCGAGGCCATCCCCATCGAGGAGCGCTCGCCCGACGAGGTCCGGTACGTGTGGGGCTGGTCCGACGAGGGCCGGTTCGTGCGGGTCCGCGTGGCGCCGGAGGCGTCGCCGGCGGCCAACCCGGCCTTCGACGTCACCCCGGCGGCCCTCGTGGCGGGCATCGTCACCGAGCGGGGCATCGTGCCCGCCACGCCCGAGGGTGTCGCACGCGTGGCGAGGAGCTGACCGCATGACCCCGTCCCCGACCCGACCGGGCCCCCACGACGACCGCTGGCCGGCCCTGGCACCCGACCTGTTCCAGCACACCGGCGCCCTCGTCTACCTGGTGGCCGACGACGGCGCGATCACCCACGTGAACGACGCCATGGCCGCGCTGCTCGGCGGGGATCCGGCCGCCTGCTGCACGCTCGACGACCTGCTCGCCGTGCTCTACCCCGATCCGCAGCGCCGGCAGGAGACTGCCGCGGCCCATGCCCGCCTGCAGCGATCGGGTGGCATGCCGAGCGAGCAGGAGCGCCTCGTCGCCGCCCGAGACGGAGAGCGGCGCCTCGTGCGCTGGACCCTCTCCCGCCAGGAGGGACCCCAGGGATCGTTCCTCGCCGCCGTGGGTTTCGATCTGACCAGCCGCTGGAAGCTGGAGCAGTGGGTCCGTCTGCTCGCGCAGTGCCTCGGCAGCGTGGACGAGGCCGTGATCGTGGTGGATGCGGACGGCCGCATCGTGCACTGGGGAGGGGCCGCCGAGACGCTTTTCGGCGGTGGGGCCACGCTGCGGGTGGAGCGCACCCTGCACGACCTCTTCCCCGGCCCCGACGGCGCCCTCGCGACCGAGGCCTTCCTGGCCGACGCCCGGCGCTCGGAGCGCCTCGATCGGGTCGTGGACTGGGTCCGGATCGACGGCCGACCGGTCCGCTGCCAGGCCCGGACCTTCCCGGTGCGCGACCTGCACGGGGACCACGCGGCCACCGCGATCCTGGCCCTGCCCGCCCGGCCCGACACCCCGGAGGAGGAACCGACCGGCGCCCGCGTGATGGCCGCCATGGACGAGGCGGTGGGACGCACCGACCTCGTGGCCGTGGTGGCCACCGACCGCGACGGCCGGGTCCGGACCTGGAACCGGGCGGCCGAGCGCCTGGGAGGCCGGGCCGCGGGCCGGGCCGTGGGCCGCCTCGCCCTCTCCGAGGTCCTGCAGTTCGAGGGTCTCGCCTGGGCAGACCTCCTCGCCACGATCGGGACCCGGGGCCGCGTCCAGCAGCGCGTCCAGGTCAACCGGCCCAACGGCACGGTCGCCCCGGCCGACCTGGAGGCCGTCGCAATCCGGGGGCCCGCGGGACACGACGGATACCTCCTGTACCTCCTGGACCGCTCCGAGGAGGCGGGCTGGAGCGACGAGATCCTGGCGGCCAAGACGGCGGTGCTCTCCTCGGCCCTGCTCGACGGCGTCGTGGGCCGCCTGGAGACGGTGCTCGCCTGCCTGGGCCCTGGGGCGGGTCCGCTCGCCCGCCACACCGGCGACCTGCGCCGGGTCCTCCACCTCCTCACCGAGGGCCGCCCGGCGCGGGAGATCCAGGCCACCCTCCGCGCCCTCGATCCGGCCCGCGTGGACCGCGAGCTCGACGCTCTCCTCTACGACCTGGGCGAAGGCGTCCACCGGTTGCGGAGCCTCCTGGACGACGCCCGTCTCGTCCGAGACCCCACCTCGGAGCCCGCCCGGGCGCTGGACCTCGGTGGGATGCTGGCCTCCGCCCGGACGCTCCTGGCCGATCGACTCGCCGGGTGCTGCCGCGCACGACCGACCCTCGGCACCCTCCCTCCGGTCCGAGCCCTGCCGGGCCCGCTCCTGCGTACCCTCCTCCTCCTTCACCTGGCGGCCGCGGACTCCTGCCAGCGCAGCGATCGCGAGGACGCCGGGATGGAGGTCACCGGCCACGTCCGCGACGGGTGGGTCCGGCTCGAGCTGACGGAGGACGGCGAGGGCTGGGGCGTGGACGTGCTCTCTCGGGTGGGAGACCTGGCCTGGCTCGCGGCACGTCCGGGCCTGGGCGCCCTCCTGCTCGGATTGGCGCACGAGGAGGCCCGGGCGGCAGGCGGGACACTCGAAGTGGAGGGCGCGCCGGGGGCCACATCCCGGTACACGCTCACCCTGCCCGCGGCGGACGCCCTCGGGACGCTGCCCCTGCCCGAGCCCGTCCCCGTGGGTCAGCGGCCCGGTCCCGTGCTCCTCCTCGAGCCGGATCCGCTGCTTCGCCGCGCGCTCACCCGCCAGCTCGGCCTTCGATTCGAGGTGGAGGCCTTCGCGTCCCTTCACGAAGCGCTCGGGCCGGCGGGAGAGGGACGGTACGCCGCCGCGGTGATGGGATTCCAGCCCCCCGAAGGCTTCGGGCTGCAGCTCGCCGCCCGCCTCGCGGAGGCCCACCCGAGCCTGTTCCGCAACACCGTGGTGCTCCTCCCCACGGGCGTGCGTCCCGCCACGCGGGAGCGGCTGGCGATCCGCGGGGCGATCCTGCTCGCCCGGACCGCCGATCCGGAATCGCTCGCCTCGGTGCTCGACCGGCTGCTCGTTGAGGACTAGCGGATCAGATCACCTCGAACGTGGCGGAGGCCGTGGTGCCGGCCGCGTCGTCGAAGGTCGACTCGACCTGGTAGGACCCCGTCGAGAGCCGACCCCATCGCATCACGTCCTCGATGGAGTCGCCGGCAGGGACCTCCCAGTCGGTGGATGCAGGGGGGCACGGGAGGCCCATCGCGCTGGCTTCCCCGCTGTCGAGGTTCACGATGGTCCACGTGCTCACGAGGCAGATGTCCACCGTGGTGAAGAGGAGCGTCTCGTCGCAGGGGTTGGACACGATGCTGGCGATGGCCAGGGAGGTTCGTGACGAGCACTCGGTGCAGGCGGTGCCCGTGGACGCGTCCCTCATCTCCACCGAGAACTCGAGGTCGGCCGCATCGCAGTCCCCTCCGGTGTCGGTGTCGGCATCGGTGTCGGCATCGGTGTCGGCATCGGTGTCGGCGTCGGCGTCGGCGTCGGTGTCGGCATCGGTGTCGGCATCGGCGTCGGTGTCGGCGTCGGTGTCGGCGTCGGTGTCGGCGTCGGTGTCGGCGTCGGTGTCGGCGTCGGTATCGGCGTCGGTATCGGCGTCGGTATCGGCGTCGGTGTCGGCGTCCGTGTCGGCGTCGGTGTCGGCGTCGGTGTCGGCGTCCGTGTCCCCGTCCGAGTCCGCGTCCGAGTCCGCGTCCGAATCGCCATCCGCGTCGGCGTCGGTGGCGCTGTCGTCGTCGTCATCATCGAGGTTGACGGTGGCGCAGCCCCAGGCGAAGAGCAGCGCCATCACGAGCAACCTGTTGGCGAAGGGTCCTGGCAGCATGGCGGACGGGCTCCGATCTCCCCCACGAGATCGGAAGAGCACACGAGATCGGA
>JBFYZZ010000112.1:0-10701 GCA_041309225.1 Deltaproteobacteria bacterium | reverse complement strand
GGCGGGAAGATCCATGTGATGACCGGGCCGTTCTCGGGGGAGTACAGCCTCGATGATGCCGCGATCGCTTTTCGGGGGGAGTACCCGACGTACGCCTGGGCGGGTCGAGCGATGGACGGAGGACTGGACACCAACGGGGATGGCCTCGGGGCCGTCGTGTTCAGCGCGGGACAACACGACGTCTCCCTGGGGTACGGATTCCTGTTCGAAGGGCCGGTCGAGGGCACCTTGGACGTCTCCGAAGCCGATTGTACGGTCGTCGCGGAGACCAAGGGAGACTGGGCTGGAGATGACGTCGCGGCTGTCGGCGACGCCACGGGAGACGGCATCGACGACTGGCTGGTGACGGCTACCTCCGACTCATCACGAGGCCGCTTTTCAGGGGCAGCCTACCTGGTATCGGGGGCGAAGCGGGGCACCTGGAACCTGGCCGATGCCGATGCGAAGATGCTGGGCGAGATGAAGCGCGACTACGCAGGCATCGCGGTAGGCAGCGCCGGGGACGTGAACGGAGATGGGCTGGACGACATCCTGGTAGGCGCCGACGGCCATCCCTCGGAAGCCTACATGGGCTCGGTCTACCTGATCCTCGGTCCGGTCTCCGGTACGATGGGCCTGGAGAACGCGGATGCGATCGTTCGAGGGGAGGAGCTCCACGACCTCGTCGGGCATCACGTGGCCTCAGCAGGAGACATGGACGGTGACGGGCTTGCCGACATCCTCGTCGCCGCCAGAGGGAGAGAGACGACGTACGTCTTCCTGAGCCCGGTACGTGGGGAGATCCCGATCTCCGACGCCGACGGATCCCTCGCCGGGGACGCCAGCGAAGACGACAGTGCCTGGGCAGTGGATGGTGCGGGAGACGCCGACGGGGACGGCATTCCGGACATCGTGATCGGAGCTCAACTCGATGATGAGGCAGGAACGGATGCAGGAGCAGCGTGGCTCGTGTACGGGCCGGTCACCGGGGCGAACGATCTGGAGGACGTGGGGACGAAGTTCCTGGGTCTCCATGCTCGTGACATCACGGGGAACTCCGTTTCGTTCGTAGGTGACGTGGACGAGGATGGCCTCGACGACTTCCTCGTCGGCGCGTACGGATTCCCTGCGTGGGGGCGTGATGGTGCTGCCTACCTGGTCAACGGCTGGGAGCGCTGACCTTCTGGCGAGGTGCCCGGTCCCGACCGATGCCCTCTGCCCGACTCCACCGCCCCCCACGCCACGAACTCCCCCACGCCCTCCGCCTCGGCCTCGACTCCCTCCGTAACCCACCGAGTTCACCATTCATCTAATGAGGCCGACCGCCCAATAGCCAAGCCACGCAAGGCAAATCGTGAGGTTGGTGTCTTCGCGCACGGGCGAAGAACGATCGTGGGCGGCAAACGAGGGTGGCACTTGTCCACCACGGCCGACCTGGGCTGTGGGGGTCCCGTAGGGGTCCGAGGCCCCTCGACGCCGAGGAGGACGCGCGGGCGTGACGTGAGACCGGATAGGCCCTTCCACCGAGCCGCGGTCGATCGCCTTTGGAGCCTGCATGACGAGCGTCGAACACCAACCTCCTGCTTCTTCAGTCGGCCGGCCGCCTTGGGCCGCCATCTGGGCTGCCCAGGTACGTGCCCCGTTCCTGGTCCTGTCCGTCCTCCTCGTCGCCATCGGTGGAGCGGCGGCGGCCCGGGTAGGACCGGTAGACTGGCTCCGCCTCGGGCTGTGTGGCATCGGGATCGTCCTGGCCCACGCCGCCGTGAACCTCTTCAACGAGCTCTCCGACCACCAGACCGGCATCGACAGCCGCACGCGGCGTACGCCGTTCTCGGGCGGCAGCGGAATGCTGCAGGCCGGCCTGACCAACCCGGCAGCGGTTCGTCTGGCCGCCTGGAGCACCCTGATCGTTGCCGGGTTGATCGGCATCTGGTTGTCTGCCCCGGTGGGCTGGCCGGTGTGGGTGATCATGGCCATCGGTGGTCTGACTGCCGTCTTCTACACCTCCCACCTGGCGCGCTGGATGGTGGGCGAGGTCATGGCCGGGGTGTCACTCGGCTCGCTCGTGGTCATCGGCACGTACTGGGTGCTGGCCGGCACGCCCACGGCGCCTGTGATCTGGGCGTCCGTCCCACCCGGCATCCTGACCGCCCTCCTCCTCTTCCTGAACGAGTTCCCGGACGCAGAGGCGGACCGAGCCGGCGGCCGGCGGCACCTGGTCATCGTGCTCGGCCCTCGGGCCGCTGCCGTGGTGTACGTCCTTGCCGTCGCGGGAAGCTACCTCGTCACCCTGGTCGGTGTGGTCCTGGGGATCCTGCCGGGGTGGGTGCTCTTGTCTCTCCTGACCCTGCCTCTCGCCGTCCGGGTCGCCCATGGGGCGCTTCGTCACGGCGCCACCCCCACCCTCATGACTGGGGCTCAGGCCGCCAATGTGGGTGTCGTGCTCGGAACGGACCTGCTCCTCGCCCTGGGGCTGATGGCAGGTTGACCTCGGACCAGCCGTCCACGTGAGGTCCTCGGGCCCAGGCGCACAAGCAGAAGCTCCTCTCGCAGCTCGACATGAGTCGCTGTCCGGTCACCCCGGAGGACGTCCGTCCTGGAGGTGGTGAGGACGTGGAGGGTCAATGACTGGATCCCGGTACGCCTGCGGGTGGGTCCTCCCCGACCTGTCGCCGGTACACGCGCCGGACGACGAGCGCCCCGTCCTCGTAGGGTTCCTCCCAGGCTCGGATCCGCATGTGCTCCCCGGTGGGCAGCTCGACACGATGGCTGCGCTTCCCGAGGGACAGGGGCTGGGGCAGCCCGTCCATCCACGACACGAGGAACCGATCGCCGTCCAGGTCCAGGGTGATGCGGTCGCTGCCGGTGAGCAGCGCCATCACGGTCCCGGTGCTGTCCCCACCCCCAGGACCACTCTGGCCAGGCCCGCCTCCGGGAGCCCCGCCCATGCCGCCGAAATGTCGAGCACCCAGAACCCATCGAAGGGGGAGGTGTCCTGGGCCCAGGCAGGGGTGGCCACGACCAGAAGCAGCATCGAGATGAGGGAGCAGGGCGTTCGCCTCATGGGACCTCCGGAGCACAAGGAAGGGACGAAGGAAAGGGCCGCTTCATAATCTCGCTTCTGACGGCTACTCGTACCTGAGCGCGTCGATGGGCTTCATCCGCGCGGCCCGGCGGGCGGGCCAGAACCCGAACGCCACGCCGACCAGGGCGGAGAACACGACGGCGCCGGCCACCACGAGCGGGTCGAACACGAAGGGGACGCCGAGGAGGCGCGCGCCGCCCCAGGAGCCGGCGAGGCCGAGAAGCACCCCGAGGATCCCTCCGAAGGCGGACAGCACCATGGACTCGACGAGGAACTGGGTGAGCACATCTTGCTCGAGGGCGCCGATTGCGAGCCGGATGCCGATCTCCCGGGTCCGCTCGGTGACCGAGACCAGCATGATGTTCATGATGCCGATGCCGCCGACGAGGAGGCTCACTCCCGCGACCGCGGCCAGGAAGAGGGTGAGCACCTGCATGATGCTCGAGATGAAGGACGAGAACTCGCGGGTGTCCATGACGTGGAAGTCGATGGCGTCGTCGGAGGCCACGTGGCGGCGCTGGCGCATGAGAGCGTCGAGATCGCGGGAGACGGCGTCCATGTGGGCCTCCCCGTCCACCTGGACGAGGATCATGGAGACGTCGTCGGTCCCGAGGAGACGGCGCTGGACCGTGGAGAGGGGCAGGAGCACGAAGTCGTCCTGGTCCATGCCCATGGTGTTCTCGCCCTTGGGGCCGAGCACGCCGATGACCGTGCAGGTGAGGGTACGGGCGCGGACGTGGGTGTCGAGCGCGGAGCCCGAGCCGAACAGTTCTCGCTTGACCGTGTCTCCGAGGAGGCAGACGGCGCTTCCCGCCCGCTCCTCGCCCGAGGTGAAGGACCGCCCCTCGGCGAGGGTCCAGCCCTGAACGTCCAGGATCGCGGCGGTGGAGCCCTGGGCGGTGGTATCCCACGAACGGTCGCCGGCCACCGCGGTCACCGACGCCGAGGTGAGCGGCGCGACCGCGCGGACGTGCGCGACCTGGCGCTCGACCGCCTCGACGTCCGCGAGCGAGAACGCCTGTGAGGATCCGGTGGGGGGCCCATGCTGCTGCTGGCCGCCGGGCGCGAGGAAGAGCAGGTCCGAGCCCATGCTCTTCAGGTCCCCCTCGATGGACGCCGTGGCGCTGCGACCGAGGCCCACCATGACGATGACCGCCGCGACCCCGATGAGGATGCCGAGCGAGGTCAGGGCGCTGCGGGCGACGTTGCGACGAAGCTGGGAGAGCGCGATGCCGAGCGCGTTGAGGATCATGCGTCACCCCCGTGCCCGTTCTCGACGAGGGACTCCACGCGGCCGTCCCGGAAGCGGACCACGCGCCGGGCGTAGGCGGCCATCTCGGCCTCGTGGGTGACCATGAGGATGGTGAGATTCCGCTCCCGGTTGAGCCGGGTGAGCAGGCCGAGGATGTCGTGGCTGCGGGGCGTGTCGAGGTTGCCCGTGGGCTCGTCGGCGAGGAGGACGTCCGGCGCGGTCACCAGCGCGCGGGCGATGGCCACGCGCTGCTGCTGCCCGCCGGAGAGCTCGTTGGGCTCGTGGTGGGCCCGATCGGCGATGCCCACCTCCTCGAGGGCCTGGGCGGCCCGCCGGGCCCGCTCGCGGGCGGGGACCCCCTGGTAGACGAGCGGCAGGGCCACGTTCTCCAGGGCGCTCGTACGGGGCAGCAGGTTGAAGCCCTGGAAGACGAACCCGAGGTAGTGGCGGCGAAGGAGCGCACGCTCCCGGTTGTCCAGAGTGGCCACCTCGACCCCCCGGAACCGGTAGGAGCCGCTGGTCGGCACGTCGAGGCAGCCCAGGATGTTGAGCGCGGTGGACTTGCCCGAGCCCGAGGGGCCCATCAGGCACAGGAAGTCCCCGGCGGGGACGTCCAGGTCGATGCCGTCGAGCGCCCGAACCTCGGACTCGCCCTGGCCGTAATGACGGTGCACGTCGTGGAGCGCGATCATCGCTTCTCCTTCTTCGACCCCGGGGGCCCCGCCGAGCGCGGGCCGTTCTCCCGCAGCGCCACCACGGCACCCGCGGCGAGGCCCTCCCCGCGGAGGGCGGCGTGGGTGCCGTCGTTGCCCGCGACCGTGACGGCCACCGGGCGCAGGGCGCCGTCGTCCACGAGCCAGACGTGCGGTCCGTCGGGCGGGGTACCCCCGTCCTCGGGCTCGAACCGCAGGGCCTCGGCGGGCACGGTGAGGGCACCCTGGATCCGGTCGGTGGTGATGCGGGCGGTGGCCGTCATGCCGGGCCGGAGCGCGAGGTCCGCGTTGTCCACCCGGAGCTCCGCCACGTAGGAGACCACCTCGGTGTCCGACTTGGGTGCGATGTGGACCTTCACCACGGTGGCGTCGAACGTACGGCCCACCCAGGCGGGCACGGTGAAGGTGGCGGCCTGGCCCGGCTGGACCCGGCCCACCTCGGCCTCGTCCACCTCCACGGGCAGGGTCATCCGGGTGAGGTCCGCCGCGATCTCGAAGAGGGTGGCCGCCTGGAGCGCCGAGACCACGGTCTGGCCCGGCTCCACGGCGCGGGTGAGGACCGTGCCCGTGAGTGGCGAGCGGATGGTGGCCTCCTCGAGGTTGCGCCGGGCGATGTCGAGGGCCAGGCGGGCGTCCTGGGTCTGGGCCCGGGCGAGGGCGAACGCAGCGTCTGCGGTAGCGGCGCTCACCCGTGCGGTTTCCTCCTCGTTCGGGGAGGACGCGCCCTGTTCGCGCATCCGGGTCGTCCGCTCGGCCTCGCGCCCGGCATGGGCAGCCGTCGCCCCCGCCTGGGCCTGGGTCGCCTCGGCCTGCGCGACCCGGCTCTCCGCCTGGCGGACGAGGAGGTCGAGGGCGCGGGTGTCCAGTTCGGCCAGCTCCTGGCCCTCGACGACCGGGTCGTTCTCCGAGACGAGCACGCGGGCGACCGTCCCGCTCTGGTCGGAGCCGACCTCGGTGGTGTCCGTCGGCTCGAGGACGCCGACGGCCGTGACCCCGAGGACCAGGTCGCCCTGCTCGACAGGGGCAGTCTCCCACCGCGTGTCGCCCGGGCCACGACGACCGCAGAGCGCGAGCACGACGCCCAGGATCACGACCAGGGCGACACCGGCGACGATCCACCGGCGGCGGTGCGAGCGGCCGGAGGAGAGGCGCCGGACGACGTCGGCGTCAGGGGTGGGAATGGGGGCTGTGGGCTCGGTCATGGCGGGGCTCCGGTTCGGCCCTCCAACCTCGCCCCCGCACCTTGAGGGATCCTGGAGCGGCGCCCACGCCGGCCGGCCCGCGATCCCGGGCTCCAGGAATCCTCAACAGGTCGGCGTCAGGTTGCCGGCGTCCGCAAGGGAGTCCGCCCATGCCCGGCCTCGTTCTCCTCGTCGCCCTCCTCGCCCCTCCTGCCCACGCCTTGGAGGCCATCGGCCTGCCCGAGGCCGTCGCCCGCGCCGTCGCGCGCAACCCGGATTTCGCCCGGAGCCGCCTCTCGGTGACGGAGGCGGAGGCCCAGATGACGGCCGCCCGCGCGGCCTTCGAGCCGACCTTCCGCGGAAGCGGGTCCTGGGACGAGTCCCAGACCCGCGGGTTCTTCCAGGGCTTCGGCTTCTCCCAGGACAGCTCCTCCTGGAGCGCCTCGGCTGGTGTCTCGGGAGCCCTGCCCACTGGCACGACCTGGAGCCTCGGCTCCTCCGCCGGGTGGAACCGCTCGAGCACCACGTCCGACATGTTCCAGGGCAAGCAGCGGCAGGAGTACTACTCCAGCGGTTTGACCCTCGGTGTGAGCCAGAACCTGCTGGAAGGCCTGTGGCCCTCGTACAACCTCCGGGGGGTGCGTACGGCGCGCCAGGGGGTCGAGCGGGCGCAGACGAGCCTCGGCCAGGCCCGGGAGCAACTGGTCGTATGGGTGGCCGCCGCCTGGCACGGCTGGTTCCTGGCCCTCCAGCGGGAGGCCATCGCCACGGAGACGCTTCTGGCCGCCGAGGCCACCGAGCGGGCGGTGCGAGTGCGGGCCGACGAGGGACACGGCACCGAACTGGAGGTCGGGCAGGCTGCCGTAGCCAGCCTGCAGGCACGTTCGGACCTGCTGCAGGCCCAGGCCGACACCCGCGCGGCGGCGGACGACCTGCTCGTGCTGCTCGGCGAGGAGCCCGGCGCCGAGATCCGCCCGGAGGGGCAGGTCCTGCCCGACGCCGTCCTCTTGAGCCCGTTGGAGATCTGGGAGGAGCAGGTGCTTGCGGCCAATCCCGAACTGGCCCTGGCGCGGGCCGACCGGGAGGCTGCGCGTCTCGCGGCCCGGGACGCCCGCCACGCCCGCCTGCCCACACTTTCCGCGGACGCCAGCGCCTCCCTTGGCGCCCAGACCGCCGACGGCCTGGCCGGGGCGGTCGAGGGCCTCGGAGGGGACCAGGCGTTCCCGGCCTATGGCGTGGGCCTCGACCTGTCCGTGCCCCTGGGCAACCGAGCCGCCCGCGCCGAGGTCCAGCGCACGGACGCGGCGTTCGAGGCCGCGACACAGGCGGTGGAGGGGCTGGAGCGCAGCCTGCGGGCCGAGGTCCAGGCCCGGTACCGCGCGGTGCTCACGGCCCGCCAGGCCCTGGCGATCGCCGACGACAGCCGAACCCTCTCCGCCCGCAACGCGACCCTGGAGGAGGCGCGCTTCCTGGAGGGCACACGTACGCTCGACCGCCTGCTCGAGGCGCGCCTGGACGCCGAGCGCGCGGCGCTCACAGCCGAGCAGACCCGCGTGACCCTGGCCACCGCCCTGCTGGACCTGTACGCCCTGGCAGGTGAAGCCGAGAGGTACGTTCTACGCGGAGCCTGATCCGTGGCTGACCACCGCCCCCGCCTCCTCGTGGTCGAGGACGACCTCTCGGTCGTGCAGGGCCTGGTGCGCGGGCTGCACCGTGCGGGGTTCGACGTCTCGGTCTCGATGGACGGCACCGAGGGCGTCCGGCGAGCGCTCGACGAGCCGTTCGACCTCGTGATCCTCGACCTCATGCTCCCCGGCCAGGACGGCTTCCAGGTCCTCGACGGCTGGCGGGGCCGCCTGTCCGTCCCGGTGATCGTGCTCTCGGCCCGCACGGAGCTGGAGGCCCGGCTCCGCTCCTTCGACCTGGGGGCCGTGGACTTCGTGCCCAAGCCCTTCTGGATGGAGGAGCTGGTGGCCCGGATCCGGGCCCGGCTCGCGCTCGACGACGAGACGCCCCGCCGCGTCGTCTCCTTCGCCGGCGTGAGCGTGGACCTCGACGGCCGACGCGTCTCGCGTGGCGGGGAGGAGGTCCCGCTCACCGCCCACGAGTTCAACGTGCTCGCCTGGCTGGTCGAGCGACCCGACCGGGCCGTGAGCCGCCAGCAGATCGCCGAGCACGCACTCCCCGAGGAAGGCGACCGCCAGGAGCGCACGCTCGACAGCCACGTCTCGCGCATCCGGAAGAAGCTGGGGCCCGACGCCGCCGCCTGCATCCAGACGGTGTGGGGAATCGGGTACCGGTTCTCCACCGGGGGGCCGCAGTGAAGCTCTCGTCGCTCCGCTCCCGGATCCTGCTCTCGGGCGTGGTCACCTCCGTCGTGACCGTATTGCTCGTCTGGGCGGCGGGCTCGCTCGCGTTCCACCGGATGACCGCCGAGATGGACGCCGAGACCGTGACCCTGGCGGACGTGGCCCTGTGCGAACGCGCCCCGGAGGCCTGGAGTAAGGTGATAGGCGGGTTCCTCTCGGTGTACGCGTACGACGCGACCACCGGTCGGTCCGCCAACCCGTACGCGCCTCCCGTGGACCCCGACCTGACCGCCCGGACCCTCGAGATCGGTGTACCTGCCGTCCGGCGCGACCACGGGGCGCACCTGACGCTCGTCCGCATGGCGGACGCCGGCCCCTGCAGCCTGTTCCAGGTGCGGATCCGGCCCCCGCCCGAGCGCTCCCTCCACGCCCATGCCGTCTACCTCGCGGTGGGCGGCACGGTGGCCATGCTCGCGGTGGCGGGCCTCTCCTGGCTCCTCGCCGTGCGGCCCATCGTCCGCCGTATCCGACGGGTCCGGGACGCCGCCGGCGGGGTGGGGCAGCAGGGTTACGCCTCCGCCGCCGACCCGACGGGCGACGAGATCTCGCGCATCTCGGACGTGCTCGACGCCTCCCACGAGCGCATCCGGGCGGACCGGGACGAACTGGTCGCCCGTCACGAGGCGCTCGAACGACACCTCGCCGAGATCGCCCACGACCTGCGCACGCCGCTCGCCTCGCTCCTGCTCGCCACCGAGGAGCTGTCGGAGTCGGCCGGTCCAGGCGAGGGAGGCGAACCCGGCCCCGCTGCCCGAGCCCTCGAAGACACCGTGTACCTCGACGCCCTCGTGGACAACCTGAGGCAGGCCACGCTCCTACGCCACGGGCTCGACCCGCTCGCGGCCGACGCCCGAGCCGATCTCGGCGACGTCGCCCGCCGGGTGGGAGAGCGGTTCGCGGCCCTCGGCCGGCGCAAGGGCGTGGAGGTGGTCTGGGCCGCACCGGACGACCCGGTCCTGGTGCGCTGCCCGCCGGCGCTCGCCGAACGGGCGCTCGCCAACCTCGTCCACAACGCCGTCGTACACGGGAGGAACGGAGGACACGTAGCGATCGTCCTGGAGGCCGGGAGAGGCCGCTTCGTGCTCCAGGTGCTCGACGACGGCCCGGGCGTGTCTCCAGAGATCCTCGCGGATCTCGCCAAGCGCACCTTCCGCGACGACCCCGTCCGGCCGCGGGACCAGGGCCTGGGGCTCGCCATCACCAACGAGGTCTGCCGCCGCGCCGGGTGGTCCATCCGCTACGAGCAGCCGGACGAGGGCGGGCTCCGGGTCGGGATCGAAGGAGAGGTCACCGGGTGACCGAGGTTGGCAAGGGAGGTGGTGCTGCCTGGTCGCTGTCTCCTCGTCGAGAGCCTCGATCCGACTTGAGGTAGGAAGCTGGTGTACATCGTGTAAAGGCCACCATGAAGGCACCGAAGGTCCGGTCGATGATGGAACCGTGTCCAGCCCCATCGAGAATCACCGGTCTTGTCCCACCCCGTTCTCCCAGTTCGTCTACAGGGATACAGCAGGTAGTACTGAATATTCTAGGGTGAAGGCGGCCTCTGCACTGGTTGGTCCCGATGGACCCGGACCTCGTGGCGAACGGGCCCTGCCTCGTCAGGGCACCGCGAGGGAGCCGGTAGCCCAGGCCAGTTCCCACTGCAGGGAGAGCACGCCGTAGCGGGCCGTGACCTCGGACTGGCGGGCGTCCTCCAGGGTGGAGCGCGCCTGGGCCAGCTCCACGAGGGAGGCCGCGCCGGCGTCGTACCGCCGACGGGTCAGCGCCTCGGCCTCCTCCGCGGCCTGGACGCGGACCTGGGTGGCGGTGAGGACCGCGGCGGCGGTGCGCTGCCGTTCCAGGACCGAGAGGACGTCGGTCACGGTCGCCTGGCGGGCGTCCTCGAGCGCGAGCCCGGCGAGCTCCCGCTCCACACGGGCCTGGTCGACCGCGCTCCGCGTGGTGCCCCGATCCCACAGCGGGACCTGGAGCTGCAGCGTGAGCGATCCGCCCACGCCCCGGTCGAGTTGACCGGCGAGCGTCCCCTCCGCCTCGGAGCTCCAGCCGGTCGACAGCCCGGCGCCCAGGTCGAGGGAGGGGAGCCGGCCCGCCCGAGCGACCGCCACCGCCGCGTCCGCCGAGT
>JBFYZZ010000111.1:0-3158 GCA_041309225.1 Deltaproteobacteria bacterium | reverse complement strand
CCTCGGCGGGGGACGCCTCGCGCACGCTCAGGACGTCCCCACTACTCGGGAGGCGTCCCGGGCTGGCGTCGAGCAGGACGTAGAGGCGGGGGGTCACGGGGTCGGGCATGGGGCTACTCCTTCCCGGTCGAGTCGTCGTCAACCCAGGTCGGCCGGTACCAAGGTCCGCCCGGTCCGGTGTCGAATCCGCCCGGCGGATCCGGCTCGGTGTGCTCCTCGGTGTCCTCCTCGTCGTCGTCGGGGCAGTCGCAGGCCCGGTCGAGGTCCGCGGCGTCCACCAGGTCCTCGGGATCCCACAGGGGGTAGAAGCAGGGCTGGGAGAGGGGGATGTTCATGGCTCGCCTCTCGTCACGAGGAACACCGTGGGTCCCGGGACGTCTGGCCAGGTGCCGCTCCAGTCCTGCGCCTGGTCCACGACGATGGGCAGCCAGCGGACGCCGTAGGCCCGACGCAGGGCGGCTCGAAGGCACAGGTCCGCGTGGACGAGCTCGCCCGCGCTGGCCTCCTGCCACGGGTGGCCTCGGACGAGGACCTCGACTCCCGTACCGGCCGCTCGCAGGGAGACGGGACCCAGGTCGCCGAGGGCCTCGACGGCGTAGGGGAGGAGCTGCGCTGGGGCCTCCCGGATGGCGACGACGAGCCGGTCCAGCCGATCCGCATCTCCGGCGGCCTCGCTGGCCCGGACGCTCGCCTCCTCGACTGCGTGCCGCTGGCGCTCGCGGTCGGCCTCTCGCATCCGCGCCGCACCGTCGGCCCGGGTGGCGGCCTCCAGGACGTTCCGAGCCCCGAGCAGGTCCAGTTCGGTGGGCGGCACTCCGGCGGGCTGTTGGACCTCCAGGGCCCCCACGGGCTCGGGACCCAGCGTAGACGCGCGTTCCACCCACTCCCCATAGGCCGCAGCGGCCTGGGAGAGCCGGTCGTACTCCTCGCGGGCGACCTTCGCCGTAGCGCCCACATCGCCGAGGTCGCTCCGGGCGGTAACCAGGGCGGCCTCGGCTTCCTCCAGGCGGGTCCGGCAAGCGGTCACTTTCTCCTCGGCCTCGGCCCTCGCGGCGGCTCGCTTCTCCTCCATGGACGCCGGCCACTTCCGGCCGCAGGTCGGGCAGGAGTCTGGGGCGGCGAGGGCCGTCTCCAGGGCGCTCTCCGCGGCGGTCACGGCCCGCTGTGCGTCCTGGACGAGTAGGACCGCGCCGTCGAGGCTCGCCTGGGCGTTCCGCTCGCGGAACGACACGGCGCTCGCGGTCTCCCGGGCGGTGGCGACCGCGTCGGGCAGCGGTCGGACGGGGCGCTCTCCCAGGGCGTCCCGGCGGCGGGACCACTCCTGACGGGCCCTTCGCAGGTCGAGCACACGCCGATAGGCGGTCCACGCCTCGGCCGACACGAGGAGGGCACGGGCTCGGCTCACCTCGTCCTCGCCGACGGCCTCCACGGGCGCCAGGGCGTCGAGCGAGCGCTGGGCCTCCTGCGCCCTGCCGGAAGCCGTGGCGGCCCTCTTGCGTGCCGTCCTGCGTGCCTCCTCGGCCTCTCGCGGGGTCGTCGGGTCTCCCTCGCAGTAGTCGGGGGACCGCGCCACGATCTCGGCGATGGCCCGCTCGGTGTCCAGGCACCGCAGCAGGGCGTCCCGTAGGGGTCGGCCCTGGCCCTCGCCCTGGGCGAGCGTGCGCCAGTAGAGAGGCCAGACGACCAGCCGGACGATCTCCGGGTCGCCATAGGGGCCGGTAAGCGGGGCGCTGGACAGGGCCCTCTGCCACGCGATCTCGGACGGGGTGACCTCCTGGTCCTCGCCGTCCAGCCCGATCCAGCGCTCCTGGACCAGGTCGCCACCCGCCCCACGCGAGATCCGGCGGCGCAGGACGAGCCGCTTCGTCGAGGCGGTCACGTCCACCGGCTCGTTGCCGCGGGTGGAGGGGGCACTCCCCCAGGGCTCGCGGCCGGTGAGCAGCAGGACGAGCGCACGGGCGACTCGGGTCTTGCCCGCCATGGAGGGGCGGACGATCTCCGTGCGTCCGGTCGGGTCGAGGTCCACGGTCTCGTCGAGCCCGAGGCCTCGGATGGTGAGCTGGCGGATCATGGCGCCTCCTCGTCGGCCTCGGCCGCGGCGCGTCCGGCGGGCTCGCGCTCCCGCTGGCCGGGTCCGGGGTCCTCGTCGACTGGCGCCGCGATCTGGCGGCGGGCAGGCCGGCCGGCTCGGGAGGGCTCGCTGGAGGCCTCCTCGTGGACGACCTCCTCCCCGGCGCCGATGGCCTCGCGGGCTGCGGCCGACCGGAGGGGCAGGATCCCCCGGGCCACGCAGTAGTGGATGGCCGTCTTCTGGGCCATCGGGACGGGGTCCGTGACCCACGGCCCGCTGTCCTTCGCCCGGGAGCGGTCCCGGCGGGACAGGATGGCCTCTGTGGAGAGCCAGGGCCGGGAGACGAGGACGCCTCGGCGCCGGAGCGAGAGGTAGACGCCGGCCAGGTCGTCCAGCGTCGTGGGGTCCCTCCCACAGGGCCGGTGCTCGACCACCTCGCCGAACTGGACCTCGAAGCCGTCCTCGACGTGCACCGGGACGGGGACCACCGCCCAGTCCTCCTCGGACGCGAGCAGGGCGGCCCCCCGGTGGGAGAGGTTGTACCGGATCTTCCAGGGGTCGCCCCGCCGATCCCGCTGGGGGACGAGGTAGGCGAGCGGTGCGACACCGCCCGGGAAGATGCGGGTGAGGGCGGCCTGGACGATGGCTCGGCCCATGCTCGCCCGGCCCTCGGGGTTCCGGGGGTCCATGGTCTCGTCGAACGGTGCGGGGTCGCGGGCGGCGCTTCGAGCCGCAGCGAACGCGGTCGCGGTTGTGGAGATCGCCATCGCCAGGTCGGCGTGGGGAATCATCCCCGTCAGCATCCCGCGGGCCATCAGCTCCACGGCGGAGCGGAAGGTGGGGGACGAGGTGGTGGGGGCAGGGAGGGTGGACATCGGATCACTCCTGGGTATGGGGGGTTCGGATGGTGACCTCGAAGACGATCGGCACGCGCACGGTCTGCGAGGTCGGGGAGGGCGTGGGGGTGCGTGCCGCAGCCTCCCGGTGCGCCTGGAGGCAGGCGAGCGCGTCCTGGAGGCGATGGTTCAGCGTGGTCGTGGGGCTGTGGTGGAAGCCGGCCTTGGCGAGATCCATCGACATCTGCGCG
>JBFYZZ010000110.1:0-3265 GCA_041309225.1 Deltaproteobacteria bacterium | reverse complement strand
CCGCCGGGCCAGGAGCCCGACGGCGAGCGCGCCGAGGCCGAGTGCGACCGCGGCGGTGGCGGCCAGGAGCACGTCGGCGGGACGGCGCGCCGGGGCGACGCGCGGCCCGGGATCGCGGTGGGGGGTGGTCACCCGTCGCGCCAGATCGTGGAGGGAGGGGCCTCGAGCACGTCGAGCATGGCCTGGAGGAGCAGCCGCTCCCGCCGCGTGGAGGAGGGCACGTCGAGCCACTCGTACACGCTGCCCGTGAACGCGAGGTCGGCGGAGATGACGTCCTTTTCGACCTGCTCGCGTCCGGCGAGGCACACCTCCACCCGGTCGCCGCGGGGTGCGACGTCCACGCGCAGCCGGAACCGGACCTTCTCGGGGATGCGGGTCCCGCCGTAGTCGGCGTAGAGGGAATCGGACGGCCCGACGACCCACTCCGTGGACAGGAACCCCCGGGCGCGATCCACCCGGGCCACGGGGTAGCGGGCGCTCACCACCTGGACCGCGGCCTCCCAGACGGCGTCGTAGGAAGCCGTGAAACTCGCGCGGAGCGGACGGTCCTCCCAGGGAGGCAGCCGGTCCTCCGGGAACGGGGGGGGCACGCAGCCGGCCAGGAGGGCGCAGGCGAGGGGGAGGAGGGGGCGCATGGGGCGGCCAGGACGGGGTTCACGGGCCGGCGGCGGCCTCGGGGCAGAGGGAATATCATGAGAGGCTCCCCCGGGGAGCGAGGAGGGTCATGGAGCCCCGCACCCGATTCCTGCCGGACGCGGCCCGGACCTTGAGGGAGGCCGTGGCCGGCGCCGGCGGGATCGAGGTCCTGGCCGTCGGCGACCTCGACGCCGAGGGCCGCGTCGTCCAGGTCGAGATCCACGCGCGCGGCAACGTGGAGGCCGTGCCCTCCCTCTTCGGCCGGGTGCGCGCCGGCCAGGCCGTGATCCACAACCACCCCTCGGGCGTGCTCCAGGCCTCCGAGGCGGATCTCGCCCTGGCGGCCGCCTACGGTGAGGCCGGCGTGGCCGTGGCCATCGTGGACAACGCCGTGGAGCGGGAGCTCTGGGTCGTGGAGCCCCACCGCCGGGCCCGCGTCCGGCTCGATCCCGCGCACGTCCGGGAGGCTTTCGAGGTCCTCCTGCCCCGGGTCCTGCCCGGCTTCGAGCCCCGGCCCGCGCAGGTGGAGATGGCCTGCGAGGTCGCCGCCCGGCTCGACGGCGACGGTGTCCTCGTGGCGGAAGCGGGGACCGGCACGGGCAAGTCGCTGGCCTACCTGGTACCCGCGATCCTGTGGGCCACGGCGAACGGGAGCCGGGTGGCCGTGTCCACCTGGACCCGCACCCTGCAGGACCAGCTCGTGGGCAAGGACCTGCCGCTGCTCGAGCGGGCGGGCCTGCGGTTCGGGTGGGCGGTGGTGAAGGGACGCAACAACTACGCCTGCCGGCGTCGCATCGAGGCGGCGGTGGCCGAGGGCGGTGCGGATCCCGAGGAGGCGGCGGCGCTCGCGGCCCTCGCCGGCTGGGCGGCGACCACCGCCACCGGCACGCGGGCGGACGTCCCCTTCCCCCTGTCCCAGGACCTCTGGGAGCGCGTCGAGTCCGACCGCCATCAGACCCTCTCGGTGCGCTGCCCCCACTTTCCCCGGTGCTTCTGGTACGAGGCGCTCCGCAGTGCCTCGCCCGCCCACCTGCTCGTGCTCAACCACGGGCTCCTGCTCGCCGACCTGGCCATCAAGCAGGAGACCGGGGGCCGGGGCGTCCTGCCCGCCTGCGATCGGATCGTGCTGGACGAGGCCCACCACCTCGAGGACGCCGCCACGAGCGCGGGCTCCACGCGGGTCTCGCTCCTGGCCATCCGGCGGGCCGCCGCGCCCCTCCTCCGCCACCGGGATCGGGCCGGAGCGCTCGAGCGCGTGGCGGTGGACTGGGGCGGCGTGGTCTCCCCCCTGGCCGAGGAGGCCCGGGCCCGCCTGCTCGACGCCGTGGCCGAGGCGGGACGCCGCGCCGAGGCCGTCGCGGGCGAGGCGCCCTCGCTCCTCGCCGCCGTGGCCGCCGCCGCGGGGCTCGAGGACCAGGCCCTGTCCCTGGACGCGGATCCGGTGCCTCCGGGGCCCGATCCCGACGAGGCCCCGCCCGAGCCGCCCCCGGCCGCGTGGGCGGAGCCCGTACGGGACCTCGCGGAGCGCCTGGCGGGCGCGGCCCGGTCCCTCGGCGCCGTCGAGGCCTGCCTGGAGGGACTCGAGGTCCCACCCCGCGCGGTCCAGCCGCTCCTCGACCTCCGGCGCGCCCGGCTCCGCCTGGGAGGTCACGCCACGGTGGCGCGCGCCTTCCTGGCGCCCGATCCCGAGTGGTGCCGTTGGCTCGAGCCCGAGGTCCGGGGCCCCCAGGCCGCGCTCTGCCGGGCACCCGTGGACGTGGGCACCTTCCTGTCCCAGGCCGTCTACCGGCCCACCCGCACGCTGGTCCTCACGTCCGCCACGCTCGCCGTGCGCGGCTCCTTCGATCACCTGCTCGACCGGGTGGGCCTCACGTCGTGGCTCGCCGCGGCCGGGGCGGAGCCGCCCGTGGCCCGCGCCTGGCCCTCGCCCTTCCGCTTCGAGGAGCAGGCGCTGCTGGGCCTCCCGAAGGACCTCCCCGCGCCAGGGGAACCGGGCTGGGAGGACGCGGTCTCGGGCTTTCTCGTGCGCGCGCTCGAGATCTCGCGCGGCGGGGCCTTCGTGCTGTGCACTTCCTTCCAGGCCCTCCACCACCTCGCGGACCGCGTCGAGGCCGCCCTGGGCCACCGCATGGCGATCCTCCGCCAGGAGGCGGGGGGCCGCACCCGCCTGCTCACCCGCTTCCGGGAGGATCCGGACTCCGTGCTCTTCGGGACCGACTCCTTCTGGGAGGGCGTGGACGTCAAGGGCGACGCGCTCCGCCTCGTGGCCATCCCACGGCTGCCCTTCGGCGTGCCCACCGAGCCGGTCACCCGGGCCCGTCACGCCCGCCTCGCCGCTCGGGGCCTGGATCCCTTCCGGGCGCTCTCCCTGCCCGAGGCGGTGCTCAAGCTGCGCCAGGGCTTCGGGCGTCTCCTCCGCTCGTCCACCGACCGTGGCGCGGTCCTGGTGCTCGACCGGCGCATCCACGATCGTTGGTACGGACGTCTCTTCCTGGGTTCCCTGCCACCTGCACGCCGGGCCGTGGGTCCGGCGCGCGCGGTCCTCGCGGCGCTGGAGGCGTTCTATGGGGCGGCCGGCCCCGGGGGCCGGGCAGGCGGGACGCCGCACGGCGCGTCCCACGGACCGAAC
>JBFYZZ010000109.1:0-2910 GCA_041309225.1 Deltaproteobacteria bacterium | reverse complement strand
GACGATACGGACCCGGCCGTCCACCCCGAGGCCGACGAGGTCGTGGGCGATGGCGTGGACCAGGACTGTGACGGGGGCGAGGTCTGCTACGCGGACGGCGACAGTGACGGGTATGGCGCCTCGGCGACGACGGTGTCCAAGGATCTCGACTGCATGGACACGGGCGAGTCGGCGTTCGGCACGGACTGCGACGACGGGGAGGCGTCCGTCCATCCCGGCGCGAAGGAGACCTGCGGGGACGGGATCGACCAGGACTGCAACGGATTGGACCTGCGGTGCGGGGGGTGGGGCGAGATCGACCTCTCGCTGGCCGACGCCAAGCTCGTAGGCGAGAACGCCAGGGATGCGGCGGGCGTATCCGTGGCTTCAGGCGACATGGACGGTGACGGGTACGCGGACATCGTCGTGGGAGCCTACAATCTCGACGCTGGTGGCCACGACGCCGGTGGCGCCTATCTCGTCCTCGGTCCGGTCTCGGGCGAGATGAACCTCTCCACCGCCGACGCCAGGCTGATCGGTGAGGAGGACAACGACTACGCGGGCAACGCGGTAGCTGCTGGGGATGTGGACGGAGACGGGTTCAAGGACATCGTCGTCGGGGATTTCTTCAATGACGCTGGCGGCGAATGGTCCGGTGCCGTGTTCCTCCTGCTCAGCCCAGTCTCGGGCGAGGTGGACCTTTCCACCGCAGATGCCAAGCTGGTAGGCGAGGAGGCCGGTGACGAGGCGGGCCTCTCGGTCGCCGCGGGGGATGTCAGCGGCGACGGTCTCGAGGACATCCTGGTCGGAGCGCCCTTCTACGAGGGTCACGATGGTGCGGTCTACGTGGCGTACGGGCCAGTGTCTGGGACGATGGACCTGTCCATGGCCGACGCCAGGTTCGTAGGGAACTCGGCCGGCCGCTCACTCACTACGGGCGACGTGGATGGTGACGGCGTTGGGGACGTGGTCACCGGAGGGACCGGGAAAGCCTGTGTCGTGTTCGGCCCCGTCTCGGGTGACCTGGACGCTTCCGATACGGACGCGGTGCTCGTGGGGGGGGAGGGCGACCTTGCAGTCGCGGCAGGGGACGTGAACGGGGATGGATTCGACGACGTGATCGTCGGTACATCGGGAACCACCTACGTCGTGCATGGGCCGATGTCGGGGACGGTGAGCCTCTCCACAGCCGACGCGCTTCTGGAAGGAGCAGGCCACGCGGTCGCGACGGGGGACGTGGACGGAGACGGCATCGAGGACGTCCTCGCGGGAGATCCCTTCGAGCGAATCGAGGAGGAACAATACGTCGGTGCTGTCTATCTCGTGTTTGGACCCGTCTCCGGTACGGTGGACCTTTCGGAAGCCGATGCGAGGTTCGTGGGCGAGGGATTCCAAGACCACGCAGGCTGGTCCCTTTCCACAGGGGATACGGATCTCGACGGGGCCGACGACATCCTCATCGGGGCCCCGCACGAGTATCCACACGGTATTGACAACCAGGGCGCCCTCTACCTCGTCCTCGGGGGAGGGTCGTAGGGGCACGGATCGGACGCCTGGCTCGCGGTACAGGTGGAGGGCGCCCACGAGCGCCCCCACGCCCAGGGTGCCTGGCAGGACCGAGAGCAGGACATGAGCCGGTCGACATGATCTGCGGCCTTCGTGACAGGCCTGGGTGCGTCGGGGGCGGTTGCGGTGCGCCGCTCGGGGTGGAGGACTACGATCCGGCGGAGGGCGACCACGGTGGCCCCGCCCTTCGTCGCCCCTGTCCGTGCCCTGTCCGTGCTGCCCTCTGGCGTGCAGAAACCTGCCCATGCCGCTTCCCCTCGCGATGTTGCTCCCGCTCCTCCTCGTAGCCCGGGCCGGCACCGAAAACGTGGTGGCCACCGAGGTCGCGGCCGTCCACGCGGCGAAGGCGGCCCTCGTCGTCACCGTGGAGGACGACAGCCCCGAGGCTGGCATCGCGATGCCACCTGCGTCCGAGCCGGTGGTCGACGGGGCGCCACCCGGACCGACCCCGGCCGCCGGGGAGGCACCCGCGACGCCCGACCCGACCGCGGTGGTCCCGACCACCGAGACGGCCGGACCGGTCGAGCCCGTGCCGCCCGAGGCCTGGCTCGCCGGCTGGCGGCAGAGGATGCGCGTGGCCAAGGCGGGCCTCGTCGTCGCGCACACCTCCGTGCCGCTCTCGGTGGCGGTGCTCTACGTCGGGGCCTTGAGCGTGGCCATGCACGACGAGCGCACCGGTACTGCGCTGCTCGGAGCCGGTCTCGTCGGCGTTGCAGTGGTCGCGCCCCTCGGCGACGGGCTCCTCCTGTACGGGAGCCTCGGGGCGTCACGGAGCCTGCGGGACCAGGGTGGCGAGGTGCCCGACACGGCGGGTCGCGTGGGTGTGGGGCTCCTGGTGGCCGGAGAGGCGTGTCTCGCCGCGGGGATCCTCGGCATGCTGGATCCGAACGGATGGGGTGTCAGAGCGCCGATGCTGCCGTCGGCCCTGCTCCTCCACTACGGCGCCATCACCGCCGGCACGATCCAGAGGCGTGCGGCCTTGCGCGCGTGCCCGGAATGCGCCGACATCGTCCTTGCGCCGGCGATGGTGCCGATGGGGCCCACCACGGGCACCAACTCCGGTTCGGCTTCGGCGCCATGGGTCTCCCCGGCGCGACCGTCACCATGCGCTGGTAGGGCGGCCGCGGCGCTGTCCCACGGAGGCCTTCAACCGCGTCGCGGTGCCCGTCACCGCTGCGCTCGGACCCCGCACTCGGCGACGGACGGCACTCCTCATCCCGTGTTGCCATCCTGCGCGAGGGGACCTCCACGACACCGTCCATCTCCACCACCCCGCTCCCTGCCCTCCTCCTCGCGGATCGCACCGTGCGGAATGCAGTGTCGTGAACCGTCCGGCGCCCCGCCGGCACCTCTCCCATGACGAGT
>JBFYZZ010000108.1:0-8131 GCA_041309225.1 Deltaproteobacteria bacterium | reverse complement strand
GCGACGCGGTTCTCGAAGGACTCCTTGGCGGTCTGGAAGAACGCGGTGCGGTACCCCGCGCCGGCGAGGATCCCGGGCAGGCACGGTCCGGGCAGCCCGTTCATGCGGGCCTCGCGGACCTCCTGCACGAGCTCCGGGTACTGGCCGCACAGGATGGTCACGAGCGCCTTGGACGTGTGGGGGATGACCGACCATGCCCGCTCCGCCCGCAGGCCCCGGGACGCCAGGTCCACGAGGTTGGGGGTCGTGTCCAGCGACGGATCGCCGAACGACGTGCGGTGCTCCCCGACCGACTCCATCATGAGGAGGACGATGTTGGGCAACGGATTTCGGGTCGGGGCGGAAAGCTCGAGCGGTGGCTCGGGCGGGAGAAGCGGAGCCCCGTCGTCCGCGGCGCGATCGAGGAAGTCGTCCACGAGCAGCGGGAGGAGCGGCTCGTGCATCTCCCTGAGCTCCCGCCGCGCCGGCCGCGGGGGGGCGAGCAGGTGGATCGCCAGGGTGGGGACGAGGAGGAGCGGCACGAGGCGGCCCCACACCCGGGAACGCGACGGGCGGAGGGGGATCAGCACGGGCAGGAGCCCGATCACCAGCGCGGCCACCACCGCCGCCCTCTGCCACGGCCGGACCTCGTCGAGCACGACCGGGAGCACCTCGGACGCGCCCGCGGCGACGTACGCCAGGGCCTCCAGGTCCACCCGGCTGCCCGTGGTGTGGAGGTACCCGAGCTCCAGGCCCGTGGCGATCGCGAGCAGGGTGGCGATCCCGTGGACGACCACCCGGCCGGCCCGGTGCCAGCGCCCGTGGAGCGGGCGCAGGAGGAAGGCCGCGACGAGCGCCACGAGTGCCCAGGTCTCGATCTCGAGGTCATGCGCCCGCCAGGCGTCGCGACACGTCCACTGCGGGTACCGTTCCGCGGTGACGGCCAGGCGGATCCCGAGCACCGGGATCAGGCCCAGCACCCCCGCCAGGAGGGCCGGGACGACGTCCTGTCCGCGGGGCGCGATCCGATCCCAGGCCCGCAGGGGCCACGCGAGCGCACTCCGCCCCGCGGAGACGGTCCCGTCCCGGGTACCCGGGCCCGCAGAGGAGCGCGTCATGGACGGGGCAGGCCGGGCGGCGTCCAGGTCCCGTCGGCGTCGACGTCGAGCCGCACGGCGTTGGTGAAGGCGTAGGGCACGTACCCCGGTGCCACGATCCCGTACGTGCCGCCCACGTCGATGTCCTCTCGGGCCTCGGGCCAGCCCGCCTCGGCCACCAGCCAGGCGTCCCGCGCGGGTGACACGCGGAAGGTGAACTCCCGGACAGGGGATCCGGCGGATACCAGGGGTGCCGCCGAGAGGTCGATCCGCTCGATTACGGCCCCGTCCTGGACGAGCCGGACCTCGTGGACCGGCACCCACGGCGCAGCCTCCACGCGCACGCGTACCTCGACGGGCGCCCCGCCGGTCGCCAGGAGGTCGCCGGGACCCGCGACGGTGCCCGCCCGGGCCTCCAGGCTCACCACGGGCCCCGTCGTGACCACCACCCGCCCCGCCCGCACCGACCGGACCAGCGCAGCGGGATCGGGCGCGCCGTCCGGACCGACCGCGCCCGCCACCAGGTTGCAGGGCCAGCCCACGAGCTCCACCGCGAGGGCGTGCGAGTCGCTGTTGCCGGTGGCGGTGCGCACCACGCCCTGGTCGAGGAGCGCGAACCAGTCGGCGCGCACCTCCCGGTACTTGGCGAGCCCCATCCGGTTCGACACCTCGATGGCGTCCACGTCGAGGGGGGTGGTGCCGGTCCGGGGCACGCGCTCGGCCATCCACGCGTTGCTCCCCTGCCCCACTGGAATCGTGCGATCGAAGCCCTTGTTGTTGAAGAGCGCCCAGGCCATGTGCTTGGGGCGCTCGCTCGGCATGAAGTGGATGCCGCGCGGGTGGGCGAGCTGGATGAGCACGTCGTCGCCCGTGGCCGGGTGGGGGTGGGCCTCTGCCGTTCGCCTGAGGAGGTCGATGGCGTGGCCCACGCTCCGGGCGAACCGGGTGGGCGGGGGCGCCGTGGCCACGAGCGGCCCCACGGCGAGGTGGGCCACGTCCCATTCCTTCCTGGCGCGGCTCCGGACGTCGAGCTCCATCCCGCCGAGCACCAGGGGCGCGTGGGCCTGGCCCGTGAGCGCCCCGACGATGGGATCCGGATCGGTGGGGCGGTCGTGGTCTGCGAGCCCCACCACGTCCAGCCCAGAGGCCGCGAAGGAGGCCGCCCGCGGTCGCATCGGAGTGTAGGCGTCGTCGGACAGGCCGGTGTGGAGGTGGAGGTCGGCGGCGAGGAGGCCGGGGGTGGGCAGGACCCGCGGCACCTCCAGGCGGACCTCGGTCTCCCCGTTCACCCCGACCTCGGCACGTCCCACGTCCTCGCGGAACCCCCGCGCGGCCAGGAACGTGTAGGTGCCCGACGCCAGGCCGATCTCGACCTCTCCGCCGAACGCGAGGAGCGCGGTGCGCGTCCGCTCCCGGTGCTTGTGGTCGAACCGCCAGGAGGTCGCGTCGGTGACCGTGAGCGGCGCGTCTCCCCGGAGCACGAAGACCCGGGCCGTGACGGGCCGCCCCTCGCCGTCGACGACGTGGACGTGGACCCGATGGGGCCCGGGCGCGGTGGTGAAGGTCGAGCCCAGCGTGGTGACCGGCCGCGCGAAGCCCCGCCGGATGGTGACCTCCAGGCGGTGCGGGCCCGGCTGGAGGCGCGTCAGGTCCAGGGTGCCCAGGTACTGGGCTCCCCTCCGGGCCGACCACTGCCGATCCCGGACGATGGCCAACGGATCGTCCACGGGCTCGCCGTCCAGGGAGAGCTCGAACCGGGCGTCCTTCCACGCTGCGGGGAACTGCAGCGCGACGGGCGTCCAGTCCCACAGGAGGACGGATCCGTCCGCGGGGCTCTGCACGGCGGGCGTGGGCCGCGCCCGGCAGGCGATCAGGGTGACGGCCAGGGCGACGACCGCGACCGGCCGGACGCAGGAGGAGGCATGCACGGGGGCCGCTCCCGAGATCGGGGGAGCACTCACCCTATCACCGGGCCGGAGACGCTGTCATTCGGCGATGGCCGTGGCCTCGCGTGCGACCGCGGCGTCAGGAGCCCCGCCCCCGCCTGGGGGGCTCCCGCCCCTGGGCGGCCACGCAGGTCTTGGTGTACAGGTCGCGGAGCAGGCCGCGGGGGTCGCAGACGGCCTTGGCCGCGAGGTGGTTCCCGCGGTGGAAAATCCGCCAGAACTCCTCCTCCGTGTAGTAGTTGAAGGAGATGAGCGTCTTGAGGCCGCCGAGCTCCTCGAGCTTCTCCTCGATCCGGCGGTAGGCGTTGCGCCCGTCGCGCTGGCGGTACCCGTAGATGGCGAGATCGATGAACAGCTCGTCCGTCACGGCGGCTCGCCAGGCGTCGGACAGCCATGGGTAGGGTCGGGCGAGCCGGTAGGGGACGCACCAGAGCGGAAACGGGCCGAATTCGGCCCAGTACCACGCCATGAACTCCGCGAACCGCGAGACCTGGAGGAAGAGGTCCACGGTCACCGCGGGCCGCTCCCGCGGCAGCGCCCAAGCGAACTTCTCGGCCAGGCCGAGGTACTGCGTGGAGTGCATGAACCGCCCGAAGAGCAGGCGGGCGGGGAGCGACTCGGGCCGCACGTGCGTGACGCCGCGGTCGTACCGGAAGTAGTAGTCGGGGGCGGTGAACCAGTCCTCGGCCCGGGTGGCGGTCGTCCGATAGTAGGGCGTGACCCAGTCGTACCGGTGGACGTACGGGGCCTCGTCCTCGAACCGCCCGAGCGAGAGCACGTACCGGTCCGGCGCGTGCAGGATCCCGTCCATGAAGTCGGTGTCGCGCCGGCGGAACCTCTCCAGGATGTCGTCCCGGCAGGCCTCCACGTCGCGGTGGGTGCGGTAGGTCAGGTGCACGAAGGGCTTCGCGGGCGCCAGGCGGAACGTGAGCCGGGTGAGCACGCCGAGCGTGCCGAACGAGCCGTGGATCATCTGGAACACGAGGTCGTGCTCGCCGCCCGGCCGGCAGTCGAGGACCTCGCCCGAGGTGGTCACGACCTCGTACGCCAGGCAGGTGTCGTGGAACCCGCCGTGCAGGAAGGACGTGGATTCGATCGAGCACCCCGTCACCGCGCCGCCCAAGGTGATGGTCTTCAGCTCCGGCACCACCAGGGGGACCAGCCCGTGGTGGAGCGTCTCCCGGACGAGGTCGACGAACGTGACGCCGGGTTCGGCCGTGCAGGTCCGGGCGGCGGGATCGATCGAGAGGATGCGGTCCAGATCGGACACGTCGAGCCTGGCGTCGGTGTACTTGCTGTCGCCGGGCTTGGGCACCTGATGGCTCGCCGCCCGCTTCCGGAACGCCAGGGGCCGGCCGGCGGGCCACGCCCGGAGCGCTCGCGCGACCCGGGTGACCTTCTCCTCGTGGGACGGCCCGCGCCCCCGGCCGAACCGGAGGAAGGAAGCGGGCATGCCTAGGGACCGGCGGCGGACGCGCGCTGCCCCGCCTCCCCCCCGGGCCCCAGGCAACGGAGGTAGTGGTCGAGCGCGGCGTCCAGCCAGTGGCGCGAGCCCCCCGGCCCGGCTGGCGCGCCGAGGTAGCCCATGTGGCCCCCGTGGGGTTCCACGTGGAGGTGGACCGCGTCCGAGACCGGGCCGAGGTCGGACGCCGGAGCGAACGGATCGTCGGCCGAGGCGATCACGACCGTGGGAATCCGGATGCCGGCGAGGTGGGGACCGCAGGAGCAACGGGCGTAGTAGTCGGCGCGATCCCGAAACCCCGCTGCGGGGGCCGTGTACACCTCGTCGAAGGCCCTGAGGGTGGGGGTGGGCTGCAGGAACCCGGCCTGTGGACGACCGGTCACCTCGTGCCGGACGAGGCGCACGAAACGGCGGTCGTAGAGTCGGTTCAGGCCCTCCGCGAGCCGCCGGCTCCCGGCGTCGAGGTCGCCAGGCGGATTCACCGCGATGGCGGCGTCGGGTTGGGCCAGGTGGCGATCCCTGCCCAGGAGGAGGAGGAGGATGTTGGCGCTGATGGAGAATCCCACCGCCGTGAGGTGGGTACCGGGCCACCGCGCCCGTGTCCAGGCGATCACCGCGGCCACGTCGCCCGTGGCGCCGCTGTGGTACGGCCGGATCGCGAGGCCCCGGCCCTCGGCCACCCCCCGGTGGTTGACGGCCACCACCGCGTGATCCCGAGCCGCGGCCACGCCCGCCGCGCGGCGCATGTAGGCGCTGCCCGCGTGGCCTCCGAGGCCATGGAAGAGCACCACCGCGCGTCCGCTTCCCCCCGGCAGGACCCGCAGGGTCAGGGCCTCCCCGTCGTCGAGGTCGAGCCGGGCGGGTTCCCAGGCCAGCGTCACGGACGTGTCGCGCAACACGTGGCCCAGGACGGTCTGCAGGTGGGGACTCCGGGCCCAGAGGGCCGGACGGAACGGAGGGGGGCTGGGGAGGTCCATGCACGCAGGGTATCCGGTGCACCGGGCCCCGGTCCTCACCCCCCCGCCACCCCGGTCAGCGTCAGGTCGGGATCGCCGCTCGGGATCCGATCCCAGGCCAGCTGCCACATGAACCGGTAGCCGGGATGCCGGAGACGGGCCTGGTACGTCAGGGCGCGCTGCACGTTGTAGTGCCAGTAGTCCACCTGGCCGAACGCGCCGTGGTTCCAGACGGCCAGGACCAGGGAGTCGTCGTCGAAGGGCAGTGCGGCCACGTTGGCCCGCCATTCGGGCGTGATGCCCCCGCCCCACGAGGTCGGGGCGTTGGAGGTATAGAACACGCGGACCGGCATGCCCAGGGATCGGGTCGCGCGGCCGATCTCTCGCATGCTGGTGGTGGCCAGCATGTCGCCCGGGAGGATCACGATGCGCCCCTGCTGGTGGAGGATCCGGACGTACCGGTACTGCTCGGGGTGTGAGAGCCAGCCGTACCGGGGCTCGTCGGCCCGGATCCGGAGCGACTCCCGGTAGACGTCCGCGAGTCTCGCCTGGTAGCCGAGGAAGAAGCGCTGGATCGCGGCGGCGTCCGGTTCCCCCGCCAGGGCGTCCGCGAGGAGGTCCATCGTCCGGTCGGTCTCGGCCGGTGTGAAGCGGTCCACGAACGCCTCGGGGGTGTCCGACGCCAGCACGAGCGCCCGGAGCAGACGCTGCAGCCGCACCACGTTCGGATCGTAGTCGAACAGGAAGGCCCAGCGGGACCGGGCCAGCGCGAGGAGGTCGTAGTTCTGGTCCGCGCCCACGCCCACGTAGACCCCACCGATGTTCCGCACGTAGGGCGTGAACGTGGTGAGCCGCTTCTCGTTGGTCTCGACGTACGTGATGGGATCCCGGCAGTCCATGTCCGATCGCCCACCCTGTCCGCGGGGGAAGTTCCACGATTGGACCTTCTCCTCGCCACAGACGGGCTTGTCTTCCAGGACGTCCGCCGCGAGGGAGCCCACGATCCCGAGCTCCGCCTCCGTGGGGGGGGTGGGATCGGGGAGCGCGGGCCACGGATGCACGACCTGCCGGGCGGGCGCACGCGCCAGCACCGGGGTGCGGGAGGCACTCCCCCGCCCCAGCCAGGGAGGCGGATCCTGCCCCTCGGCGCCGGAGAGGGCGCAGCGCAGCGAGGAGGCCCGGCGTGTCCAGGGCGAGAGCGCGGTCCGCCGATGCGTGGGGACGGGTGTGCCCCGGGCGTCCGTTCCGCCGCGCAGAATCCTCAGACCGGAGGCGTGGCAGGGCTCCGAGCCACCGCAGGGGCCGAGTGGATCCGGTCCCTCACACGCCGGTCCGCAGGCATCCTGCGAGGGCTCCTTCCAGCTCCTCGTCCACTCCGAGCCCGGCCAGCGGTCCGGGGCGAGGAGGGCGGCCTTCTCCCACTCCCACTCCGTGGGCAGGCGCTTGCCGGCCCAGGTGCAGTACCGGTTGGCTGCCTCCCAGTTGAGGCCGGCGACGTGCGGATCCGGGTCGTCGCCGGGCAGGCCGGTGACGGCGGGGCAGAATCCCGCGTCCGCGCAGGCAGCCCAGTCGCGGAGCCGGACCGGCTCCACGTCCATGTAGAAGGTGGAGATCCGCCCGACGTGGGCCGGGTTGTCCGGATCGCCCTCCGCACCGAGGGGGGTGGCGCCTCCCGAGACGCAGCCCATCCCGGTTGGTGCCGGGCCGCACGGACCGTCCCCGAGGTCCAGGACCGGTTCCGCGCCGCCCGCCGCGAGCGCCGAGACCGCCGAGGCGATCTCCTGGACGGTCACCTCCGCCGACGCCCGAATCCCCACCCTCGAGGGGGCCACCAGTCGAACGAGTACCGCCTCGGAGGTGGCGGCGGCCCGGCACACGGTCACCCCGCCCGGCGTGCACGGGGGCACGGGCGGCACGTGGGCGCCGTCGCGCCAGACGTCCGCACCGAAGGGGGTGAGGTACACCGTCGCGCGCAGCCGGTCGGCACCCGAACCGCCGGGCACGACCAGCCGGATCCGCCCCACGCCGCCCGCCTCGCCGAGCAGGCCGAGGAAGTCCACCGGGCCGCCCGAGGGCGCCAGGCTCGCCGCGAGGCGCGCGAGCTCCTCGGCGCTGATCCGGGCGTCCGCCGCGACGACGGGCGTCTCCGATCCTTCCCTGGCGAGCCCTCGCCAGGCGTCCACGGTCCACCCGGTGCCACCGGCCCCGAGCGGGAGCGCCCATCGGGCGGCCGGCACGGTCCGGGACGCCACCCGCGATTCCCCGTCGTGCAGGCCGTCCTCCGCGAGCACGATCCGGGCCACGCCCCCAGGATCCCCGCCCGCGAGCCTCGGCAGCCGGACCGGGAGGCCACCGGCCACGGGAGGGGCGCCCCTCAAGGCCCGGGCCACGGCGGCGGCCGTGTCGGTGGGGATCCCCTCGCTCACCAGCCAGTGATGGACGTGCAGGGCCAGGACGGGGTTCCCCCGGGCCGCCCGCAGGTCCCCCCCGGCATCCTCGCCGGCGAATCCGGGCGGGAGCGGGCAGGACGCGGCCACCTGCGCGAGGGAGGCGACGGGGCCGATCCCGCCCGCCGGGACCGCAGGACAGATCTCGCCCCAGGCGTCCCGGAGGGCGGGCGGGATCTCCAGGTGCCGGCGACCCTCGGCCTCGTCACGGATCCAGGCGCGGAGGGCGTCGGGCGCGTGGGCG
>JBFYZZ010000107.1:0-20466 GCA_041309225.1 Deltaproteobacteria bacterium | reverse complement strand
GGCGGCCGCGATCGCCATGGGCGCACCACGAGTGCGTGGGGCGCGATCGGCTCGCGGGGCCACAGGTCGAACTGGCTGGCCCGCCCTACGTTCGGGAGGACTCGAGCCGAGACACGACCGTAGAACCGGATCCAGGCCGCGTCCTGGTACCGGACGGCGTAGACCGGGTCGATGCCCCACGCCTGCACCGCCTGTCCGATGACGCGGCCGGCCTCCACCTGGACGGTGGGATCGCGGGGCAGGTCGATCACGGGTCGCACCACGTGGACGAGCAGGAATCCCGAGGCGACGGCCCCGGTCCCGACGCCGACCCAGGCGATGCGCCGCCATCGGGCCGACAGGTGCCCGAGACCCAGGACGGCCCCGATCCAGGCGGGGGCCGCCCAGTTGGCCTCGGATCTCGCGAGGAGCGAGGCCAGCGCGAAGAGCAGGAGGGGCGGAAAGGAGGTCCACCACCACAGGCGCACGAGTCCCCGCTCCCGCCAGGCCACGAGCCAGAATGCGGCCGCACAGAGGAACAGGAAGGGCCCAGCGAGCCCCACCTGCGCCGCCACGAACGCGAGCAGCCCCGAAAGCCCGGGGGCGGCGGCGTCGCCCCCCTCGACGCCCAGCCCGTGATCCGCCTGGAAGCGCAGGCTCACCCAGTCGTGGCCCGCGAGCCAGGCCACGTTCGGGGCGATCAGGGTCAGGAACGCGAGGAGCCCCAGCCAGGGCCACCGCGTCCGGAGGTCGCGGGGCCGCCCGAGGGCCAGCAGTATGGGCAGGAGGAGCCCGGGCGCCTTGCCCAGCGCGGCGAGCCCGGCCCCGGCCCCGGCCAGGAGCCACCACGGCCCCCCCCGGGCCGCCCCGGCCAGGGCCACGGTCCACCCCAGGATCAGGGGGACGTCGGGCGTGGCGAGGGTCCCCCCCAGCACGAACAGCGGCATCGAGCAGGCCGCCGCCACCGTGAGCCAGGGCCGCCGCGAGGTGACGGCCAGAACCCCGGCGGCGAGGGCGCCGAGGAGGATGGGCACGATCCGCACCCCTCGCTCGGTGTCCCCGAGGATGGCGGTTCCGGCCCGGACGGCCCACGCCACCGCGGGCGGGTGGTCGAAGTAGCCGGCGGCGAGGTCGCGGCTCCAGGTCCAGTAGTACGCCTCGTCCGCCACGAGACCCGGGAGGCCGGCGTACCACGCCCGGAACGCCGCGAGCGCGAGGATCAGGGCCAGCGGCCCGGCCCATCCCTCCACCCGCTCGACCCAGGATCCCTCCCGGTCGGGATCCGCCGGGCGCTCGCCGCCCGGGATCACCCTCAGGGTGACGCGTCGCGCGGGATCCACCGCTACGACCGCCACCTCAAGGCCGGGATCCTCCACGCGGCCTCGAGGGCTATCCTCGCGTTCATCTTGCTCGTTCCGGCAGCCCGCTGGGAGAACGTGATGGGCACCTCGGCCACCTGGAACCCGGCCCGCACGGCCCGCCAGGTGGTCTCGATCTGGAACACGTACCCCTCGGATTCGACCGAGGCGAGGTCCACGGCGCGGAGGCAGGCGGCCCGCCAGGCCTTGAAGCCGCCGGTGAGATCCCGGAGCGGGAGGCCCAGCCAGAACCGGGCGTAGCCGGTGCCCCCCCGGGACATCAGGCGCCGCGGGAGTGGCCAGCCCTGGGAGCCGCCTCCGGGCATCCAGCGGGTCCCGAGCACGAGGTCTCCGTCCACCTGCAGGAGCCGGTCCACGTCGGTGGGATCGTGAGAGAGATCGGCGTCCATCTGCACGATCGGATCGAAGCCGGCCTCCAGGGCGGTGCCCAGACCGGCCCGGTAGGCGCTGCCCAGCCCCTCGCGCCCCGGGCGCCGGATGACCCGCACGCGGCCCGCGCCCACCCGCTCGGCGACCTCGGCCGTGCCGTCGGGGGAAGCATCGTCCACCACGAGGATGCGAGCCCCCGGATCCTGGCGGAAGGTCCGGGTGCCGAGCAGGCGTGCGACGAGACCCGCCACGGTGGCGACCTCGTTGTACGTGGGCGTGACGACAGCGGTGGGCACGGCGGCAGAACCCCGGAGTCGGGGGGGATCATGCCCGGCGGGCGGGGCCGCGTCCAGGGCGGGGTCCCCCGAGCCCCCGCAGTTCCGTCTCCAAGCCCTCGAGGATCGCGTCCGCGGCGCGCCCCGAGGCGCCTCTGGGTCCGAGGCGACGGCGCACCTCGGCGAGGTCCGCCGCCACCGAGGGATCCACGGCCACCCGGAGGAGGTCCCGGGCCATGGCCTCGGGATCGAGCCGCTGCACGTGCTCCGGGGCCACCTCCCTGCCGAGCAGGATGCTCGGCAGGCCCAGGTGCCGCACGCCGCGCACCAGCCGGCGCCCCACGCCGTACGTGAGGGGGTGGACGGCGCAGGCCACCACCATCGGCACCCCCAGCACCGCGCACTCGAGGGTGGCGGTCCCGGCGGCCACCAGCGCGGCCCCGGCCGCCTCTACGGCCGGAACGAGGCCGTCGACCCGGCGGACGCCCGCGGCCTCCGCGCCGGCATACGCCTCCGCCGGGACCATGGCCGCCCGGCCGAGCGTGAACGACGCCTCGGGAATCCGGGCCCGCACCGCCTCCGCCGCAGTGAGGAAGGCGGGCAGGAGGCGCCGCACCTCGTGCGGCCGCGAGCCGGGCAGGAGGGCGAACCGCCGGGGATCGGGCGTCCGGCGGACGCCGGCCAGCCGGTCGAGGACGGGGTGTCCGACCCAGCGGACGTCGAGGCCCGTCCCCTCGTACAGGGGCGGCTCGAAGGGGAAGAGGCAGAGGAGCTGGTCGAGCGAGGCGGCTACCCGGTGTACCCGCCCCGGCCGCCAGGCCCACACCTGGGGGCTTACGTACCCGACGGTCCGGATCCCCAGGCGCCGGACCGCCCGGGCGAGGGGCAGGTGGAAGTCGGGTCCGTCGGTCACGATCACGAGGTCGGCACCCTCCCGGGCGGCGTGCACCAGCGCCCGACGGGCGGCCCGGAGGGCGCCGAGCCGGCCGGCGACCTCGACGAGCCCGGCGGCCGTCACGTCCTCCACGCGCGCCAGGGGTGTCACGCCGGCTGCCTCGAGATCGGGCCCGGCGAGCCCCCGGGCCCGCAGGGGACGACGGGCGGCGAGCGCCGCCACCAGCTCCGCGGCGAGGCGATCCCCCGAAGCCTCCACGGCCGACACCAGCACCTCGAGCGGACGGCCCGTCACTGGCCGGTCCCTCCCGCCTACCCGGCTCCGTCCCTGGAATCCGTGTCCGTCGCGGGCGGAAGGCCCTCCTGCTCCCAGGCCCGCTCCTGCCGCGCTCGCGCGCGGATCCGCCCGATCTCGCTCACCACCAGCCACCCGGCCAGCGCGCCCATCGTCCCCATGTACCATGGGTTCCCGCGGAGCGCTCAAGACCCGTGGCACCCGAGGTACGTGGCGTACAACACGCCGGCCGTGACGCCGATCCCCACCGCCAGGGCGCGCCACCCCACCTTCACCGCGAGCGCTCGGCCCGTCATGGCGGGGGAACCCGCAGGTTGTCGGCGCGCTCGGCGTCCTCGGGCGCCCAGGCCTCCACGAGGTCGCCGGCGGCGCGGTAGAGCGCGTCGGCGCCGGGCAGGCGCAGCACGTCTCCTCCCCGGGCCTCGGCCGCCCGGACCTCGGCCGCGCCGAAGGGCTCGATCCCGAGGGCGCGGGCGGCCTCCAGCTCCCGGGCGCCGCGTGCCGCGTCCACCCGCTCGGGCAGTTCCACCGATCCGAGGTAGACGGGCACCTCCGTGAGGTCGGGTTGCCCGGGCACGATGAGCACGACCCGGCCATGGGTGCGCCCCGCGTTCACCCGCTCGGCGGGCGTGGCCCCGACGTACAGAACCGGCGAATCGACGTCGCGGGGCCGGGCCAGCGCCGGATCCACCTCCACCACCACGAAGAGCCCCTCGCTCACCGGCGGGTGGTCGCGCATCCAGGTGAACGCGTACGCCTGGGCCAGGGCGAAGGGGCGGACGTAGAGGAGCCCGCACACGGCGCTTCCGTCGTCGACCGGGACGATCGGCGGCGGGTTCGCGAGCGCGAGTGGGAGCAGCAGTCCCAGCACCGGGAGGAGCGTCATGGCACGATCTCCAGATCGTCGATGCCGATGCGGCCGAGGGGCGAGCCGGCTCCCTCGCCGACGTCGAACCGCACCTCGACGACGTCGGACAGGTCGATGGGGGTGCCGTCGGCCTGGAACTCGAGGAGCCTCAAGCGCACGGTGGCGAACTCGTTGGCCCAGCCGTAGCCGGTCCCGAGGCCCGACCGCAGGTAGGGCGTGGTGAGGCCGCCCATGACGCCGAAGTCGATGGAGGACTCGACCCCCGTGCCGTCCACGAGGGTGACCGTGAAGGAGAGCGGGCCGCCGAGCGCCACCGTGTAGGCGTGCCGGGTCTGCTGGGCGGCGCGGAAGGAGAGGAAGCCGTATCCCCGCCAGTCGCCGTACCCCTCCGGAATCTCGAAGGACAGCGCCGTGCCGCTGCCCTCGCTCCACTCGAGGATGCCGCCCCGGGTGGCGTCCACGTCGTCGGCGACCTGGGTCATGCCGTTGTAAGCGTCACCGTCGGACCAGCCCAGCCGGTAGTCGCGATCGGCCAGGCGGCCCTCGCGCAGGCCGGTCCCATCGTACGTCACGCTCCCGCTGCAGTCCGACGTGGTGACGTCGCTGCCCTCCTGGAAGCCGTCGAGGACGATGACGTCCCCGGACCGATCCACGCGGAACTGGCTGGCCACGACCGTGTCGTCGGCGATGCCCGAACCGTGGAGGTCGTCGTACATGCGGGTGAGGTACTCCAGGAGCACCTCGTCGCCCTGGACGCGGCCCTCGAGCAGGGCGAGCCACGTGGACTTCGCCACGGTCTGCGCCTCCTCCTCGCCGATGAGGTCCGGGCCGGTACCGTCGGCGAACCCGCAGCAGTTGAAGTCGTTGTGGGAGGCTCCCTGCACGTAGGTGACGTGGGTGTCGCCGGTGGCGGCCTGGGCGAGGCGGAAGAACTGGCACTGGGTGCAGTCGGGGCCGCCCGTGACGTCGCCGTCGGCCGCGCCCGCGATGAGGTGGTACGGGCGGTCGTGGGGATCGGCGTCCGTGACGTCGTTGAAGACGGTGGGGGCGATGCTGCTGATGAGCACCACGTCCTCGGGCTCGTAGTCCGTGATGGCGACGTCGCCCTCGACGATGCGGTCGTACGCGCGGACCACGCCCTCGCCCCCGCGGCTGTGCCCGATCCAGACGATGCGGTGGCCGTCCACGTGGCCGAGGAGCGCCCCGTCCTCGATGGTGTCGAGGTTCCCGAGGAACCAGTCGGTGTTCCGAATGGTGGTGGTGGACGCCGTCTCGATGCCGGGCCCCGTGTTGTTCTGGTGGGACATCACGACGTAGCCGTGGGAGGCCAGGTGCTCGCCGATGTAGTCGTACCAGGTGTACTCGTGTCCGTTGCCGTGCGACACGACCACCAGGGGCAGCTCGCCCATCGTGGCGATGTCGTCGGGGTAGTAGAGGTCCTGCCCGAGCCAGGATCCGCCCGAGTAGACGCTCTCCACCACCGTGTGCGGGCCGCCGGTGGCGAGATCCTTCACGGCGGCCAGGCCGGTGCCGTCGCCGCCGTCGAGGAGATCGCCGGGGCCGTAGGCTCCGTCGCCGTCGAAGTCGAAGACCACGTCGAGGGGCCGGGCCACCCATCCCGCGGGATCGAGCGACGACCACACCTCGACGACGTTGGAGGCGACCGAGTCGCCCGCCACGGTCAGGGTCTCGACGGAACCGGTCACGTCCACCAGGGTGGGATCCGCGACCCAGTCGCCCGCGTCCTTGTGATCCACGACGTAGATGTCGGCGGTGAGGCCCACGCGGTCTCCGAACCGGAAGGGATCCAGCGCGACGTGGGCGGGCCCCGATCCGTTGAAGGCGTCCACGTAGGAGAACCACGGGAAATCGTCGCGCGGCACGCCCGACAGGCCGGCCCACTCCACCACGTGGACGGCCACCGTGTCCGAGACGCCGGCGCACACGTCGAGGGAGAGCGTGGCCGTGACGCTGCCCTCCGAGGCCGCCTCGCCGCCCGCGTACAGCGTGGCGGGCAGTTCCTCCTGCGCGAAGGACAACGGCCCCTCGAGGGCGAAGCCGCGCTCGTCGAACAGGGAGACGCCGGTGGACTCGACGAGCACCATGGTTTCTGGGGTGCCGGACGTGAGCGTGAGGGCCCGCATCCGCGTGAGCGCGAGCGGCCCCCGGATGGGGGCGGCGGTCACGAAGACGCCGGGTGTCTCCTCGGTGGCCTCGTCGAGCAGGGTGTCCGAGAGGTCCACCATGCAGGTGGCGCACCCAACGCCCTCGATGCAGACGTCGCCCTCGATGCAGGCGGTGCGGGCCGCGACGTCGCCCTCCGCGTCGCAGGTGACGGCCTCCCCGTCGATGCACAGGATCTGCCCCGGGGTGTCGTCGCACTCGTCGGGGATCTTCGTGCAGCCCTGGCCCTCGATGCACGCCCAGCCCTCCTCGCAGGTCTCCCGGGCCGCGACGTCGCCGGCCGCGTCGCACGTGACGGCGTCCCCGTCGATGCACCGGATCTGCCCGGGCGTGTCGTCGCACTCGTCGGCTCGCTCGGTGTCCTCGGGCGGAGCGGTGTCGTCTGGGGTCGCCACCTCATCGTCGCAGGCGGCCAGGAGCAGGGCGAGGAGGAGGACGGGAATGGGGAGGGAGGGGCCGAGCATACGACAGGCTAACCCGCCCGCCGGGCCGGACGGCTCACCTCCCCTCCCCACCTCCCCGCGCCTTCGCCTCCAGCGCGGCCACCCGGGCCTCCAGGCGGCGGAGCGCCTTGAGGAGCTCCGGCAGGTCCTTCGCGGCCAGGGCCGCACGCCGCCAGCGGGCGTGGTCGAAGGCCGGGTGGCCCGACACGCGCGCGCCTGCGGGGAGGTCGCCGGTGACGGTGCTCCCGGTCCCCACCTGTGCGCCGTCGCCGATCTCGAGGTGGCCCAGGACCCGGGCCCCGGCCGCCAGCGTGACGGACCGCCCGAGCCGGCTCGACCCAGCGATTCCCGAGAACGCGACGAGCAGGTTCCGCTCGCCCACGGTGGCACCGTGCCCGACCTGGACGAGGTTGTCCACCTTGCTCCCCCGCGCCACCCGGGTCTCGCCGACTGCGGCCCGGTCCACGCACGCGCAGGCGCCGAGCTCCACGTCGTCCTCCAGGACTGCCCGTCCCACCTGGGGGATCTTCACGTGGCCCTCGGGTGTGGTGGCGAACCCGAAGCCGTCGCCTCCCACCACCGCGCCCGGGTTGAGCACGACCCGGTCCCCGACCTGGCACCCGTCGGCCACCACGGCGTGGGCGCCGATCCGGCAGTCCCGGCCCACCACGGCCCCCACCCCCACCACGGCGCCCGGCGCAAGCCGGGTGCCGGGCCCGATCCGCGCACCGGGCCCCACGACCGCGAGGGGCCCGATCTCGGCGCCCTCGACCTCGGCGGTGGGGTCCACGACCGCCGAGGGGTGGACGCCGGGGACCACCGGCAGCGTCGGGTGGAAGAGCGCCAGGGCCTCGGCGAACGCGAGGTAGGGATCCGGCACCCGGATGGCGGTGCGGCCGCAGGCGGCGGTGGCGGGGCCGAGCAGCAGCGCTCCGGCCCGCGTGGCGGCGATCCGTCGGACGTAGCGCCGGTTGGCCACGAACGCGAGGTGCTCGGGCCCCGCCTCGTCGAGGGAGCGTACGTCCTCCAGCACCGTGTCCGCGGACGCCCCCTCCCCGGGCTCGAGGACGCCGCCCAGCAACGCGGCGACAGCGGCGGCGGTGCGCCCCACGGGACCCGCTACCGACCCGGGTGCTTCTGGTTGTAGCGGGTGACCAGCTCGGCCGTGAGATCGTCGAGGCTGGCCGAGTACACGATGTTGCTCTTCTCGAGGATCAGCGTGTAGCCCCGCTCCCGGCCGATGCCGGAGGCCTCCTCGCGCAGCTTCGAGACGAGGCCGTCCATGATGCTCATGTACGTGTTCTGCAGGTCCTGCTCGGCCTGCTGGGCCAGCTGCTGGAACTCGGCCTGGGCCTTGAGGAACGCCTCTTCCTTGCTGGCGCGCGCCGACTCGGACAGGAGGGCCGACTGGTTCCGGAGCTCGGTCTGCATGGTGGCGAGCGCCTGACGTCGGACGTCGATGGCCTTCATCTTCTCGTCGCGCATCCCCTCCAGCCGGGCCATGGCCGTGGTCCCCTCCTGGACCTGGTTCAGCGCGGCCTGGAAGTCCACGACCGCGATCTTGAGCTCCGCGGCCAGGGCCCGGACCGGCAACGCGATCGCGGCGAGGACGACCAGGATCCGGAGGAACGGGCGGGTGCGGGACATCGGTCGACTCCGGGGGTGCAGAGGACGGGCCCCCTTCTAGCGCCGGTTCGCCCCCGGGTCCAGCCCGGTGGACGCCGCGAGGCCGGATCCGGGGCGGTCCTACCGCGGGTTCCGCTCCCAGAGCAGCCTGAGGCCGTCGAGCGTGAGGAGATCGTCGACGCGTTCGATCTCGACGCTGTCCGCCGCCACCATGTTGGCGAGGCCCCCGGTGGCGACGCAGATCGGGTCGCCGCCCAGCTCGGCCTTGCAGCGCCCGGCGATACCGTCCACGAGGCCCACGTAGCCCCAGTACAGGCCCGACTGCATGGAGGCGACGGTGTTGGTGCCGATGGCGGCGCGGGCCCGCTCCAGCTCGATGCGCGGCAGCTTGCTGGTACGGGTGTAGAGCGCCTCGGCCGAGATCTGGAAGCCGGGGGCGATGGCCCCGCCCACGTAGTCGCCCTCCGCGTTCACACAGTCGAAGGTGGTGGCGGTGCCGAAGTCCACCACCACGACGGGCGCGCCGTACCGCTCGCGTGCCGCGACCGCATTGACGATGCGATCGGCGCCGAGCTCCCGGGGATTGTCCGTGCGCACGCGCATCCCGGTCCGGGTGCCCCGCCCCACCACGAGGGCCTCTACCGAGAGGTAGCGCCGGATGGCCTTCTCGACGCCGTAGAGCGTGCTGGGCACCACGCAGCAGATGGCGGCGCCCTTCACGTCCCCCGGCGTGAGCCCCTGCAGGCCCAGGAGTTGGAGGAGGGCGAGCCCGAACTCGTCCGTGGTGCAGGGGCTGGTCGTGAGGCGCCAGTGGTGTCGGACCTCGACGCCCTCGACCACCCCGACGACGATGTTGGTGTTGCCGACGTCTACGACGAGCAGCATGGGGCCTCCTGGGGTCGGGTCGGCCGGACCGGTTCGACGTCGCCCGCGAGGATCGTCTCCACCCCGCCGTCGGCCCGGGCCAGGAGCAGGGCGCCGTCGTCGCGGACGTCGATGGCCACGCCCTCGCGGTCGCCCGCGCGCACGTTGCGCCCGAGGGTCGCGCTCCGGCGGCGCCAGCCGTCCAGGACGAGGTCGCGGTGGTCGCGGACCTGTGCCACCCGCGCCTCGACGGCGGGGACCACCGCGGCCAGGACGTCGAGGGGATCGAGGGGGGCGCCACGGATCCGGGCGAGGCTCGAGGCCTGGGGGAGGTCCGGGGGGAAGGACGGCTGGTTCACGTTGATGCCCATGCCCAGGATCACGAACCGCACCGTGCCCCCGGAGATCTCGGCCTCGGCGAGCAGGCCCGCGACCTTGCGATCCGCCGGGTCCACCACGTCGTTGGGCCACTTGACCCGGAGGTCCAGGGCCTCCGCCACCCCCAGGCCGGCCGCGAGGGCCAGGAGTGGCGTGTCGGCGGGTGCGGTGGCGGGTCGGAGCAGCAGGGAGGCGTACAGGTTGTGCCCGGGGGGCGAGTACCAGGTCCGCCCCAAGCGCCCGCGGCCGGCGGTCTGCTCCCCGGCCACCACGAGGGTGCCGCCGGGGGCGCCGGCCTCGGCCAGCGCCCGGGCGTCGTCGTTGGTGGACCTGGTGACCTCGACCCAGTGGACCGCCCGACCCAGGCGGGCCGCGAGGCGCTCGCCAGGCCCGGGCGCCACGTCACGCCTCGAGGTCGAGCGCGAGGTCCACCCAGCGCGCCCGGTGAACCAGCCCGCCGACGCTGACGAGGTCCACCGGGACCCTCATGGCGGCGAGCCGCGCGATGCGCTCCGGGGTCATGCCGCCGCTGGCCTCGAGCACCACGCGCCCGGAGAGCTCCGTGGCCAGCGCGAGGAGGGTCGCGTCGTCCATGTTGTCGAGGAGCAGCGCCTCCGCGCCGGCCGCCACGGCCTCCAGGGCCTGGTCCCGATCCTCCACCTCCACCTGCACGCGGAGCAGGTGGTGGGCCCGTGCCCGTGCGCGCCGCACCGCCTCGGCGACGCCGCCCGCGGCCACGAGGTGGTTGTCCTTGACGAGCACGCCGTCGTAGAGGGCGGAGCGGTGGTTCCGCCCGCCTCCGGCCCGCACCGCGGCCTTCTCGAGCTCCCGGTGGAGCGGCGTGGTCTTGCGCGTGTCCACGACGGCGAACGCGCCCGAGGCCGCCTCGACGTGCGTGCGCGTCCAGGTGGCGATGCCGGAGAGCCGCATGAGGAAGTTGAGGGCGGTCCGCTCCCCGGTGAGCAGGGCCCGGACGGGCCCCTCGGCCCGGCCCACGAGATCGCCGGGAGCCACGGCCCCGCCGTCGGGCACGGCCGGGGCGTACCTCGCCCCCAGCGCCGAGAAGACCCGCTCCGCCGCCTCCTGACCGGCCACCACCGCCGCCTCGCGGGCCACCACGCGGGCCGAGCCGAGCCGATCCGGGGGGACGCACGCCTCGGTGGTGACGTCCCCCGAGCCGACGTCCTCGGCCAGAGCCAGGCGCACCAGGGTGTCGAGGTCCACGGTCAGCTCCCCAGGAGATTGCGCGCGGCCCGGAGCGCGGCGAGGCGGTCCCGAGCGGCGGCCTGCTTGGCGCCGAACTCCCCCACGATTGCCGGCGGCGCCCGATCGGCGAATCCAGGGCTGGAGAGCCGTCGATCCAGCGCGTCGAGGTCGCGGGCCACCTTGTCGATGGCCCGATCCAGGCGGATCCGCTCGGCCTCGACGTCGATCACACCTTCGAGGGCCACGAAGGCCTGCTCACCACCCACCACGAGGGCAGCGGCCACCCCATCGGGCCGGCCCTCCGGGTGGAACGCCACCACGTTGGCCAGCGTGCGCAGGGCGGGGAGGTGCCGGGCCAGGCAGGCCGTGCGCTCCCCGGTCGACTGGAGCGGCAGGCCCACCTTGGGGGAGAGCTCCATCTCGCTCCGGATCCGGCGCACCTCGACCACGGCCTCCTGCAGGAGATGGACCTCGGCGAGCACGGCGGGATCGGCGGGGAACTCCTCGGGCCGGGGAAAGGGCGCGCACATCACGGATCCGGAGGTGCCCGGGAGGGCCTGCCAGATCTCCTCCGCCAGGAAGGGCATGATCGGCTGGACGAGCCGGGCCACGGCGCCCATGACTTCGACCAGCGTACGGCGGACCGCCCGGAGCGCCTGCGGCGAGGACTCGCCGTAGAGCACGCCCTTGGCGAGCTCCAGGTACCAGTCGCACAGCTCGTCCCAGGTGAAGGCGTAGATCTCGTTGGCCGCGTCGTTGAACCGGTACGCCTCCACGGCCTCCCGCACCCGGAGCACGGCCTCGCCCAGGCGGGCCAGGATCCAGCGGTCGTACACCGAGGGGACGGCGGGGCCGTCGAGCCCCTCGTCGCCCATGTTCATCATGACGAAGCGGAAGGCCTGCCAGAGCTTGTTGGTGTAGCGCCGGGCGTTCTCGACGCGGGTCTCGTCCCAGTTGATGTCGGACCCCTGGGTGGCCGCCTGGGTGAGCGCGAACCGGAAGGCGTCGGCGCCGTACTTGTCGATGGTGAGGAGCGGATCCACCACGTTGCCTCGGGTCTTGGACATCTTCTGGCCCTGGGCGTCGCGGATGAGGCCGTGGATGCAGACGTCGCGGAAGGGCACGCTCCCCGTGTGGTGGACCGCGGAGAAGATCATGCGGGCCACCCAGAAGAAGATGATGTCGTAGGCGGTGACGAGCACCGTGGTGGGGTACCAGCGCTCCATCTCGGGGGTGCGCTCGGGCCACCCCAGCGTGGAGAAGGGCCACAGGGCCGAGGAGAACCAGGTGTCGAGCACGTCCGGATCCTGCGCGATCCGGGCCGAGCCGCACCGGCCGCAGGCGGTCGGATCCTCGCGGGCCACGGTGACGTGGTCGCAGTCCGCGCAGTACCAGGCCGGAACCCGGTGGCCCCACCAGAGCTGCCGGGAGATGCACCAGTCGGTGATGCCCCGCATCCAGGAGAAGTAGGTGTTCTCCCATTGCCTGGGGACGAACCGCGTGAACCCGTGCTCCACCGCGGCGAGGGCGGGGGCCGCGAGCGGCTTCATGCGAACGAACCACTGCGTGGAGACCATGGGCTCCACGAAGGCGCCCGACCGCTGGGAGCGACCGATGGCCATGACGTGGGGCTTCGTCCCCCGGTCGAGGCCCAGCGCCGCCATGCGCTCCTTGACCGCCTTGCGGGCCTCGAAGCGGTCCATCCCGGCAAACGGGCCCCCCTCGGCGTTGAGCGTGCCGTCGCCGTTGAGGATGTTGATGAACGGCAGGCCGTGCCGCTTCCCGACCTCGTAGTCGTTGGGATCGTGAGCGGGGGTGACCTTGACGGCGCCCGTGCCGAAGGCCGGATCCACCAGGATGGCGTCGGCGATGACGGGCACCTCGCGACCCATGAAGGGGTGCCGGACCGTGCGGCCGACCAGGTGGGCGTAGCGCGGATCGTCGGGGTGGACCGCCACGGCGGTGTCCCCGAGCATGGTCTCGGGACGCGTCGTGGCCACCACGATCTCGCCCGAACCGTCGGTGAGCGGGTAGGCGAACGACCACATCTCGCCCTGTACACCCTCCTCGTGCACCACCTCGAGGTCGGAGAGGGCGGTCTGGCCCACCGGATCCCAGTGGATCAGCCGGGTGTCGCGGTAGATGAGGCCCTGGTCGTAGAGGCGCACGAACGCCTCGCGCACCGCGCGGGTGAGGCCGGTGTCGAGCGTGAACCGCTCCCGGGACCAGTCGCAGGAGGCACCCAGCCGCCTGAGCTGCTCCGTGATCGTGCCGCCGTAGGTGGCCTTCCACGCCCAGGTGCGCTCGAGGAAGGCCTCGCGCCCGATGTCGTGTCGGGTGAGCCCCTCCTTCGCGAGCTCCTTCTCCACGATCCACTGCGTGGCGATCCCGGCGTGGTCGGTTCCGGGGATCCAGACGGTGTTGTCGCCCGCGGAACGGTGGTAGCGGACGAGCACGTCCTGGAGGGTGAGGTCCAGGGCGTGGCCCATGTGGAGCGAGCCCGTGACGTTGGGCGGCGGGATGACGATGACGAACGTTGCGCCGGGCGCCTCCGGATGCCCCCGGAAGTACCCGGACGCCTCCCACCAGGCGTAGTACCGCTCGGCGGCCGCGTGCGGATCGTACAGGCGGGCCACGGGTTCGGGGGGATCAACGGGGGCGGCCATGGGAACCTCGTTCGGGACGCGCGCGCGGTGCCCGCGCGGGGTCCCCTCATAGCGTCCCGGCCCGGAACGTCCACACCTGGCCGCGTTCCGGGCGCTCTTCCGTCCCGGCCGGGGCGCCGGGCGGGCGCAGGCGCTACCGGGGCTTGCCGTCGGGCGGCTGGGCGGACAGGCGCTCTTCGACCGCGCGTCGCACGACCTCCTCGAAGACCGCCCGAACCCGTCCGGGCTCCAGGAGGGCCTTGGCGAGCACCACCTCGAGCGTCTCGGGCAGGACGGCCAGGACGGCCCTCTCAGCCGCCACGCTCGCCGACGCGGCCTTGGGGACGTGCGGCCCGGAGTCGTCGTCGGGGATGAACGTGGCCAGACGCTCACCGCCCACGAGGGGCGGCAGCGACGGCTGCCGGGGCGCGGGGCCGAGGATCTCCACGTTCGTGGAGGGCAGCTCCTCCGTCACGACCGGCGGGTGCGGCGCGGCCGGTGCCCCGGTCCCGAGCGGCCCCAGGGCGGATTCCAGCTGGGCGAGCAGGGCCTCGGCCGTGAGCGGGCGCCGGATGCCACCGGTGACGCCGGCGGCTCGCGCCCGGACGCCGTCGACCACGTCGAATCCGCCCCAGATCAGGAACACGGGCGTACCGGGACGGTTCTCGCGGATCCTCCGCGCCAGGTCGTATCCGTTGCCGCCCGGCAGGCTGAGCACGGAGAGCAGGGCGGCGATGTCGTGGCCGTCCGCGAGGGAGAGCGCCTCCTGGACGCTCCGCGCGGGGAGCACGTCGAAGGGCGACCGGTCGAGGGCGCTGCGCACCTTTCGCGCGGTCCCGGGATCGGCGTCCACGACCATCACGCTGCGGCGCGGCATGCGACTCCTCGCTGCGGTCGAGTCACCCCCTATCCACCGGGCGCCGCCCGGAGCCAGCCCACCCTTCTCGGGCTCGGGTGCACCCCGCTCCTTGCCACCCGCCCCCGCGCGTGCGAACCTGTCGCGGCGCGCCGGCGTGCCCCGGCTCGCCGTCCCCCGTGGGGGCGTGGCGGAACGGTAGACGCGCCCGACTCAAAATCGGGTGAGCATCGCTCTTGTGGGTTCGATTCCCACCGCCCCCACCCGTGGAGACGCGCTCCGGCGTGGCGCGGCGTCCACGCCGGCGGTGCGCTACCGGTACACGAACCCGGGCAGCTCACCCGGCCGGCGGGGCGCGTCGAAGGGTGGATCCACGTGGAGCCGATGGGCCTCCCGCAGGGGGACGTCGGCCAGGAGCGCCTCGAGAAAACGCACCTCGCCGAGGGGATCGAGGTGCCCGAAGGTGCCGCTGCGACCGACGCCCACGACGCCGAGCGACGCGAACGCCGCGCGCACGCGGAGCCAGGACGGCGCGCTGCCGAGGGTCCAGCACGGCTGGTCCTCCTCGAGGCGGCGGATGTGTGCGTCTCCGCACCGGATCGGGATCCCGGGGAACTCGGCGAGCGCCGCCCGCGCGGCGTCCTCGATGTCGGCGTCGGGGGCGCGCCAGAGCGGATCGTCCGGATCGAGCGTGGCGTGCAGCAGCACGTGCCCGGCGAGGTCCGTGTGGCCCGGGCATCGACCGGGGAGCGTGATCCGGAAGAAGGGGCCGCCGGGACCGACGAGGTGGATCTCGTCGGGCAGGTCGGCGTCGTCTGCGGGGAGCAGCACCTCGAGGGCGTGACGGAAGGAGAGACGCCCGGCGTGCGCGTGGATGGGATCGGGGATCGCCTCGCCAAGCCACCCCGCCACCTCCGCCGGGGGGTGGGCCACCAGCACCTCGCCCTCCACGCGGATCCGGCGCCGGCGGGCCAGCAGGATCGTCGCGACGCGACCCTCTCGGACGACGAAGCGCTGCACCGACACCCCGGCGATCACGCGGCCGCCCGCGGCCTCCACCGCGGCGAGCGCATGGGCGGCCCGGGCGGCCGGCCCCTCGGCCGGCGCGACCCGGTCGTGGACGGCGGGCATCGCGTGGTGGAGGCGGGCGACCGCGGCCCCGACCTCCCCGGGGTCGCCCCAGCGCCGCCGGCAGTAGGGCCCGTACAGGGCGTTGGCCAGAGGCTCGCCGTACCGCCTGGACACCCAGTCGCGATAGGAGCGGATCTCGCTCCAGGCCCCCACCAGGCCCCCCACGGCCTCGCGTGTCCGGACCCGCGCGAGGCCCCAGGCCGCCGCTCTCGTGGCGGACGGACCCAGAATGCTGGACAGCCCCCTCGGCCGGATGGGCAGCGGATGGATCCGGCCGGCCACCGCCAGGGCACGCCGCGACGGATCGGGAAGGGGGACCAGCGGTCCCAGGACCGCCTCGGCCAGGGCGCCGGGCGGTTGGGCGACCTCCAGGGATCCTCGACCCTCCGGGAGGTCGGATGGGCCCTCGGGAGCGGCATCCGGGAGGATCCAGGTGACCCGCCGCCCGCGCCGGGCACAGGCCGCCGCCGCCCGGACCGCGCCAGGCGTACCTCCCAGGACGACGACGTCACGTTCCATGGTCGGGACCTCGAGGTCCAGGTAGCGCGGCCTGGGGACCAGGTCGAACGAGGGAGGATCCACGGGGGTCCGCCGTCGCATTACATGACGGCGGTCGGGAGCGCCCATGTCCCTCCGCCACGACCGGATCGTCGCCGTCACGGGCACCGGTCTCTACGAGACCCACGCCCTGACGGCCAACAGCCCGGACGGCACGCGGGCGCTCTGGATCCGGCACACGCTCCTCAAGCCCCTGCACGCCGCGCCGCGCGCCGAGGTCTGGTTCACCTGGTTCGAGCGCGGCCTGCCGCCTCGCGTGGTCCGCACCGACCTCTCCTGGGAGCGCCTGGAGTTCGGCGAGGGGCCGTCCCTGTCCGGACCCGACCTCGCCTTCGCCGCGGATCGGGCGTCCGGATCGGTCTCGGGCATCTCCTGGGACCTGTCCTTGAGCGGCGGCCTGCCGCCCATCTGGCACCTCCCCTTCCGCATCCTCTACGACGTGCACTGGCCACGCAAGAAGACCTGCACGCCCGCACCGGGCCTCGGCTTCCACGGGCGCGTGACGCTCGACGGCCACCCGGTGGACGTCGAGGGCTGGCGGGGCCACCGGGGCCACACCTGGGGCGGGGACCAGGCCGCCTCCTTCGCGGCGGGGACCTGCACCCTCTGGGACGACGGGGTGGATCGGGTCCTCGACGGTTTCACGGCCCGCATGCGCCTGGGCCGCCGGCTCGCCACGCCCGGCCTCACGTGCCTCGTGATCCGGGATCCGGCGGGGGACCGCGACCTCAACACGCCCGACCACTGGCTCCGCCACGCGCGGTTCGAGCCCACCGCCTGGCGCGTCCACAGGGAGGACGTCCAGGTCTCGATGGCCTGCGAGCCGGTGGACCTCGCGGGGCTGCGCTTCGAGCAGCCCCGATCGGGCGAGGGATACGCCTGCTGCACGCGGCACGCCCGCGTCACGCTCACCGTCGGGGATCGGATCGTGACGTCGTCCTGCGGCGGCCTCGAGACGGTCTTCCAGGCCCCGGTCCCGGGGGTGACCTTTCACCCCCCGGCGTCCTGGTCGCCCGACGACGGCCCCTACGACAGCGCCCGCTACGGCTCCTGATCAGGGGTCGCGGGGCGGCAGTTCCCTGGGGATGCGGGGCAACGGCAGGCCTCCCGGAGCATCCCCGAGGGTCCACGTGCACCTCCCCTCCCGGCAGCCACAGGCCCCGAGCACGGCGAAGCACGGCAGCACCTCGCAGGTCGTCATGATCTCCGGCACCCGGACCGCCGGGAGGCAGACCTCGGACGAGCAGCCGGCGGTGGCGCACTCCGCGTCGGTGGTGCACTCCCCCTCCCTCTCCGGACCCTCGACCCGGTCCCGGCACCGGGCGTAGAGCGCCTCGGGGGTGACCGACGCCGCCACGACGGCCACCGGTTCGGGTTCGACCCGGGGCTCCTCCGCAGGGGCGACGGGGTGGCGGCAACCGAGCGCGAGGAGGAGGGGAATCGGGACGCTCACGGGGACCTCGTCAAAGAGAACGGGCGCGGGAGAGCCCTTCCTGGTAGCCAGCCACGTGGGGACAGAGCTCCACGGCCTTGGAGAAACAGCCGACCGCCTCGCGCCGGTCGCCCTTGAGCAGCGCCATCTCGCCCTTGCGCCCCAGGATCTCGGCGGAGCTCTCGATCTTGGACCGCTCGACGACCTCCTCGCGGCAGGCCCGGCGCCGCCGTTCGTCCCGGAGGCACGCGAGCGAGGCGTCCACGGCCTCCCGGATCCCGTCGAGCAGCGACGTCAGCTCCGGGGGGAGGTTCGTATAGGCCGCCGGATCGAACTCCCGGCGGACCCGTTCGGCACCCTCCTCGACCTCCTCGGGCAGGCAGATCCAATGGATCTCGAGGATGTCGAAATGGGTGGCCTCCCCCAACTGCCGGGCCTTCTGGCGGATTCGGCTCCCCACCCTTGCGAGGTACCGCTTCTGGGTCTCCTCGTCGCGGTACGCGACGAACCCCATCTCGTTCAACGCGTACGCGAGCACGGCGGTCTCGGAGCGGCTCAGGTTGGACCGCGTGAAGAGCTCCCTCAGGCGCCAGGCGTTGGACCGGACGATCTCCAGGAATTTCCGCTCCTGGGGGGTGAACTGGACCTCGGAAAGGACGCGTTCCACGTCGTTCGCGACGAACACGTAGCGATCGAGGTTGGCGCGGTGGGCGGCGGCCATCTCCTCCACCGAGAGGTCCCGGCCGTGCTGGACGAGGGCCCGAAGCAGGATGGACGGCACCCTGAGCGGCGGGTTGACGAACCGCTCGGGCAGGTCCTCGAGCCCGAAGAAGGCCCAGTACCCGTCCTTGAGGCGCATCGTCCGCTGGAGGCAGACCTCCACCTGCCGCTGCAGGAGGAGCACCACCTGGGGGAACGTGAGGAGCCCCATCTGGATCAGGGCCTCGCCCTGCCGGATCCCCTGCCGTTCCATGAGGCGGAGGCTTTCGGCGAGCTGCTCCCGGGTGATCTTGCCGGCCCGGAGGAGGAGCGTGCCCAGCACGAGCTCCGGATCCATGGGCTCCACGCGGAACCCCACGGGCCCGCCGTGGGACCACAGGCCGAAGAACCGGGCGCCCGTCCGGGGGACCGCGACGAGGAGGCCGGTGATCCGTCGGACCGCGATCTCCACGAGCGCGTCGCGCAGGGAGCGGTCGCCGAGCTGGCCGTCCACCAGCGGCTCGTCGTCCGCGACGGCGGGGATGACCAGACCCCGCTGGCGCGTCCCCGCGTCGCTCCCCCAGGCGGCCTGGTCTCCGGGCCGCTGGCTCCGCAGGCGGGCGATCTGATCGGCGAGATCCTCCCGCTGCTGCGCCTCCTCGGCGGAACGGGCCTCGACGATCCCGGCCGGGACGACGTCGCCTCGGGCGACGAGGTAGTCGCGCACCTCGTCCACCGCGGACAGGAGCTGGTCGATGCGCGCCTGCACCTCCGGCGGGATCGAGGGGCAGCGGAGGCCGATGGTGCCGTCGGGCGCCCGGGCCACCACCTGGGCCTGCAGAGGACCGACGCGTCCGACGAGCGGGAGGACGAGGTCGAGCTTGAGTTCGGGCGCGGGCTCGTCGTCGAGGTCTGCCCGCCGGATCGACAGGGCCCCGCGCTTCAAGGTGGTGTCCCACTCCCGCAGGAACTCCCCGAGGCCGGCATATCGGCGCGTGGCTTGCCGGACGGGCATGACACCTCCCTGGGGAGCCGGCCCAAGGTAACCTTCCGATCGCCGGGCGGGCTGGCCGCTTGCGCGCCGTGATAGGGGGGCGCCCGTTCGATGCGCACCCCTTTCCCCGAGCCTCTCCATGGCCACGTACGAGACGTCCGACTTCCGCAACGGGCTGAAGGTCGAGATCGACGGCGATCCCTACAGCATCACCTGGTTCCAGTTCGTCAAGCCGGGCAAGGGCAACGCCTTCACCCGCACCAAGCTCAAGAACATGCTGACCGGGGCCGTCATCGAGCGGACCTACCGCACGGGCGAGACGCTCAAGGCCGCCGACGTGGAGGAGTTTCCAGCGCAGTACCTCTACAACGACGGTGAAACCTGGTTCTTCATGAACATGTCCACCTACGAGCAGATCTCGCTCGTCGGCCGTTCCATCGAGGACCAGGCGGGGTACCTGACCGAGAACCTGGAGGTGCAGATCATGTTCTTCCAGGGGCGCCCGGTGGCGGTCACCCTGCCCTACTTCGTCGAATCCGAGATCGTGTACTGCGAGCCGGGCATGCGGGGGAACACGGCCACGGGCGCCACCAAGCCCGCCACGTTGGCCACCGGAGCCACCGTGCAGGTGCCCCTCTTCGTCAACCAGGGCGAGCGCATCCGCGTGGACACCCGCACCGGCGAGTACGTGTGCCGGGTGTAGCGCTGCCCGGGGGTGCTACCGTTCGCTCGTGGCCCGCATCAGGCGGTGGAGGACGGCGTCCGCCTCGCGGCGGGCCGGGTCCTCGAGTCGGAACTCCACCCACATGCCCTGCTCCCCGGCCGTGGCCTCCGTCCGGCTGCTCCGGGTGACCAGGCCGGGCAGCGACAGGGGCCGGTCGAGGCCGGGTCCGTGGATCTCGAGGACGCACGCCCGGCCCACCGGGAGGGGGGCGGTGGTGCGGACGAAGGCGCCGTTGTGGGCAAGGTTGGCCCCCACGTCCGCCAGGAGGGCCTCGGCACTCCGGTAGTCGAGCTTCACCCTGGCGGGCTTGCGAACCGGCGGCGGCGGCTCGGGTGCCTCCGGGGCCGGCGCGGGCTCGGCGGCGATCGGCCGGCCCGGGATGGAGTCGAGCGGCGAGAGGTGATCGTCGCCGAGGGGCGGGACCTCATCGGGTCCCGGCGCGAGGGGCTGGGCGCCCTCCTCGTCGTCGCCCTCGTACCGCAGGAGCCCCTCCACGCCGTAGTCCTCGATGTCGCCGGCGTCGTCCTCGTCGCCGAGCGGCAGGAGCGTGGACTCCTCGACGTCGGCCGCGGCGGGGCTCTCCATCTCCGTCGCTTCGCGGGCCGGGCCTCCGGTGGCCGCGATCGGAACCTCGGCGGTGGCCGGGGCGGGCGCGCCCTCCACGAGC